>NZ_BCQQ01000041.1 GCF_001552155.1 Actinomadura formosensis NBRC 14204 | reverse complement strand
GGCCGCCGCCGCCCGCGAGGCCCGCACGGCCGGGCGGGCACGGGAGGCGGCCCGCGCGCATCTCCCCGGCCTGGCGGCCCTGGGCCTGTGACCGTCAGAGCGTGATCCGCCAGTGGGCGCCGGATCCGCGGAGGGTGAAGCTCGCCGTGAGGAGACCGCCCGGACGGGCGGGCTCACCCTTCCAGGCCAGGTCCTCGAAGCGGACCGTGTAGCCGCCGCCCGGCCCGGGCTCGCAGGACGGGACGGTCACGCCCCGCAGTGCGGCGATGTCCCGGGGGCGCAGCTTCGCGCGCGCCCGGACGAACCCGGCGCGGCACGCGGCGGGCCCGCCGAACACCGCCCGCTGGTAGGCGGGCGTCAGGTAGCCGCAGACCCCGGCGTTCCCGGCGGCGATGCCGCGCAGGTACCGGTAGAGCACGAACCGCGCCGGGAAGGTCTGTTTCGCCGGCACCGCCGCGACGGGGTCGGCCGGCTGCGAGTCGCCGGGCTCCGGGGTGAGCGGCGGCATCGTGACCTTGTCCTGCCCGCCGCAGGCGCCCAGCAGCGGGAGCACGAGCAGGGCGGCGGCGATGAACGGACGGACGCGCACGGAGACCCCCGGGGGAAGAAGGCGGCCCGATCCTCCCAGGAACCGGTCTCCCGCGTCCATCGAAACCCCTGGTCACGGGTAGCCGAGTCCGTATCCGGCCGGTTTGCCGCCCGCCGGTACCGGCAGCCTGCCCGTCGGCTTCACCGCCCCGCTCAGCACCTTGGCGAGCGCGTCGATCGAGACCGCGCCGGCGGAGTAGGTGGCGAGCGCCGCCGCCGCGCCGCCCGCCGCGCCCAGGTCGTAGGGACGGCCGAGCGCGGCGACCACGACCGGTTTCGGGCCGAGCGCCCGGACCCGGGACGCCGTCGCCGCTCCCGCGTTCTCGGTGGTCAGCACGGTGACGTCCGCGGAGCCGGGGGAGGCGGTCGCGACGCCATGGCGGCGGAGGGCCGCCTGGAGCCTGGCGCTGCCCGGACCGGACACGGCGACCTTCCTGCCCCTGAGCGGCAGCAGCCCGCCCCTGTTGCGGACGAGCGTGACCGCGTGCTCGGCGACCTGCCGGGCCGTGGCCCGGTGCGCGGACGCGCCGACCGCCGCGCTCGCCTTGGCCGGGTCGACGGCCGTCCCCTGGAAGAGGCCGCGCCGCTGCTTGAGCCGGAGGATGCGGGTGACCGACTCGTCCAGCCGCTTCTGCGTGATCTTCCCGGATCGGACGGCCCGCACCACCGCGTTGAAGGCGCGCGGCAGGCTCGGCGGCATCAGCAGCTGGTCGGCGCCCGCGTTGATCGCCCGCACCGGGACGGCCGCGTCGCCGTACTTCTCGCGCACCCCCGCCATCTGCAGCGAGTCCGTCGTGATCACGCCCTGGTAGCCGAGCCTCTCGCGCAGCAGCCCGGTCAGCACCGGCTTCGACAGGGTGGCCGGATCGCCCGACCTGTCGAGTTTCGGGACGACGATGTGGGCGGTCATGATGACGTCGACACCCGCCGCGATCGCCGCCGTGAACGGGGGCGCGTCCAGGCGCTTCCAGAGCGCCGGCGAGTGCCCGATCACCGGCAGGCCGGTATGGCTGTCGACGGCGGTGTCGCCGTGCCCGGGGAAGTGCTTGGCGGTGGCGGCGACCCCGGCCTCCTGGTAGCCGCCGACGGCCCCGGTCACCATCGTGGACACGAGGGCCGGGTCGGACCCGAACGAGCGCAGCCCGATCACCGGGTTGCGCGGGTTCACGTTCACGTCGGCGTCCGGCGCGTAGTCGAGGTTGATGCCGACCGCGCGCAGCTCGGTGCCGGTGACGCGGGCGGCGGCGCGCGCGTCCGCCGGATCGCGGGTCGCGCCGAGCGCCATGTTGCCGGGGAACCGGGTGATGAACGGCGTGCGCGACACGATGCCCTGCTCCTCGTCCACCCCGAGCAGCAGCGGGATCTTCGACGCCTTCTGCAGCGCGTTCGACTGCGCCGCCGTCCGGGCGGGGGAGCCGAAGTTCTCCGGGAAGTAGATCAGCCCGCCGACGTGATACCCGCGGATCTTCGCGAGGGCGTCGGCGGGGCCGGAGAAGGCGGGCACGAACAGCTGGCCGACCTTCTCCTCCACGCTCATCTTCGCGACGCGGCCGGGAATCCACGCGTCCGGCGCGGCCGTCCGGGCGGTCGGTGAGCCGGGCGCGGCGGACTCGGCGGACGGCGTCCGCCCGCTCTTGCCGCTCCCACCGCCGCAGCCCGCGACCCCGCAGGCCAGCAGGGCCGCCGCCGCGAGCGCGAGGGGACGTGAAGCACGCACCTGACCAGGCCCCCCGACGTGGTCTCGGTTCCTCGGTCGCATCGGACGCCCGCGACGGTAGCCGCTCCCCCGTCCGCTGTCGACTCGATCTCGGGTGGCTCTGGTGTCACCGTGGTCACACTGATCACGATGGACCCCGGACTCGCAGGCGTTGCGGATCCTGTGGGGTCCATCGCGATGCACTGGACGGCCGTGATGCCGTCCGGTCGGCCGGGCCATGGACGGCCGGGCCGGGTTCCGGGTCGCCTTCCGCGCGGGCGGAACGGCTCAGCCGGGCAGGGGGTGGCCGAGACGGCGCAGCGCCATCCCGGCCGCGCCGACGGCTCCGTCGCCGGCGCGGCGCGGCGCCTCGGCGAAGCGGTCGCGCAGCCCGCTGCGGACGGCCTCGGCGACGGGGCCTTCACGGAGCACCGAGCCGTGCATCACGACCGGTGCGCCGGGGTCGGGCAGGGCCGGGCGCACCGCGTCGACGTCGCGCAGCAGCCACTGCGCGGCCTCCTCGGTGATGCGCCTGGCCACCGGATCGCCGGCGGCCGCGGCGGCGGCGACCACCGGGCCGAGCCGGCCGAGGGCCGCGGGCGGGCGGCCGTACACCTCCTTGATGATCGCTTGGGCGAGCCGGGGATTCGGCGGTGCCCCGGGCAGTCCGGGATGCCCCGGTGGATCGGGGGCCACCGGGTGGCCCGGCGGCCCCAGCGAGCCCGGCGGCCCGGTATGCCCGGCGTGGCCGGGCGGACCGCCGCCGGATGGGGGACAGGGGGCGTCGGGGAGCAGCACGGCGGTACCCGTCCCGCCCCCGCTCGGGGGCGCCCCACCGGAGGTGAGCGAAGCGGCCTGCGGCAGCACGGAGGTGCCCGGTGACGACGAAGGGGCGCCGGCCATGGCCAGCGCCCCCGGGCGGCGGGGTCTTCGCCGTTCCGCGTCCATCTCCGCGACCACGGTGGCGCCGAGCAGCGCCCGGGGGACCGAATCGGTGAGCAGGGTCGGGGAGCCGCGGCCGTCGTAGGCGGCGAGCGCCGCGCGGACGGCCTCCTTCCCCAGCCACACCGCCGAACCCTCGTCCCCGACGAGCCAGCCGTAGCCGTCCGCGCGCTGCACGATCGTCCCGTCGCTGATGACCGCCGCGCCGGCGCCCGTGCCGGAGAACACCACGATGCCCTTGGGCTCGCTGGTTCCGGCGGCGAACGCCACCGCGATATCGGTCACCACCGCGGGCGAGCCGCGCAGGCCGACGGCCTGCCAGGCCTGCCGCGCCGCGGTGACGGCGGCGGGCCGGCCGGCGGAGCCGGCACCGGCGATGCCGAACACGCCGGTGAGGATGTGGGTACGGTCCAGGTCCCCGAGCGCCTCCCGCAGGGCGGTGGTCAGCGCCCCCGCGGTGTCGCCTCCGGAGTTGGGGTTGGCCCCGGGGCCGGTGCCGGAACCGGCCAGGGCGCCCCCTAGCGTCAGCACGACGCAGCGGGTTTTCGTGCCACCCGCGTCGATACCGACCACGTAAGGACCGGCCAAATGGGTCAACACATGGGCGACCGTAGCCTTTTCTACCGTTGACGGGACATCCTGCACGTAAGAAAATTTCCTCCATGAGGAAACCCATCGGCCCCGAACAGGGCCTTGAGCGGGGGATCACGGGGGATCCCGGAGCGCCGCCGGAGGAGGCGGCGCCCGGCAGGGACGCCACACCGCTGAGCACCGTGGTGCGGGTCCGCTCCCTGCTTCCCTCGCTGCCCCCCGCCGAGCGACGAGTCGCGCAACGCGTCATCGAAGACCCCGAGGGGGTCGCCAACTCCACCATCACCGAGCTCGCCCAGACCTGCGGCACGTCCGAGACCACCGTCATCAGGTTCTGCCGCGCGATCGGGTTCCACGGGTACCCGGAGCTGCGGCTGACCCTCGCCACCGAGGCGGGACGCGCCCAGAGCGCCGCCGGCGGACGGATCATCGGCAGCGACATCAGCCCCGACGACTCCCTTGAGCAGATCGTCGAGAAGGTGACGTTCGCCGACGCCCGCGCCGTGGAGGAGACCGCCTCCCAGCTCGACATCAAGATGCTCGAACAGGTCGTGGACGCGGTCGTCGCCGCGGACCGGGTCGACGTCTACGGCGTCGGCGCCAGCGCGTTCGTCGCGGCCGACTTCCAGCAGAAGCTGCACCGCATCGGCCGGGTCTGCTCGGCCTGGTCGGACGCGCACATCATGCTGACCAGCGCCGCCGTCCTCGGGATCGGCGACGTGGCGATCGGCATCTCGCACACCGGCGCGACGGTGGAGACCATCGACGCGCTGGAGGTCGCGAAGACCAGGGGCGCCACGACCGTGGCGCTCACCAACTTCCCCAAGTCCCCGATAGCGGAGGTGGCGGACCTGATCCTGACGACGGCCGCGCGGGAGACGACCTTCCGCTCCGGCGCCACCGCCAGCCGGCTGGCGCAGCTCACGGTGGTCGACTGCGTCTTCGTCGGAGTGGCGCAGCGCACCTACGGGCCGACCCGCAAGGCCCTGGAAGCCACGTACGAGGCGGTCCGCGGACGGACCGTGCGACCCGACCGGAGGCGTCGGTGATCGATTGCGAGCTCCCCACGGAGGGCCGGAACCCCCGGACCCTCGATGTCGACATGCTGCCGACCATGGAGGTGCTGCGCCTGATCAACACAGAGGACGCGACCGTGCCGACGGTCGTGGCCGCCGTCCTGCCCGAGATCGCCCGGCTGGTGGACCTCGCCGTCGACTCCCTGCGCGCAGGGGGCCGCGTGCACTACTTCGGTGCCGGCACGTCCGGCCGGCTCGCGGTGATCGACGCCGCCGAGCTGCCGCCGACGTTCGGCATCTGGGGCCGGGTGGTGGCCCACCACGCCGGCGGGCCGGGCGCGCTGTCCCAGGCGGTCTCGGGCGTCGAGGACGACACCGACCTCGGCCGCCGGGACGCCCGCGACGTCCGGCCGGGCGACATCGCCGTCGGCATCGCGGCGAGCGGCCGCACCCCGTACGTGGTGGGGGCGCTGCGCGCCTCCGCCGCGGTCGGGGCGCGCACGGCGCTGATCAGCTGCAACCCGCACACGCCGTACGGGGACGAGGTGGAGGTGCACATCGGGCTCGCCACCGGGCCCGAGGTGATCAGCGGCTCCACCCGGATGAAGGCGGGCACGGCGACCAAGCTCGTGCTCAACTCCTTCTCCACCACGCTGATGATCAGGATGGGGCGCACCTACTCCAACCTGATGATCAGCGTGAACGCGCTGAACTCCAAGCTGCGCGCCCGGCTGGTGCGCATTCTCACCGAGGCGACGGGGATGGACGCCCGTACCTGCGAGAACGCGCTGGCCGAGGCGGGGGGGAACACGCGCGTCGCGCTGGTCTCGCTGCTCGGCGAGGTGCCCGCGGCACGGGCGACGACGGTGCTGGAGGAGGCGGACGGCGGCGTCCGCGAGGCACTGCAGAGGCTGAGGTCCGCCTGAAAGGACCGTGCAGGTGAAATCGGGGGGCGACGGCGGGCGGCCGGCGCACCGGAAGGGACGGACCGGCGGGGGGAGACGCCGGCCGATGGGGGGTCCGCGCCGTGCGAGCCACGGCGCCGGTCAGTTCTCGTAGCGGCGCAGTTCCCCGCGGGCGACGGTGCGCACGTGCACCTCGCCCGGGCCGTCGAAGATCCGCATGGCGCGGACCCACGTGTACGCAGAATGGGATTCGGTTGATCTGGGCGGGATCGCCTACCATCGGGGGGTGCCCTCCGAACGACCCGTGAAAGCCGTCATCACCGACTGGGGCGGCGTCCTCACCTCCCCGCTCGCCGACGCCATCGCCGTCTGGCTCGCCGCCGACCGCATCGATGCCGAGCACTACAAGAACGTGATGCGCGCCTGGGTGAAGGAGGCCTACGACGGCGCCGGGACGAACCCGATCCACGGGCTGGAGGACGGCTCGCTCTCCACCGGGGAGTTCGAACGTCTCCTCGCCGCCGAACTGCTCACCGTCGACGGCGGCACCGTCGAGGCCACCGGGCTCATCGCCCGCATGTTCGGCGCGTTCACCCCCGTCGAGCCGATGTACGACGCGCTCCGCTCCGTCCGCGCCGCCGGGAACCGCACCGCGCTGCTGTCCAACTCGTGGGGCAACGAGTACCCGCACGACCTGTTCGCCGACCTCTTCGACGCCGTCGTGATCTCCGCCGAGGTCGGCATGCGCAAGCCCGACGAGCAGATCTTCCGGCACGCCCTCGGCCTGCTCGGCCTGGACGCCGCCGAATGCGTGTTCATCGACGACATCGAGCACAACATCCGCGCCGCCGAGGCACTCGGCATCCGCGGCATCCACCACACCGATCCCGACACCACCATCGCCGAACTGCGAGACCTCGCCCTGCTGCCCTGACGGTCTGGCAGACTGCTGACCGTCATGCGCGTCTACCTGCCGTCCACGCTCACGCTCCTCGCCGGCGTCCACGCCGCGGGGGAGATCGGCCCCGCGCCGCTCGCCGCCCACGCGGTCACGCCCGCGCTCCGCGAGTGGTACGCGAGCGGCGACCTGGAGGAGCTGGAGTACGCGGCGATGTCCGCCGCCGCCCGCGCCTCGCTCCGGCTGCTCGCCGCCGACCCGTCCGCCCCGCGCCGCCGGGTCGTGCTCGCCGCCGAGGTGCCCGACGCCGCGGCCGGCCGGCCCCGCGGTGCCGCCGGCCCCGCGAACGGCGACCGTTCCCTGGTCGAACTGTCCGCCCCCGTCCCCTGGAAGAAGATCGCCTCCGGCCACGTGGACGACATCGCCGCCGTCCCCGACATCACCGCCGCCGTGGCCGCCCTCACCGCCGCCGACGCCGGCGACGAGGACGCCCGCTTCACCGTGGACGGCGCCGAGGGCCACGAACTCCTCTGGTACGCCACCCAGGAACTCCCGCATCTGCTCGATTAGCCCAGTGCCCTGGCCGAGGGTGTGGGGTCGCCTCCCACAATGACGCCGGCGCGGCCGGTATTTCGCTCGCGGGTGGGCGGGTAGGTCCTTCGGCACGTCGACAACGCCGTCGGATCGCAGGGAGTCGCCAGATGGACGCCGTCACCACCGTGCCGGTACCGGCGAACGAGCCGGTGAAGGGGTATGCGCCGGGCAGCGGCGAGCGCGCCGCGCTGGAGGCCAGGATCAAGGAGCTCGGCGGGGCGCAGACCGAGCTGACGATGACGCTCGGCGGCGAGCGGCGCATGGGCGCCGGCACGCCGATCGACGTCGTGGAGCCGCACAACCACGCGCACGTCCTCGGCCGCATGGGCGAGGCCACCGAGGCGGACGTGACCGAGGCCATCGCCTCGGCGCGGGAGGCGGCGCCCGCGTGGCGCGCCATGGCGTTCGAGGACCGCGCCGCGATCTTCCTGCGCGCCGCCGAACTGCTCGCCGGGCCGTGGCGGGCCACGCTGAACGCCGCGACGATCCTCGGCCAGTCCAAGTCGGTGCAGCAGGCCGAGATCGACGCCGCCTGCGAGCTGATCGACTTCTGGCGGTTCAACGCCGGCTACGCGCGGCAGATCCACGAGCAGCAGCCGCTGTCGCCGCCGGGCGTGTGGAACCGGATGGAGTACCGTCCGCTGGAGGGGTTCGTCCTCGCCATCACCCCGTTCAACTTCACCGCGATCGCCGGGAACCTGCCGACCTCGCCCGCGCTGATGGGCAACGTCGTGGTCTGGAAACCGTCCCCGACGCAGCAGCTCGCCGCGCACTTCACGATGCGGCTGCTGGAGGCCGCCGGCCTCCCGCCCGGCGTGATCAACATGGTCACCGGGAACGGCCGGGCCGTCTCCGGCGTGGCGCTGCGCCATCGCGACCTCGCCGGCCTGCACTTCACCGGGTCCGTCGGCACGTTCCAGACCCTCTGGCGGGCGATCGGCGAGAACATCACCGGCTACCGGGGCCATCCGCGGATCGTCGGCGAGACCGGCGGCAAGGACTTCGTCGTCGCGCACCCGTCCGCCGACCCGGCCGTGCTGAAGACGGCCCTCGTCCGCGGCGCCTTCGAATACCAGGGGCAGAAGTGCTCCGCCGCGTCCCGCGCCTACATACCGCGTTCGGTCTGGGACGGGATGCGCGACGAGTTCTGCGCCGAGGCCGAGTCCCTCACCATGGGCAACGTCGCCGAGGACCTGTCGGCCTTCATGGGCGCCGTCATCGACGCCCGCGCGTTCGCCAAGCACCGCCGCGCGATCGAACGCGCCCGCGGCATCGACACCATGAAGATCCTGGTGGGCGGCGAACTGGACGACTCGCGCGGCTACTTCGTCCGGCCCACGGTCCTGGAGTCGTCCGACCCGGCCGACGAGATCTTCACGACCGAGTACTTCGGCCCGATCCTCGGCGTGCACGTCTACGACGACGGCGACTACCACGCCGTCCTCACCCAGATGGAGAGCGTGTCCGAATACGGCCTCACCGGCGCGATCATCGCCGACGACCGCGCCGCCATCGCCGAGGCGACCGACCGGCTCCGCTTCGCCGCCGGCAACTTCTACATCAATGACAAGCCGACCGGTTCGATCGTCGGCCAGCAGCCGTTCGGCGGGGCCCGCGCGTCCGGCACCAACGACAAGGCCGGCTCCGTCTTCAACCTCACCCGCTGGACGAGCGCCCGTTCCATCAAGGAGACCTTCGTCCCGCCGACCGACTACCGCTACCCCCACATGGGTCCCTGACGCACTCCCGCGCGGACGGTTGCGGTCGTGGGCGGCAGGCCGGACGATAGGCTCGCTTGACCGCCGCGGGTACCGGGACCGGTGCCCGCCCACGCCCCTCCGACCGCGCATGGGAACGGGATGTCGACGCTGAACCGCCTGGTGCTGTGGAACATCGATCACACGCTGGTCGACGTCGGGCGGGTCACCCGGGACGCCTACGCCGAGGCGTTCCAGCGGACCATCGGACGGCCGCTCGTCCGGCTCGCCCCGACCCCCGGCCGCACCGAGTCCGAGATCATCTTCGAGACCCTCGCGTTCAACGACGTCGTCACCACCGACGACCACCTGCCCGCCTTCGTGAAAGCGCTCACCGAGGCGTTCGCGGCCCGCCGCGCCGACCTGCGCGCCCACGGCCGGGTCCTCGCCGGCGCCCGCGAGGCGGTACGGGCGCTCGCGCACGTCCCGGGCGTCGTCCAGTCCGTCCTCACCGGCTCGGTGCAGCCGAACGCCGTGCTGAAGGTGACCGAGCTGGGCCTCGCCGACCCCCTCGACCTCGACGCGGGCGGCTACGAGAACGGCGTTTACAGCAAGGCCGCCCTCCTCGAACTGGCCCGCGGCCGCGCCGGCGAACGCCACGGCACCGCCTACCCCGAGTCCGCGGCCGTCTACATCGCCGACTCGCCCCGCGACGTCCAGGCGGCCCGCATCGCCGGCTCCCCGATCATCGCCGTCGCCACCGGCAGCGCCACCGAGGCCGAACTCCGCGCCGCCGGCGCCGGCACCGTCCTCGCCACCCTCGCCGACACGAACGCCGTGGTGGCCGCCGTGGCCGACCTCACCCGGATGTGACCGCCGGGCGCCGGGGATGAGCGGGCAGGGCGAGGCGCGGGCGCGCGAGGTCGCCCGCCGGCAGGGCTTTGACCTGGGGTGGGGCGGTGCTCCGGCGCGTAGCCGCGGGCGGATCGGGCAGGTTGCGCGGTACGCGGAGCGGGGCCGATATTGGGATGGCCGCGCACCGTGGCGCGGCGGGGAGGGAGAGAGATGGCCCGTGAGGTTTCCGAAGGTTCGGCGCTGTGGGAGCCGTCGCAGGAGGTCGTCGCCAAGGCGCGGGTGACCCGCTTCGCCCGATGGCTGCGGGACCGCGGCGTCCTCACGGAGTCCTATGACGACCTGTGGCGCTGGTCGGTCACGGAGGTCGACGCGTTCTGGGACGCGATCTGGTCGTACTTCGAGGTCGTCGGCGAGCGCGGCGACGGCCCCGTCCGGACGGGCGGCCCCATGCCGGTGGACGGCCTGAAGTGGTTCCCGGGCGCGACCCTCAACTACGCGGCGAACGCGCTGCGCAGGGCGCGGGAGACACCCGACGAGACGGCGGTGGTCTTCCGGTCGGAGGCGGGCGGGCACCGGGTGCTGACCTACCGGGAGCTGGCGCTGCACGTGGCGGAGGTCCGCGCGGGCCTGGCCGACCTGGGCGTGGGCAAGGGCGACCGGGTCGCCGCCTACATCCCGAACATCCCCGAGGCGCTGATCTGCTTCCTGGCGACGGCGTCGCTCGGCGCGATCTGGTCGTCGTGCTCTCCCGACTTCGGGTCCTCCTCGGTGATCGACCGGTTCGCGCAGATCGAGCCGAAGGTCCTGATCGCCGTGGACGGCTACGCCTACAACGGCAAGCGGTTCGACCGCCGCGGGATCGTCGGCGAGATCGAGGCCGCGCTGCCGAGCCTGGCCGCCACGGTCCTGATCCCCTACCTCGACCCGGCCGCGACCCCCGAGGGCCTGCGCGTGGGGGTGCACTACGCCGACCTGCCCCGTCCCGGCCGCGACACGCTGGAGTTCGAGGACGTCCCGTTCGACCATCCGCTGTGGGTCGTCTACTCGTCCGGCACCACGGGCCTTCCCAAGCCGATCGTCCACGGCCACGGCGGCGTGGTCCTGGAACACCTCAAGGCCCTGTCCTTCCACCAGGACCTCGGCCCCGAGGACGTGTTCTTCTGGTTCACCACCACCGGCTGGATGATGTGGAACTACCTCATCGGCGGCCTCCTGGTGGGCTCCACCATCGTCATGTACGACGGCGCCCCACTCGACCTATGGGGGCTCGCCGCCGACAACGGCGTCACCTACATGGGCGTGGGCGCGCCCTACATCATGGCCTCGGCCAAGGAGGGCCGCCGCCCCGGCGAGGAAGTCGACCTGTCCGGGCTGCGCGGCATCGGCTCCACGGGCTCGCCGCTCCCGCCCGAAGGCTTCGCGTGGGTGTACGACACGGTCGGCAAGGACCTGCTGCTCGGTTCCTTCTCCGGCGGCACCGACCTGTGCACCGGCTTCGTCGGCCCGTCGCCGCTGCTCCCGCTGCGCGCCGGCGTCATCCAGTGCCGCGGCCTCGGCGCCAAGGTCGAGGCGTTCGGCGAGGACGGCAAGCCGGTCGTGGACGAGGTCGGCGAGCTGGTCATCACCGAGCCCATGCCGTCCATGCCGGTGTTCTTCTGGAACGACGAGAACGGCGAACGCTACCGGGACTCCTACTTCGACATGTATCCGGGCGTGTGGCGGCACGGTGACTGGATCAAGATCCTCCCGGACGGCGGCTGCGTCATCTACGGCCGCTCCGACTCCACCCTGAACCGCGGCGGCGTCCGCATGGGCACGTCCGACTTCTACCGCGTCGTCGAGGCGTTCGACGAGATCACCGACAGCCTCGTCATCGACACCGGCCGGCTCGGCGAGGAAGGCCGGCTGCTCCTCTACGTCCAGCTCGCCGAGGGCGTGTCCCTCACCGACGACCTGGTGCGGAGCCTGCGGCGCGAACTGCGCTCCGCGCTGTCGCCCCGGCACGTCCCGGACGAGATCACCGCCGTCCCCGGCATCCCCCGCACCCTGTCCGGCAAGAAGCTGGAGGTCCCCGTCCGCAGGATCCTCCAGGGCACCCCGGTCGACAAGGCCGCCAACCGCGACTCCATGGCCAACCCGGAGGTCCTCCCCCACTTCACCCCGTAGGAGCTACTCCGTCCAGGGCTTCCACCGCTCGGTGTCGATCTCGAAGCCGAGCGGCTCCGGAAGCCGGATGATCTCGCCGAACTTCCACGTGTGGAGCGGTTCGTACGTTCCCGCCTGGACGTCCGGCTCACCGTAGAGGGTGACTCCGGGCATCTGCGGGTCACGGTCGACGAGCAGGTAGAACGGGATGCCCGACTGAGCGTAGGCACTCCACTTGGTGCCGGGCGCCTGCACAAGCCGCGGGGGGCGGTCGTAACCGGCGTTCGACGGTGAGGTGATCTCAACGACCGCCTCTACCTCGTGGGGCAGCACATGCCTGCGATCCTCATCGTCGACCCTCTCGGCGACCTGCTTGTCCATGATGATGAGGTCGGGCACGCAGCCGTCTCTGACCGGTACCAGATTGAGTTCGTTCGTCTGCACGCTTTCCCAGCGGAACCCCGGATCGGCCGTCTCTGCCGCGTACATTGCACGGTCAATGGCCTTTGCCACGCGATTGTGGCGGAAGGCGGGAGCGGGTGACACGACGATCTCTCCTCCGATGACCTCGACCCGGCTGCCGTCGTTCGGGAGGTTGATCTCGTCGGCGAGTTCTCCCCGGACCCACAGGGCATAAGGAGTGTCCGACAGCGTGTAATGCGCAACGGCTGCAACGGCCATGACACTGGGCTCCCTGTTGGCAACGGATCGTGACATCGTAAGGGTGAAGATGGCCTCATCGTACCGAGAACGCGGAAAGATCAGCGGGTGCGGGCGCGGCGTCCGGTGCGGGCGCGGCGTCCGCCGGACGTTGCCATGCGGTCAGTTCCTCTTCGGCGACACCCTACTCGGCCGTACCGCTGTGAGAAGCGCTGGTATTAGGGTAGTTCTCCTGCTAGATCGCGTCGTAGAGTCGCAGGATCGGGTGAACTTCCCTCGGGTTTCGGGCGTCACATACTCGAAGGGGTGATCCGGGCTGGGGGGCACGGCCCGTCGATCGAGAGAGGGACGGTTCCACGCATGGAGGTTGGGGCGCTGCGGTCCGGTGACCCGGATCGGCTGGGGTCGTACGCCCTGATCGGCCGGGTGGGCGAGGGCGGGCAGGGCACGGTGTTCCTCGGCGTGGCCGAGGACGGCCGGCAGGTCGCGATCAAGCTGCTGCACGCCGAGCTGACGTCGGACGACAAGGCGCTCGCCCGGTTCCTGCGGGAGCTGGAGGTCGCCAAGCAGGTCGCGCCGTTCTGCACGGCCCAGGTGATCGACGCGGACGCGACCGGCGACCGCCCCTACATCGTCAGCGAGTACGTGCCCGGACCGTCGCTGAACCAGCAGGTCCAGGCGGACGGCCCGCTCGGCGGCGCGGCGCTGGACCGGCTCGCGGTCGGCACCGCGACGGCCCTCGCGGCGATCCACCAGGCGAAGATCGTCCACCGTGACTTCAAGCCGCACAACGTGCTGATCGGCCCGGACGGCCCGCGCGTCATCGACTTCGGCGTCGCCCGCGCGATCAGCGGCGCCACCACGCTCACCAGCCGGGTGATCGGCACCCCGTCCTACATGGCGCCCGAGCAGATCAGCGGCGACGAGGTCGGCACGCCCGCGGACGTGTTCTGCTGGGCCGCGA
The DNA here is from genome assembly GCF_001552155.1 of Actinomadura formosensis NBRC 14204. Classification (GTDB taxonomy): domain Bacteria; phylum Actinomycetota; class Actinomycetes; order Streptosporangiales; family Streptosporangiaceae; genus Spirillospora; species Spirillospora formosensis. The sequence goes on along the minus strand of NZ_BCQQ01000041.1, from coordinate 38,456 downwards.
CACTGGTGTTCGCGGCGACCGGGCAGGCCCCGTTCGGGCAGGACACCATCCCCGCGGTGATCAACCGGATCCTGCACGAGGAGCCGGACCTCGGCGACCTCGACGGCGCGCTGCGCGAACTGGTGCTCGACTGCCTGGAGAAGGACCCGGAGCGGCGGCCCGGCGCGCGGCAGGTGCTGATGCGGCTGCTCGGGCACGAGGAGGCGGCCGGACGTCCCGCCGCCCGGTCCGGCGCCACCGACGAGACCGCGATGCTGGCCGCCGGGTCCGTGCTGGCCGCCGAGGCCGCCGAGGGCGAGGACGTCTTCGACCCCGACCCCGTGTTCGGCGACGACCCCGTCTTCGACGATGCCGCCGACCCGGCCGACGAGGCCGTCTTCCGGGACCCGGAGGCGCCCGCGGCGGCGGCGGCCTTCCACAGCGCGGCCCCGGACGGCACCGACCCGGGGGGCGACGGGCCGGCCGCACCGGCCGGATGGGGCGCCGACACCACGCTGCCCCGCGATCTCGTCGCGGGCGGCGCCGGCGGTGGCGGCCTGCGGCGCACCCTCGCCGGGTCCGGACGGTCCGCGCTGCTGGCCGGAGCCGCCGCGCTGTTCGTCGCGATCGTGGTGGTCTCGTCCGTGCTGGTGCTCAGCCCCGGCGACAAGGGCAAGGCCGGCCAGAAGGTCAGCGACCCGAGCGCGTCGCCCGCGTTGAGCGTCGAGCCGAGCACGGCGCGGCCGACGACGCACCGGCCCGTGCAGCAGACCACCGCCCCCTCCCGCGGGCCGGCCCCGTCCGGCACGCCCACGCCCACCGAGAGCCCGTCGCCGTCCGGCACGCCCACGCCCACCGGCGTTCCGACCGATCCGGCGACCACGAAGCCGACGACGAAGCCCAGTGACACCCCGCCCGACCCGTCCAACCCGCCGCCCGACCCGTCCAACCCGCCGCCCGGCTCCGGCACGGGGAGCGGGGGCGCCGGCGGCGGCACCGGCTGACAGGGTGGCGCAGGCCACGTTTACGGCTCCGTAGAGCGGGGCCGCTTTGCGGTATTCCCCGGCTAAGGTCGTGCAGTGAGCGGCGCCACAAAGAGGTGGCGAAGGTCTCAAGGGAGTTGTTGCATGAGCGGCATGCTCGATCAAGCGAAGGACGACCTGCTCAGGCGGGCCGCTGAGACGTGCGCACAGCGTCCGGGGGCCCGCGGCGGGGACACGGCGGAGGTCTTCGACTACCTCCGCCTGTACTACCGGCAGGTCGCCCACGAGGACCTGCTGGCCCGGAGCCCGGCGGACATCTGCGGCCCCGCGATGGCGCACCGGGCGCTCGGCGAGGAGCGGCCGCAGGGACGCCCGAAGGTGCGCGTCTTCACCCCCACGCTGGAGGAGTACGGCTGGGACCCCGGCCACACGGTCGTGCAGGTCGTGACCGACGACATGCCGTTCCTGGTCGACTCGGTGACGGCGGAGCTGACCCGGCACCAGCTGACCACGCACATGATCGTCCACCCGCTGCTCGGTGTGGACCGCGACGTCGCGGGCCACCTGAAGGCGTTCCGCCACAAGCTCGACAGCGGCACCGACGTCGACGAGTCCTGGATCCACATCGAGGTGGACCGCACCAGCGACAAGGCCGTCCTGGAAGCGCTGGAGAAGGACCTCGTGCGCGTTCTGCAGGACGTCAGGGTCGCCGTGGAGGACGAGCCGAAGATGCGCGCTCGCGCCGGTGAGATCGCCGCCGCGATCCGGGAGCATCGGCCGCCGCTGCCGGACAAGGAGCTCGCCGAAGGCGTCGAGCTGCTCGACTGGCTGGCCGACGGGCACTTCACGTTCCTCGGCTACCGGGACTACACGCTGATCGACGACGGTGCCGCGCTGCGTCCCGAACCGGGCACCGGCCTCGGCATCCTGCGCAGCGACAAGCGCGAGTCCGACAGCTTCGCCGCGCTGCCGCCGGAGGTCCGCGAGCGGGCGACGGAGAAGCACCTGCTGGTGCTCACGAAGGCGAACTCCCGCTCCACCGTCCACCGCCCCCTCTACCTCGACTACATCGGGGTGAAGAAGTTCGACGAGTCCGGCGAGGTCATCGGCGAGCGCCGGTTCCTCGGCCTGTTCACGCACGTCGCCTACAGCGCCTCGATCGCGCACGTGCCCGTCCTGAAGCGCAAGCTGGAGGAGGTGCTGGAGCGCGCCGGCTTCACCCCCGACAGCTACGACGGCCAGGACCTCATCGAGATCCTGGAGAGCTACCCGCGCGACGAGCTGTTCCAGATCTCGGTGGACGACCTGCTGAAGATCTCGCTCGGCGTGCTGCGGCTGCGCGAGCGCCGCCAGCTGAAGCTGTTCCTCCGCAAGGACCTGTACGGACGCTACATGTCGTGCATGGTCTACCTGCCGCGCGACCGCTACACCACCAAGGTCCGGCTGCGCATCCAGGGGCTGCTGAAGGAGGCGTTCGAGGGCGTCAGCGTCGACTACAGCGCGAACGTCACCGAGTCGATACTGGCCCGGCTGCACGTCGTCGTCCGCGGCGAGCGCGGCCGTCCGCTACCGGACGTGGACGTGTCCGAGCTGGAGGACCGGCTCGCGAACGCCACCCGCTCCTGGGAGGACGACCTCGCCGAGGCGATCGTCGAGCAGTGCGGGGAGGAACGGTCCCGGACGCTCGGCGGCGTGTTCGGGGAGGCGTTCCCGGAGGGGTACAAGGCCGACTTCCCGGCCCGCACCGCGGTCGCCGACCTGCGCCGCCTCGACGAGCTGTCCGGCGGCGAGGACACCTCGATCAACCTGTACGAGCCGTACAGCGCCGAGCCCGGCGAGCGGCGGCTGAAGATCTACCGGCTGGGCGATCCGATCTCGCTGTCGCGCGTCCTGCCGCTGCTGCAGAACATGGGCGTCGAGGTGGTCGACGAGCGCCCGTACGAGATCCGCGCCAACGACGAGCGCCGGTTCTGGATCTACGATCTCGGGCTGCGGTACGTCCCGCCGGAGGACGTCCCCGAAGAGGCCATCAAGGACCTCTTCCAGGACGCGTTCATGGCGCTGTGGCGCGGCGAGATCGAGAACGACGGGTTCAACGCGCTCGTCCTGCACGTCGGCCTCAACTGGCGCGAGGCGATGATCCTGCGCGCCTACGCCCTGTACCTGCGGCAGATCGGCACGACGTTCTCCAAGCGGTACATCGAGCAGGTGCTGCTGCGCAACGCGGCCCTCACCCGGCTGATGATCCGGCTGTGGGAGAGCCGCCTCGACCCGTCCATCCAGGGTGGCGAGGAGGAGCGTAGCGCCGGGATCACCGAGGAGATCCAGGGCAAGCTCGACGACGTCGCCAGCCTCGACGAGGACCGCATACTCCGCGCCTACCTGGCGCTGGTCCAGGCGACCCTGCGCACGAACCACTACCAGGGCAAGCCGTACCTGGCGATGAAGTTCGCCCCGGAACGCATCCCCGACCTGCCGCAGCCGAAGCCCGTGTACGAGGTCTTCGTGTACTCGCCGAAGGTCGAGGGCGTGCACCTGCGGTTCGGGTCGGTGGCGCGCGGCGGGCTCCGCTGGTCCGACCGGCGCGAGGACTTCCGCACCGAGATCCTCGGCCTGGTCAAGGCGCAGGCGGTGAAGAACACCGTCATCGTCCCGGCCGGCGCGAAGGGCGGCTTCGTCGGCAAGCAGCTACCCGACCCGTCCGTCGACCGCGAGGCGTGGCAGCGGGCCGGAATCGCCTGCTACAAGGACTTCATCTCCGGCCTGCTCGACCTCACCGACAACCTCGTGGACGGCAAGGTCGTCCCGCCGCCGAACGTCGTCCGCCACGACGGCGACGACACCTACATGGTCGTCGCGGCCGACAAGGGCACCGCGACGTTCTCCGACATCGCCAACGGCGTCGCCGCCGAGTACGGATTCTGGCTCGGCGACGCGTTCGCCTCCGGCGGGTCCGTCGGCTACGACCACAAGGCGATGGGCATCACCGCACGCGGCGCCTGGGAGTCGGTCAAGTACCACTTCCGCTCGCTCGGCGTCGACGTCCAGAACGAGGACTTCACGGTCGTCGGCATCGGCGACATGTCCGGGGACGTGTTCGGCAACGGGATGCTCCTGTCGGAGCACATCCGGCTCGTCGCCGCGTTCGACCACCGGCACATCTTCATCGACCCCGACCCCGACGCGGCCGCCTCGTTCGCCGAACGCCGCCGCCTGTTCGAGCTGCCGCGCAGCAGCTGGGCCGACTACGACACCGCGCTGATCTCCAAGGGCGGCGGCGTCTTCCCGCGCACCGTCAAGTCGATCCAGATCACCCCGCAGATCCGGGAGGCGCTCGGCATCGGGGACGGGGTGAAGACGCTCACCCCGTACGAGCTGATCCGGGCCATCCTCAAGGCGCCCGTCGACCTGCTGTGGAACGGCGGCATCGGCACCTACGTCAAGTCGTTCATCGAGAACAACGCCGACGTCGGCGACAAGGCCAACGACCCGGTCCGGGTGGACGGCTCCGAGCTGCGCTGCAAGGTCGTCGGCGAGGGCGGCAACCTCGGCGTGACCCAGCTCGGCCGCATCGAGTTCGCACGCGGCGGCGGGATCATCAACACCGACTTCATCGACAACTCCGCCGGTGTCGACACCTCCGACCACGAGGTCAACATCAAGATCCTGCTCGACCAGGTGGTGCGGGACGGCGAGCTGACCGGCAAGCAGCGCGACGGCCTGCTCTACGAGATGACCGACGAGGTGGCCCGGCTCGTCCTGCGCGACAACTACGCGCAGAACGCGGTGCTCGCCGCGGCCCGCGCGCAGGCGCCTGCGATGCTGCACGTCCACGCCCGGTACATGCGCAAGCTGGAACGCGACGGCCGGTTGAAGCGGCGCCTGGAGTTCCTGCCGGACGACAAGGCGCTCGCGGAACGGCGGCAGTCCGGGCTCGGGCTGACCGGCCCCGAGTTCTCCGTCCTGCTCGCCTACGCCAAGCTCGCCCTGGACGCCGAGATCGTCACGTCGGACCTCCCCGACGACCCCTACCTGGAGTCGTGGCTGGTCGACTACTTCCCGACGCCGCTGCGCGAGCGGTTCCGCCCGCACATGGACCGGCACCCGCTCCGCCGCGAGATCATCACGACGGCGGTGGTGAACGACGTGGTCAACGCCAGCGGCTCCACGTTCGTGTTCCGGATGAACGAGGAGACCGGCGCGTCCTCGTCCGACATCGCCCGCGCCTACCTGGTCGCGCGCGACGTGTTCGAGATGCCGCGGTTCTGGCGGGCGGTGGAGGGTCTCTCCCACCAGGTGACGGAGTCCACGCAGATCGCGATGCTGCTGGAGGCGCGCAAGCTGACCGAGCGCGGCGCCCGCTGGCTGCTGCACAACCGGCGTCCCCCGTTCGACATCCGGGAGAGCATCGACTTCTTCAGCGGCGGCGCCGTGACGCTCGGCGCGCAGGTGCCGAAGCTGCTGGCCGGGCTGGACCTCGCCGCGTTCGAGCAGCGCCGTGACGGCTTCGCCGAACTGGGGGTGCCGAGCGAGCTGGCCGAGCAGTGCGCCGCGTTCGTCCCCGCCTACTCCACGTTCGACCTGGTCGGCGTCGCGCACGACACGGGACGTCCGGTGGAGGAGGTCGCCGAGGTCTACTTCGACCTCGCGGACCGTCTCCAGCTGTCCCGGCTGCGGGAACGCATCATCTCGCTGCCGCGTGACGACAAGTGGCGCTCGATGGCCCGCTCCGCGCTCCGCGACGACCTGTACGCGGCGCACTCCGCCCTCACCCGGGACGTCCTCATCACCAGCGAACCGGGTGCTCAGCCGGAGGAACGCCTGATCCACTGGGCGGAGAAGAACAAGACGGCCGTCCAGCGCGCGCAGCAGACCCTGAGTGAGATCTGGGAGAGCGACAGCTTCGACCTGGCCACCCTTTCGGTCGCCCTGGGCGCGATCCGCACCCTGGTGACCACCAGTTCCCTGCCTTCCAGCGAAGGCTAGGACGTGTCATGCCGTGCCGCCCGCCCCGCTCCGGGGCGGGCGGCACGCTTTTCAGCGGCCGCCCGAGGCAGTGCGGAGAGAGGCAGTGCGGAGGGGTAGGTCGCCGGATGCCGGGTCGATTCTGCTGCAGCGGTCAGAGGAGCGGGACCACCCGGCACCCGGCGAGATCAAGGACCGTGGACGGCCACGGTCTGCGGTACCCGCCGTCGCGGTTCGCTCACCCAACCTGCCCGTTTCGGGGTGAAGTACGCCTTCGTCCTTCCCGGCGGCAGCCGGATCAGGCCGGCTCCTGCTCCTGCTGGCGCATCCAGCGGATCTCGGCCTCGATGAACTCGTCGATCTCACCGTCCAGGACCGCGGACGGGTTGCCGGCCTCGACGCCGGTGCGCAGGTCCTTCACGATCTGGTACGGGTGCAGCACGTAGTTGCGGATCTGCGTGCCCCAGCTCGTGGTGGTGTCGCCGCGCAGCTCGGAGAGCTTGTCCGCGTCCTCCTGCCGCTTGCGCTCCAGCAGCTTGGCCTGCAGGACGTTCATCGCCGTGGCCTTGTTCTGCAACTGGCTGCGCTCGTTCTGGCAGGACACCACGATCCCGGTCGGGATGTGCGTGATCCGCACCGCCGAGTCGGTGGTGTTGACGCCCTGCCCGCCCGGACCGGACGACCGGTAGACGTCCACCCGCAGGTCGTTCTCGTCGATGTCGACGTGGTCGCTCTGCTCCACCACGGGAACGATGTCCAGGCCCGCGAACGACGTCTGCCGGCGGCCCTGGTTGTCGAACGGGGAGATCCGCACCAGCCGGTGCGTCCCGTGCTCGCCGCGCAGCGTCCCGTACGCGTAGGGGGCCTTCACCGTGAACGTCGTCGACTTGATGCCGGCCTCTTCGGCGTAGGACGTCTCGTAGACCTCCGTGGGGTAGCCGTGCCGCTCGGCCCAGCGCAGGTACATCCGCTGGAGCTGCTCGGCCCAGTCGGCCGCGTCCACCCCGCCGGCCTGCGCGTTGATGGTGACCAGCGCCTCCCGGGCGTCGTACTCGCCCGACATGAGCGTGCGCACTTCGAGCTGCTGGACGGCCTTGTGCAGCGAAGCGAGCTCGCCGTCGGCCTCCGTGCGCGTGTCGGCGTCGTCCATCTCCTGGGCCAGCTCGTACAGCGTGGCGACGTCGTCGAGCCGCTGCCGCAGGCCCTCCACCCTGCCCAGCTCGCTTTCGAGGTGCGACAGCCGGCGCGTCACCGACTGGGCGCGCTCCTGGTCGCTCCACAGGTCAGGGTCGGCGGACTGCTCGCGCAGCTCGGCGATGTCGCGCCGCATGCTGTCGAGGTCCAGCACCTGCTCGATGCCGGTCAGTGTCGCGCCGAGCTCCTTGAGCTGCTCTTCGGGTTCGATGCCTGCCACGGTCCGAGCCTATCGTCGTCCCGGCAGTGCTCACCGCGTCGCGGGCGCCGCCCGGGGGCGGGACCAATATCATGTCGGTGGCAGAATCACGGGCCGAGGAGGTCGGCCGACGACGGCCGGCACGGAGTTCGGTCCGGGGGACGGGTCTTGCACAGGTTCCTGCGGGTGATCGCGGCCGGGGTGCCGCTCATCCTGGCGCTCACGGTCGCGGGCTGCGCCGAGGGCGAGACGGAGGCGCGGCCCACCGTCGCCGTGCCCCAGACGTCCCCGCCGGCGCTGGTGCCGCTGACCCCGGACGTCGCGGCGCGCGCGTTCCAGACCTATGTCACCGACGAGGACGTGGCCCGCGCCGCCGGCGACGAGCGGCTCGCGTTGACGTGGACGTCCGACGGCCAGTCCCAGCTCACCGCCGCCGAGTTCCGCAAGGCCGCCTACGACGGCGACCCCGTGCGGCGTTTTGTCTACGGCAAACCCGAGCTGTACGTGCCGAGGTTGAAGGACGCCGCCTACCCGCAGTGGTTCGTGGTGTCCGTCGACCGTTCCGTTCTGGGCAAGCCCAAGAGCGAACGCAGGGCGCTGATGGCGTTCATCTTGCGCGGGCGCTCCGACCACTGGAAGCTCACGCTCGCGACGTTCCTTCAGGAGAAGACCAAGGAGCCGAAGGTCGCGATCGACGCCGACGGGTACGCGACCGCGTTGAGCACGAACGACCCGTCCGTCCTGATCCGTCCCCGCGACGTCGGCGGCATCCAGGCGACGATCGCGGCGGAGGGCGACGGCAGCGTCGCCGCCAAGGTGATGAAGTCCAACGCCGTGACGACCGGCTTCTACCAGGACGCCAGGCGCGAGAAGAAGAAGGCGAAGAAGAAGGACCTCACGCTTCAGGTGGTCTACACGGCGACGCCGTTCCCCTACTTCGGGCTGCGGGCGAAGGGCGGCGGCGGGCTGGTCGTCTACTCGCTGTTCCGCAACACCTCGCTCATCGCCAAGGACCCCGGCACCCCCGAGCCGGAGATCCCCGAGGACGCCGAGCACCTGCTGGACGGGACGGTGGAGGGCAACGAGGTCGACACGACCGCGACCCTGCACTTCGCCGCGTTCGACCCGCCGAAGGCGAAGCAGGGCGAACCGCAGCCGAAGGCGCACATGATCGCCGATGAGGGCGCCGTCACGAAGGCCGCCACACCGCCGCTCAAGAAGCCCTGACGTTCACGAGGCCCTGGCCGGCCGGCGTTGTCGCTAGCCGTAGACGCGGCGCAGCACGAGGGCGACGAACAGCAGGGCGACGAGCGCCGCGAGGACCAGCGCCGGAGGGACGACCGGGCCGTGCCGGTGCAGCTCGGACCGGGCCTCCCGGCAGGTGGGGCAGCGCCCCTCGACCACCGGGTTCGAGCACCGAGCGCAGATCAGATGTTCGCAGCTCATGTCGGGGGCCCCAATCTCCGTGGTCGGCACGTGGGTCCGTGCGAGGAAGCGTCCGCTTCTACGGTGTCCGTCACTTATTAGGTATCTTTCGCCGTCATCCAGCGTAGCCGGACTGTATGGTCGTTCCGGCAAGTCCGGGAGCCGGAAGGTACGAAACGGCCGGACGTCGGGAGACGGTTCACATGGCACTGATCGGAACGAACACACAGGTCGAGCCGAGTGATGCCCCCGAACGCCCCTACCGCGCCGAGTGGGACGAGGTAGTTCCCCGTCCCCTCTACACTGCTCGAAGGCTCCGCGTCCCACCCGGTCGTGAAGCCGGGCGGCGCAGGCAAGTGCTCACGGATGCGTCCGTGGCCGCGGGCCGGGCCGCTTCCCAACCCCTACAGCGAACCGCCGTGATGCAGCCGTGATCCATTTCGACAACGTCACCAAGGTCTACCCGAGCCAGAACCGGCCCGCCCTGCAGCATGTGAACGTCGCCATCGAGAAGGGCGAGTTCCTGTTCCTGGTGGGCCCGTCCGGCTCCGGTAAGTCGACCTTCCTGCGCCTCGTCCTGAAGGAGGAGCGTCCTTCCCAGGGTCACGTGCACGTGGCGGGCAAGGACCTGAGCAAGCTGAGCAACTGGAAGGTGCCGCACCTGCGCCGCAGGATCGGCTGCGTCTTCCAGGACTTCCGCCTCCTGCCCAACAAGAACGTCTTCGAGAACGTCGCGTTCGCCCTTGAGGTGATCGGCAAGCCGCGGCGCTTCATCGGCAAGGTCGTCCCGGAGGTCATCGACCTCGTCGGCCTGGAGGGCAAGGCCCACCGGATGCCGGACGAGCTGTCCGGCGGCGAGCAGCAGCGCGTCGCGATCGCGCGGGCGTTCGTCAACCGGCCGATGATCCTGCTGGCGGACGAGCCCACGGGGAACATCGACCCCGCCACCTCGATCGGCATCATGAAGGTGCTCGACCGCATCAACCGGACCGGCACCACCGTCGTCATGGCCACCCACGATGCCGCTATCGTCGACGCGTTCCGCAAGCGCGTCGTCGAACTGGAGGACGGCAGGATCGTCCGCGACCAGTCCCGCGGCGTGTACGGCCAGGCGTACTGACCATCTGAACCATCGATTCCCGCCGGGGCGCGCGAGGGCCCGGAGGCGGGGGCCGCCCGCATCGGGCCGTGTTTCCCCACGAGGCCGCCCGGAGCCGGGGGCGGACCCAAGGCGATCAAGGACAGCGAGGCATGCGCGTACAGTTCGTTCTCCAGGAGATCTGGATCGGTCTCCGCCGGAACATGACGATGACGATTTCCCTCGTCATCACCGTCGCCATCGCCATGGCGCTCTTCGGCACCGGGCTGCTCCTGCGACAGCAGGTCGACGCCTCCAAGAGCTACTGGTACGACAAGATCGAGGTCTCGGTCTTCCTGTGCACCAAGACGAGCTCCAACCCCAGCTGCCAGAAGCAGGACGTCACCGACCAGCAGCGGCAGACGCTCAAGGCGACCCTGGACAAGATGCCCCAGGTCTCCCACGTCGAGTACGAGAACAAGCAGCAGGCGTACGAGCGGTTCAAGGACCGCTTCTCCGGCTCGCCCGGCTTCGTGGAGAGCACCCGTGAGGGCGACATCCCCGACTCGTTCCGGGTCAAGCTGAAGAACCCGGAGGAGTACAAGGCGGTCGCGCAGGCGATGCTCCAGCCCGGCGTCGACACGGTCATCAACGAGCAGGAGATCCTGAAGCGGTTCTTCCGGATCCTGAACGGCCTGCAGGTGGCCGCGCTGACGATCGCGCTGATCCAGGTGATCGCGGCGGTGATGCTGGTCGGCAACACCGTCCGGCTGTCGGCGTTCAACCGGCGCCGGGAGACCGGCATCATGCGGCTGGTCGGCGCGTCCAACACCTACATCCAGATGCCGTTCATCCTGGAAGGCGCCATCGCGGGCCTGATCGGCGGCCTGTTCGCCTCCATCCTGCTGGTGTTCAGCAAGAAACTGCTGGTCGACAGATTGGCGGGGGACGTCCAGCTCGTCAGCCAGCTCGGCTGGGGCAAGGTGATCGCCGTCATCATCGTGTCGATCTCCTTCGGTGTCCTGCTCTGTGCCGCCTCGTCGTTCCTGACATTGCGCAGATACCTGAAGATCTGATGCCGTCCGGGCGAGGGCGAGACGCCGGAACCGGTCCGTCCGGCGGCCCTACACTTGCCGCATGTTCCGGTCCGTGCCGCCGCTGAGGAGGCGGCCGGGGCACGCGCTGCGCGGGACCGCCGTCGCGGCGGCGATCGTCTGCGCGTACGGCGCCGGCGTCGTGAGCGGCTCGGGCTCGCAGCGGCACACGGCCGTCGCGGGCGGCGGCTCGGTGCTGGACGAGGCCGCCGCGCAGATCCGCGGGCGCGCCGCGACGCCGGTCGACCGCGGCGAACTCGACCGCGCCGCCATCGAGGGCATGCTGCGCGGCCTCGGCGACAGGTGGGCGCACTACTACTCGGCCCGCGAGTTCGACGACGCCGAGGGGCGCCTGACCGGACGGTACAGCGGTGTCGGGCTGTGGCTCGGCGGCGACGGCGGCTCCCGCGTGCTGGTCGCCAGCGTCCAGCCGGACACGCCCGCCGCGCGCGCCGGCGTCCGGGCCGGGGACGTCGTCACCGCCGTAGGGACCACGTCCGTGGACGGCTGGGACATCTCGCGGGTCGCCGAGGCGCTACGCGGACGTCCGCGCGACACCGTCGAACTAACCGTGCGGCGCGACCGTCGAACCAAACGGTTCCATCTCGTCCGCGCACCGGTTCCTGGAGGAAATGTCACGGTGACCGATCTTCCGGAGCACGCGTGCCTCATCCGCGTCGGCGCCTTCACCCGCGGGACGGGACGGGACGTCCGCGACGCCGTGACCGGGCGGACGCCGTCCGGGCGGCCCACCGGCGGCGTCCTGCTCGACCTGCGCGGCAATCCCGGCGGGCTGCTGGACGAGGCGGTCGAGACGGCGTCGGCGTTCCTGCCCGGCGGCCCCGTCGTGACGTACGAGCCGCGCGGCAGGCCCGTCCAGCGGCGCACGGTCAGCGCGCCCGGCGACGCGAAGACCCCGCTGGTGGTGCTCGTCGACGCCGGCACCGCCAGTGCCGCGGAGATCGTCGCGGGCTCCCTGCGCGACCGCGACCGCGCGGTGATCGTAGGATCGCGTACGTACGGCAAGGGCTCGGTCCAGGAACCGATCACGCTCGCCGACGGGTCCGTCATCGAACTGACCGTCGGCCGCTATCGCACCCCCGGCGGCCGCGACCTTGACGGGGTCGGGATCGAGCCCGACGTGGCGGTGTCGGCCGACCGGCCGCCCGACGTGGCCGAGCGGCGCGCCCGGACGGTGCTGCACGGCCTGCACGCGACGATGCCGGGCACAGACTGACGACGGCCGGACAAGGACTGAGTGACGTGGCACGGGACACCGGGCGCAAGAAGGACACAGGGAAGAAGGACGCTGGGCGCAGGCTCATCGCCCAGAACAAGCGAGCCCGCTACGACTACCACATCGACGACACGTGGGAGGCGGGCATGGTGCTCATGGGCACCGAGGTGAAGGCGCTGCGCGCCGGACGCGCATCCCTCGCCGACGGCTATGCGCACGTGAGGGACGGCGAGGTGTGGCTGGAGAACATCCACATCCCCGAGTACGCGCAGGGCACCTGGACGAACCACGCGCCCCGCCGGCGCCGCAAGCTGCTGTTGCACAAGCGCGAGATTCAGAAGATCATCGCGAAGTCGGAGGAACCCGGCTGGACGCTGATCCCGCTCTCCCTGTACTTCAAGGACGGGAAGGCCAAGGTCGAGATCGGCCTCGCCCGTGGTAAGAAGTCCTACGACAAGCGCCAGGCCATCGCCAAGCGGGAAGCCGAGCGGGAGATGCAGAAGGCGGCGGCGGCCCGGTTCAGGAGACGGTGAAGGGTGTCGATGACGAACCGAGGCCGGAGGCGGGGGCCGCACGGGACGCCGCGCCGGGCGGTGGCGATGACCGCCTGCGCCGCCCTGGTCGGGACCATGACCACGGGATGCTGGGCCGAGCAGTCGGCGATGCCCGCCGTCCGCGACTTCCTGATCGCCTGGCAGGTCGGCAACTACAAGGCCGCCGCCCGCGGGACGGTCGGCGCGGACAGGGTGCGGGTCGCCGACGCCCTCAGCCGCGTCCGCCAGCAACTCGACGCCGCGTCGCTGCGGCTGTCCCTCGGCACCGAGGTGGAGGGCAGCGACGTCGACCAGATCGTCAAGAAGGGCGACGAGGCCGACGCGCGCTTCACCGTCAAGATCGACCTCGGTGAGAACGGCCAGCCGTGGGAGTATCCCGGGCTGATGCACCTGCGGCGCGTCGGCGGCACGTGGAAGATCGTCTGGAACCAGACCATCATCAACACGAAGCTGAAGCCGGGACAGCGGCTCGCCGTCGTGACCGAGGTGCCCAAGCGCGCCCCGATCACCGACGCGCAGGGGCGCCCCGTGCTGAGCGAGGTCCGCGCCTACAACGTCGGCGTGTACCCCGGGCAGCTCTCCGACCCGGAGAAGACGCTGGAGGAGCTCTCCAAGCAGACCAAGATGGACGGCGGCCGCCGGCTGGACTCCGAACGCCTCCTCGGCCGCGTCCGGTCCGCCCCGCCGCAGACGTTCCTGCCGCTGCTCACCCTCCAGGTGCCCACGCACAACGCGCTCCTCCGGCGGCTCAGCGCCATTCCCGGGCTGCGGTTCGACGAGATCAAGGCGCCGATCGCGCCCGCGTACGCGCCCGAGCTGATCGGCCATCTCGGTCCCGCCACCGCCGACCGGCTGCAGCAGGTCGGCGCGCCCTACCAGCCGGGCGACACGATCGGCGTCAGCGGCATCCAGCTGCTCCAGCAGCGCCGCCTCGCCGGCACGCCCACCGTCCGCGTCGTGGCGCAGGACGAGTCCGGCGCGAACAGCGAGGAGCTGCGGTCCTGGCCGGGCCAGCCGCCGCAGGACGTCCAGACCACCCTCGACCCCGCCTACCAGAGGCGCACCGACTTCGCACTCCAGGGACTGCAGTATCCGGCGTCGATGGTGGTGGTGCAGCCGAGCACCGGCCAGGTGCTCGCCGTGTCCAACCGTGGGACGAACGGCGAGAACCGCGCGTTCGAGGGCCGCTACCAGCCCGGCATGACGTTCGGGATCGTGTCCGCGGAGGCGCTGTTCTCCCAAGGGGGGATGAACCAGGCCACCGAGACGACCTGCCCCGCCAGCGTCACCGTCGGCGGCAAGACGTTCACCAGCCAGGCCCGCGGGGAAACCAGCTTCGCCAACGCGTTCGCCGGGTCCTGCAAGACGACCCTCGCGCAGCTGGGAGGCAAGCTGGACGGGCAGGCACTCGTCCGCCAGGCGGCGCAGTTCGGGATCGGCAAGGACTGGGGGCTGTCCATCCCCGCCTTCACCGGGTCGGTACCCGCTCCCGGCGACGACGGCGAGAAGGCCGCCGCCATGGTCGGCGAAGGAAAGGTCGAGGTGAGCCCCCTCACCATGGCCCTGGTGGCCGCCGCCGCGCAGAGCGGCACCTGGCGGCCCCCGTACGTCCTCAAGGACGTCACCGCGCCCGGCCAGACGCCCCCGCCGCTGAGCCTGCCGCCCGAATCCATCGCGAGCCTCAAGAAGGTCCTCACCCGCACCGCCACCCAAGGCAACGCCCACGCCGCCCGCGTCTCCGGCGACGTCGTCGGCGTCGCCGCCCTCGTGGAAGGCGGCAACGGCAAGAAGCCCGTCTCCTGGTTCGTCGGCTCCAGCGGCGACCGTGCCTTCGCCATCGCCGTCGAAGGCCCCGTCAACACCGCCAAACTCGCCGCCCGGTTCCTGACCGGCCACGCCTGACCCGGCTTTGTCAGCTCTTTACGGCCGGAGCGCAACCAACCCGCCGCTCCCCGGCGTCTTTACGGGTGACTGAGCCACCCGCTTGGGGGGTTGCGGGACTCAGTCGCCGTGATGAGACCAGAGCCTCGTCTCGGGGGAGGCTCTGCCGTCCGGACCGGCCCGACCCTGCCGGTCGACCCCGGTGGGCGCGACATTGCACGCGCCCACCGGGGTTCACGCGTGCAGACGGGAATTACGTTGCCCCTCCACGCGTTATTCTTGTAACGTCATCGTGCGGACGTCCTGGACGCCCGCTTTGACAACTGAACATGGGGGTGACCGGCTTCGACTTCGGTCGTTCGAGCCAGGGGAAGCGGGTCGAGGGTTGCTGTCGTGACCTCGTAAATCCTGTGACAGCAAACCAATAACTGCCAACAAGAAGCAGTCCGAGTTCGCCCTCGCCGCCTGAGCGAGGAGCGAACTCTGTCAGCCCGGGAGCGTCTCCGACCCGGGGCCTGGCATCGTAAGGAGACTCCACCTGCAAGCCCGGTCGCGGGGCCTGTAGGGAAACCGAACAGCGACTGAGCCCGTCGGCGACACGCCTGCGTGAGCGCCGGGACTGAGAAAACGCCAAGCAGGCTGCACCCGGAGAAGCCCTGACCCATCACCGAAGGACGCGGGTTCGATTCCCGCCACCTCCACTCGGAGTTGGGAGTGGTGTGCCCACGGAAAGCGTGGGCACACCACTCCTTCGCCGTGCTTGCCTGGGGGGCGACCCCCAGACCCCCGGTGTGGGGGCTCCGCCCCCACGCCCCCTCCCGGCTGGGCTTGTCGTCACCGTGCGGGTTGGTGCGGGGTGCGGTTGTGAGGAACGTCTAGGAGTGGCTGTCCGCGAGATGTGCGGGTGGTCGCTCCTTTTTCATGTGTGGATGGGTGGCCGATCCCGGAGGGATGCGTTAGCGAAGCTTGATTGCTCCGCCGTCGGCCATGAGGGTCTGTCCGGTCATGTACTGGGCGTCGTCACTCGCGAGGAAGGCGACGATCGGGGCGACGTCCCGATCGGGGTCGCCGAAGCGGCCCAGGGGTACCTTGGCGGCGGACTGCGCGTACTGTTCGGGGCGTGCCTCGGCCCACTGGACCACGCCGGCCGTCAGGGCCATGGGGCAGACCACGTTGACGCGGATGTTGAGCGGTGCCCACTCGTTGGCCACGACTCGGCTCAGGCCGCGGATGGCCTCCTTCGCCGCCGCGTAGGACGCCTGGTTGGGCTGGCCGTCGAGCCCGGCGCCGGAGCCGAAGTTGATGACCGACGCGTTGCCCGTCTTCCTCAGTTCCGGGAGAGCGGCGAGCATGAAGTTGCGGGTGGCGTACAGGCTGGTGTCCATGGCGAGGCTCCAGTCGTCGTCCGTCTGCTCCTCGAACGGCTTCTGGCGCGACGCGCTCGCGTTGTTCACCAGGACGTCGAGCGTCCCGAAGTGTTCGACGGCCGTCGCGACGGCGAGGTCGGCGATGGCCCGGTCCGAGACGTCGCCGGGCAGGAAGACCACGGCGTCGCCCAGTTCGCGGGCGAGCGCCTCCCCGGCCTCCTGCTGCAGGTCGACGACGACGACCCGGGCGCCGCGTGCGACGAACAGTTTCGTGATGGCGCCGCCGATGCCGCTGGCGCCCCCGGTGACGATGGCCGACTTGCCTTGCAGGCCGAGAGAACTCATGAGTCGCTTCCTTCCGTGGGTCCTGCGACGCAGACGCTCTCAGGCGGGCCGTCCCGCGGGAAAGGAGACGGCCGGGATGGTCGGCGAGGCGTCTGCGGGGCGGTGGACGTGCGGGATCGCGAGGACGGTGAGGCACCCGAGGGCTGCGGCGAGCACCGCCAGGACCTCGGCTGTTCTGATCACCTCATCTCCTCCCAAGAGGGCGGACCGTACCCGGGGATGATCGCGTTATGTGTTCTTGTGATCACAAAAACGGCGCCTCTCGGTGGCCGGCATCGCACTCGGCGGGGAGCGCGGGCCGTCACTCTTTCGTCGTGTTCGCCGCATTCCCTCCCGGCTGGGCCTGTGGTTCACCGTGCGGTGGGGGTGTGAGGGTCTTCAGGGCCCGGTCGGGTTCCCAGTGGGCTCTCAGGGAGGTGATTCGGCCCTCTTCGTTCACCGTGTAGATCAGGACGCAGTCGATCGTCATGGTGGAGCCGTCGGGGGTGGTCGTGGTGATCGTCGTTACGTTCGCGCAGCAGGGGCCGTTGGCGAAGGAGCCGGCGATCGTGAAGTGGAAGCCGGCGATGGTGGAGATGAAGCCGTCCCAGAAGGCCCCGATGGCTTCCGGGCCCCGGTGACCGTTGCCGGAGGGGTCCAGGAAGGACGGGCCCACAGGGTCCTCCACCAGGGCGTCCTCGGTGAAGAGGTTCAGCCAGTCGTCCTTGCGGCCTTCGGCCACGGCGGTCATGGAGGCTCGGGCGGCACGGCGGGCCGGATGGTCCGCGTCGGGAGCGTTCCAGCTGATCGCGTCCATGAGGCAAATTGTAACGTGTTCTCGTTTACTGGGCCTTGGCGATCACCGTCTCGGCGAAGCGCTCCAGGTGCTCGATTTTCTTGGCGAGGGGTTCGGTGTCGGGGCCCTTGGCGTAGGGCGTCCGGAAGCCGACGATCACGTCGGTGACGCCTTTGTCCGCCAGGCGCTTCACGCCGTCGGGTGTGTAGGCGTCCATGGAGATCACGTGGACCTCGAAGGGGGCGGCGGCCTTGCCTTCCTGCTCCCGGATGTTGTTCAGCCTGGTCAGGAGTGCGTCCAGATCGCCGCCGCCGGCGTGCATCCAGCCGTCCCCGCGGACGACGGCGCGGCGCAGGGCCGGCTCGCTGTGCCCGCCGACGAGGATCGGGAAGGGGTGTGCCGGGGTCATCTTGATGGCCGGGACGTCGAAGAACTCGCCGTGGAACTCGAAGTACTCGCCGGTGCTGAGGCCGCGGACGATGTCGATCGCCTCGTCCATGCGCTTGCCGCGCCGTTCCCACGGGACGCCCATCACCTGGAAGTCCTCGGGCCAGGGGCTGATGCCGACGCCGAGGCCGAGCCTGCCGTTGGTCAGGGCCGCGACGGAGGTCGCCTGCTTTGCGACCAGGACGGGCGGGCGTACGGGGAGTTTGAGGACGAACGGCGTGAAGCGGATCCTGGCGGTCACCGCGCCCAGGGCCGCGATCAGGGTGAAGGGCTCGATGAAGGGCTTGTCCTCAAGGAACTCCCGGCCGCCGTCCTGGGTGTAGGGGTAGGCCGAGTCCGACTCCTTCGGGTAGACGAGCGAGTCGGCGATGGACATGCTCGCGTACCCGGCGTCCTCGGCGGCCCTGGCCAGCGGCGCGTAGAACGACGGGTCGGTCATGGCCTCGGCGTAGGTGAACCTCATGGCCGAGATGGTAGAACGCGTTTCAGTTTTGTGCCAGGCGGTGGGTGGGGAGCATGATGGGCGGGTGATCCCGGATCCCGTCGGTGTCTCGGTGCGGACGTGGGAGCCGCTCGTCGCGGCAGGTGTGGAGCGGCGGTTCCGCGCGGGCGACGTCCTGCTGCGCCAGGGCGATCCGCCGCAGTACGTCCTTCTCCTGATGGCGGGCAGGGTGAAGGCGCTGCTCACTCTTCCGGACGGTGAGGTGCTGCTCCTCGCCGTGCGCGGGCCGGGGGAACTTCTCGGCGAGATCGCGGTGCTGGGCGGCGAGGACCGGTCCGCGACGGTCATCGCGGTCGATGCGTGCGTCACCCGGGTGCTGGCCGCGGACCGTTTCCGCGCGCTGCTGCGTTCGTCCGGGGCGGAGACGGAACTGCTGCGGCGCGCGATGCGGCGGCTGCGTGAGGGGGAGGCGTGGCGAGCCGAGACGGCGGCGCTGCCCGCCGGGCCCCGCGTCGTCCGGGCGCTGCTGCGGCTCGCCGTGCCGGGCGGAGACGGCCCGCTGGACGTGGGGCTCGGTCAGCTGGAGATCGGCCAGGCCGTCGGCCTGTCCCGCGGTGTCGTCGCGGCCGAGCTGGCGCACCTTCGTGAGCTGGGCGTCGTCTCGACGGAGCGCGGGCGTACGGTGATCACCGACCCTCCCCGGCTGCGCGCATTGGCCGCATCGGGCCGCGGATCTGTCTGATATCTGACAGTGCCGTGGCGCGGTCATCCTCCAGGGTTGTGGCCCATGGAAGAGTTCCGCGCCGTTCTCGTCGTCGATGCCGAGAAGTTCAGCGCCCACCGTGATGCCGACTTGACCGACGTCCACCTGGAGATCCGGCGCGTCCTCGCGGCGGCCTGCGCGGCCGGCGGTCTCGGTGACACCTGGGAGAACGTCCGATTCATGGAGAGCACCGGGGACGGTGTCCTCGCCGTCCTCCCGCACAAGGCGGTGCCCGCGCTCATCGACCCCTTCCCACGGTGCCTCCAGGACGCGCTGGCCGAGAGCGCCCCGCGGCTGCGGGCGCGGGGGCTGCGGCTCCGGCTGCGGGTCGCGCTGCACGTGGGGCTGGTGGACGACGAACGCCCCGACGCGCCCGGCATCTCCACGGCCGTCATCGACGCCTGCCGGCTTCTCGACAGCCGGCCGCTGCGCGACGCCCTTGAGCAGAGCGATCCCGAGGTGACCTTCGCGGCCCTGCTGCTGTCCTCGGAGCTGTTCACCGCCTATGTGGCGGGCGGGCGGAGCGGTCTCAGGGAGAGCCAGTTCACCGAGGTGAAGGTCCAGGTGAAGAGCTACGACAAGCCCGCCTACCTCTACGTGCCGGTTCCCTCCGGGAAGGGGCGGGGGGACGGTGCCGGGGTGGTGGCGAAAGACGGCGAGGGGCCTCCGCCTCCGGTGCCCGGGACGTCCATCAGCGGCATCACGATCAGCGGAGACGGCTCCCGGAACGCGTTCGGCAACACCGTCGGCGGCGACTTCCGGCAGGAGGGGTGATGACGGCGATCGACGACGTCACGATCACCGGGGACGGCTCCCAGAACGCGTTCGGCAACACGGTCTCCCGCGACCTGGTCCTCAACCAGCTCAGCTTCGTGCGCGCCCGTCCGTCGATGGTCCTGTCCCGCGGTGAGATCGACGACCGCGCGGCGGGCTACGTGCCCGCCCGCAACCACGACGTGATCATGAACGTCCTCCAGCGCGACCGTATCGTGGCGCTCGCCGGGCCCGCGGGCGCCGGTGTCACGACCACGGCGATCGCGGCACTGCGGGAGCTGCGGCCGCGCCTGCCGATCCGCCTGTTCTCCACCGGCGAGGACGATGTGGAGGAGATCTCGGGAGCGGAGCACGGTTACCTGATCCGCGCGGCCGACGAGGAGGAGTCGCGGCTGCGGTCCTGCCTGGAGGCGGTCCGCACGTCCGGGGGCTTCCTCCTGGTCGTGGGCACCGAGGCGGAGCAGCGCCGGTTCGCCGGGTTCCTCCCGGCGATCCGGGTGCAGCCGCCGCCCGCGGACGCCGTCTACCGGCGCCGGCTGGAGCGGCTCGGTCTCGGCGGTACGCACTGGCCGGACTGGCCGCGTGCCGTGGAGCTGCTGAAGGAGGCGTCGCCGGGAGACGCCCGCCGCCTCGCCGACCTCGTCACGGAGATCGGTATCCCGCGCGAGGTCGAGCGGGCCTACCTCGGCTGGAAGGAGGAACTGCGCGGCTGGTTCACCGAGCACCGGGAACTGCGGGATCAGAGCCTGTTCATCGCGGCCGCGACGATCGCGCCGGCCGATGAGACCAGCGTCTACGGCGCCGCGCTCTCGCTGGCCCGGGAGCTGGGGATCAGGATCGAGGGCGGCGGCCTGGTGTGGTGCCCGTCCCCGGGGCTGCTCGGCCTGCTGGGCGCGGAGCGGGAGGACGGCCGGCTCGTGTTCCGCCGGCCCGGGTACGCGGCCTCGGTGCTGCGGCACGTCTGGGACGACTACCCGCTCGCCCGGGGCGATCTGCTGTCGTGGCTGTCGTCGCTGCCCACCGACGGCGTCGTGGTCCTCGATCCGGGGCTGCGGCGCAAGCTCGTCGAGGTGTTCGCCGACCTCGCCGCCGAGCACGGGGCGGTGGAGAAGATCGTGCGGATGGCCGAGGCGTGGGCCGGGAACGGGGAGGCCGACCTGGCCTACGTCGCACTGGCGCGAACCTGCCTGCACCCGCTGGTCGGGGGCCGGGTGCGCAGAATGCTCTACGAGTGGTCCAGGCTCCGGTATGCGCCGCAGACGCTGAAGCTGACGGTGGCGCGGGTCTGCGAGGTGCTCGGCGAGACCCACGTGACGATCGCGCTGACCCGGCTGAAGCACCTGGTGACCCACGGCAACGAGCAGGTGCGGGACGAGGTGCTGGACGTCGCGCGCGCACTGGCCGGGATCCATCCGCGGGAGGTCGCCGCCGCCGCCGCGGAGTGGTGCCGGACGGCCCCGCGGCTGAGAGCGGAGCAGGACGGGCTCCGGCGGGCGCAGGCGGGGCTGTGGCTGCTGCTCGACCTGCTGCCGGGCGGGCCCGCGCACGGCGGGCCGTATCCGCGGGACGTGCTGGACTGGATCGGCTACTTCGCGCGAGGTGGCGGCGAGCGGCTGCGCCCGGTGGCGCTGGAGGCCGCGCTGGAGATGGCGCGCCACCATCGCGGCGCGGTGCTCGGCGCGGCGCTGGCCTGGGCGGGCAACGCCGACGGCCGTCCGTACGGTGAGGCGATGCCCCGGGCGGAACTGGCGACGTCGCTGTTCCTGCGCCTGGCCGCCGAACGGGACGCCGACGGGCTCGCGGTGACGCTGACCGGCCCCGCCGCGGTCCGGCCCGCGGTGTGCGCGCCCGCGTGGTGCGTCGCGGTCGCGGCCGAGACCGGGAAGGCGACCGTCGGCGACGCATTCCTCGATGTGGCCGGGCTGTGGCTGGACACGGCCGTCGCGCGACCGGGGCTGCGGCCGGGGATCGTCCGGCTGTTCGCGACGGCGGCCGGCGGCGATCCGGCGCACCGGTCCCTGCTGGTGGACCTGGTCCGCGGGTGGGCGGACGCCCGCCGGGATCGCCGGGACGTCCGCGACGACGTCCTGATGGAACTGCTCATGCCCGAGTGGCGGCGGCTGCTGCTGGTGCTGTGGGTGTCGCTCCGGCGGATGCTCGCGGGGGGCGGGTGAGCGCGGGGGCGCCTTGCCCGGAGGGGTGGGGGGTGGTTCGGTGGAGGGATGGGGAAGATCGCGATTGTCACCGGGGGGACGTCCGGGATCGGCAAGGAGATCGCGCGGGGGCTGGCGCGGGCGGGGTTCCTGGTGGGGATCGTCTGCCGGAACGAGATGCGGGGCGCCGCCACCGTCGAGGAACTCACGCGGGACGTGCCCGGCGCGCGGGTCGAGACGTTCATCGGGGACCTGTCGGTGCTGATGGACGTCCGCCGGGTCGCGGCCTCGCTGGAGGAGCGGTTCGACCAGCTGGACGTGCTCGTCGACAACGCGGGCGTGCATCTGCTGCGGGCCAAGGTCAGCGCGGACGGCTATGACCGCATGATCGCGACGAACCATCTGGGGCCGTTCCTGCTGACGAACCTGCTGCTGGGGCTGCTGGAGAAGGGCGCGCCGTCGCGGGTGGTGGTCGTGGCGTCCGAGGCGCACCGGCAGGCGGACCGGTTCGAGGTGGAACGGCTGGCCGAGCCGGGGTCCTACGGCCCGGCGGGGTCGCTGCGCGTGTACGGGCGGTCCAAGCTGCTCAACATTCTGTTCGCGCAGGAACTGGCGAGGCGGATGGAGGGCAGCGGGGTCACGGTCAACGCGATGTGCCCGGGCGCCGTCGCGACGGGGTTGTTCAGGGACGTGCCGGGGAGCGGACGGGCCGCGGCGCTGCTGGCCCGCACCCCGGTGCTGCGGACGCCGGCGCAAGGGGCGCGCATGGCGCTGCGGCTTGCCCTGGACGAGGAGTTCGAGGGACGAAGCGGCGGCTTCTACAGTTCGACGCCGGGCGCCGGGCTGCTGCCGACGGCGGGGGCGCTGAAGAATCCCGAGCTACAGCGGGCGGTTTGGGACTGTTCCGCCCGCCTTGTGGGGCTGCCTGCCCTATAGGGTCTGGGCGCGTGAACCCACAGCACATCCCGCCCGGTACGGGGAACCCGCCGCAGCCGCCCCCGAAACCCTCCGCGCTCAAGGACCTGTTCGGCGGCGCCGGCTATCTGATGCGCGGCATCGGCTGGATGGCGCGGCATCCGGCCCAGTGGCTGTTCGGGCTGATCCCGGCGCTGGTCGTGCTGGCCGGGTACACGGCGGCGCTGATCTTCCTCGCGTTCCAGCTCGACGACCTGGCCGGGTGGGTGACGGGGTTCGCCGACGGCTGGCCGGACGCGGCCCGGACGTCCGCGCGGGTCGTCGCGGGTCTCGCGCTCTACGGGTCCGCGCTGTTCCTGGCCGTGATCACGTTCACCGCGGTGACGCTGCTGGTCGGGGACCCGTTCTACGAGGCGATCGCGGTCCGGGTGGAGGAGTCGCAGGGGGGTGCGCCGGCGGAGCCGGACGTCCCGCTGCTCGTCCAGATCGGGCGGGCGGTCAAGGACACGCTGATCGTCGGAGCCGTCGCGCTGGTGTTCGCGGTCGTGTTCTTCGCGTGCGGGTTCCTGCCCGTGGTGGGGCAGACGGTCGTCCCGGTGATCGCGGCGCTGGTGTCGGGCTACTTCCTCGCGGGCGAGCTGACCTCGATCGCGCTGGAGCGGCGCGGGATCCTGCGCAGGGAGCGGTTCACGCGGCTGAAGGCCGACCGGCCGCTCGTCGTCGGGTTCGGCGCCGCGACTTTTGTGGTGTTCCTCATTCCGCTGGGCGCGGTGCTCGCCATGCCGGGTGCGGTGGCGGGAGCCACGCTCCTGGCCAGAGAACGCCTGGCAGACGACCCATTGGTGGCGCATGGTGACGATGGTGCGGCAAAGCGTCATTGAGGTGTGAGAAAGATGTGTCCTGAGCGTGATTGTGGGTCGGATTCCCACTCCTGATCTTCGCGTAACGTGTGCCGCATGTCCGATCAGGGGGAGCGCGGTGTGCGCTGGACCGAGATGAGCGAGAGCGAGCCGTGGGACGAGCCCCGGCAGGAATCCGGCGCAGAGAGCGCGACCGGACCGCAGGCGGCCTTCCGCGAGCCCCAGGCGCCGGAGGGCTTCATGCCCGCGGACCCCGATGCGGACGAGGGGCCGCGCGGTGCGCGGGGCGAGGCGGCGGAGCCCGCGGGGCGCGACTCCGACGACGTCAAGGTCGCGCCCGTCCCGGAGGAGGAGGCACCTCAGTGGGAGGGGTCGCTCTTCGAGGAGGGGCCGGGCGACCAGGACTCGGGTGACCAGGACAACTACGTGCCGGCCGTCCCGACCGGGGCGGGGCAGCCCGCCAAGCCGGGCAAGCCGAGCAGCGGCAACTGGCAGATGCCGGAGTGGATGGCGGACGAGGCGTCCGCCGACGCCAAGCTCGGCGGGTCGCCGAGGCCGTCGCGGGACATGCTGGACGAGGGCGGCGGCCGGTCCGGGCTCGTGCTGTTCGGCGGGATCGGGCTGCTGGTGGCCGCGCTGATCGCGGCCGGTGCCGTCTACCTGCTGAAGGGCGGCGACGAGCCCGCGGAGCCGGTCGGCAACGCCGACAAGCGGGCCGCGGCGGAGCAGTCGGAGGCGGCGCAGGCGGACCTGCCGCCGGACAAGCCGCTCGCGAAGTTCGCCGGGAAGCCGAGCAAGGTGCTCGGACGGGTGAACGACGCGCACTCCGGGCTGTCATATCCGCGGCTGGCGGCTCCCTGGCAGGTGCCGACGAAGAAGAACAGGCTCGGCACGCCGGGATGGTCCGGGCAGCAGATCCTGGTGACGGAGCGGCACGCCGGGCAGCTCTGGTACGGCCAGTTGCTCACCGGGACGCTGCACCCGGGCATGATGAGCGCCTACCAGGGGCCGAAGAGCGTGAAGAACGTCGCGGGCCTGGTCGCGCAGGGATATGAGGCCCAGTACTACGCGTTCCCGCACAAGACGGCGCCGCTGGCGTCGCAGGAGCTGCGCGTGGACGGGCACGAGGGCTGGGTGATCGCCTCGTACCTGACTTACCAGCGCAGCGGCGTGCGGGCCACGGGCGAGGTCGTCGCGACCGCCGTGATCGACACCGGCCGCAAGACGCCGGCGGTGGTGTTCGCGTCGATGCCGAACACGCACAAGCAGCGGCTGCCGGATGTGAACGAGTTTCTCGGCGGGCTGAAGGTCGCCCCCTGACAGACCGAACGACGTTCTAATAGGGTGTGGCCACGTCCGAGGAGAGGGGTGGCCATGGCGATCGGGCTGACCGAGGAGCACGAGGCGCTGGCGGCGTCGGTACGCGGGTTCGCGGAGCGGAACATCGCGCCGCGGGTCGCACGTGCGGCGGACGCCGGTTTCTGGCCCGCGCTCGCCGCCCAGGGACTGCCCGGCCTGCACCTGCCCGAGGACGCGGGCGGGCAGGGCTTCGGGCTTTTGGAGCAGGCCGTCGCGCTGGAGGAACTCGGCCGGGTGCTCGCCCCCGGCCCGTACACGCCGACCGTCCTGGCGTCCGCGGTCCTGCACGCGTGCGGGGCCGAGGTGACCGGCCTGGCCGACGGTTCGCGGACCGCGGCGGTGGCGCTGTCGGGCAGCCTGGAGGTGGACGGCTCGGCGGTCTCCGGCACGCTTCGACCTGTGCTGGGCGCCCCGCTGGCCGATCTGTTCGTGCTCCCGGCCGGTGACCGCTGGGTCGTCCTTGACCGGGATGACGTCACCGTGGGGCCGCTGGAGTCGCTCGACATCACGCGTCCGGTGGGATCGGTCACCGTCGAGGGCGTGACCGTCGACCGCTTCCTGAGCGGAGCGGACGCGCAGGCCCTCGCCACCGTCCTGCTCGGTGCCGAGGCATGTGGTGTCGCGGGACGTGCCCTGGACGACGCCGTGGCCTATGCCAAGCTGCGGGAGCAGTTCGGACGCCCGATCGGCCAGTTCCAAGGCGTCAAGCACAAGTGCGCCCGGATGCTCATCGCCGTCGAGCGCGCCAGGGCCGCCGTATGGGACGCGGCGCGCGCGCTGGCCGAACCAGAAGAACAGCGTGCCTACGCGGTGGGAGTCGCCGCGGTACTGGCAGCGGACGCCGCGGTCGCCTGCGCTGAGGGCAACATCCAGATCCATGGGGGAATCGGCTACACCTATGAGCACGATGCCCACCTCATCTACCGGCGGGCGCTGACGCTCCGGGCGCTTCTAGGGCGAGCCGGCAAGCACCTGGCCGACGTCGCCGCGCTGGCGGTGCGCGGCGTCCGGCGGCCGATGAGCGTCGAACTGGCCGAAGACGCCGCGCCGATCCGCGCGGAGATCCGCGCCCGCGTCGCCGAACTGGCCGCGATGGAGCCCCTCGACCAGCGGGCGGCGATGGCGGAGGGCGGCTGGGTGACGCCGCACCTGCCGAAGCCGTGGGGACGCGGCGCCGGGCCGCTGGAGCAGCTCGTCATCCAGCAGGAACTGGCGGCGGCGAAGGTGCGCCCGGTGCCGCTGATGATCGCCGGATGGGTCGTCCCGTCGCTGGTCCAGTACGGGACGCCGGAGCAGCGGGAGCGGTTCCTGCCGCCGACGCTGCGCGGCGAGATCATCTGGTGCCAGCTGTTCTCCGAGCCGGGCGCGGGCTCCGACCTCGCCGGGCTGCGGACGCGCGCCGAACGCGCCGAGGGCGGTTGGACGCTCACCGGGCAGAAGATCTGGACGTCCCTCGCCCGCGAGGCCCAGTGGGGCATCTGCATCGCCCGCACCGACCCCGACCGGCCCAAACACGACGGGATCAGCTACTTCCTCGTGGACATGGCCGCGCCCGGCATCGAGATCCGCCCGCTGCGCGAATGCACCGGTGACGCCGTCTTCAACGAGGTGTTCCTGGACGGGGTGTTCGTCCCGGACGACCTCGTCGTCGGCCCCGTGGGCGCCGGCTGGCGCGTCGCCCGCACCACGCTCGCCAACGAGCGCGTCGGCCTGACCAGCACCTTCCAGCTCGGCGGCGACCTGCCCAAGCTGCTCGACCTCGCCGCCGCACTGGGCCTGGACGGCGACCCGGTCGTCCGCGACGGACTCGGGCGCCTCGCCTGCGACGAGCACTCGTTCAACCTCCTCGGCCTCCGCGCCACGCTCAAGCAGCTCTCCGGCACGGACCCGGGCGCCACCGCCAACGTCCGGAAACTGGTGGCGATGGAGCACGGCCAGCAGGTCACCGAGTTCGGGTTCACGCTCCTCGGCGAGGACGGCGCGCTGACCGGCGGCCGGCGGGACGACCTGCGCGCCCGCTGGACCCGCTACCTCCTGGCGTCCCGCGCCATGACCATCGGCGGAGGCACCACGGAGGTCAACCTCAATGTGATCGGTGAGCGCATCCTCGGGCTGCCGCGCGACCCAGAGCCGGTGGGGTAGCGTCCAGGCTCACATGGGGGAGCGGACGCGGCACCTGGTGGCCGCACTGACCGGGCTGGGGCTCGGGCTTGCGGCACTCGGGCCGGGGCTCGCGCCCGGGTTCGTCCTGTCGTACGACATGGTGTTCGTGCCGGACCCCGCGTTCACGTCCATGACGTTCGGGCTGACGGGGGTCGTCCCCCGGCACGTCCCGAGCGACGCGTTCGTCACCGCCCTCGCCGCCGCCGTCCCGGCGGACATCGTGCAGAAGCTCGTCCTTCTGGCGATATTCGTCATGGCGTGCACATCGGCGGCGTCCCTGGTGCCGTCCCGCCGCCTCCTGCCCCGCCTCGCCGCCGGCGTCTGCTACGCCTGGAACCCCTTCGTCGCCGAACGGCTCCTTCTGGGCCAATGGGCGCTCCTCCTCGGCTACGCGGCCCTGCCCTGGGTCGTGGCTGCCGCCGCTCGCACGGACGAACCCGGCGGCACCCGCCGCCTGACCCGGACCCTCCTCCCCGCCGCCATCGGCGGCTTCGCGGCCTTGACGGTCACCGCCATAGCGGCCCTGACGGTCGCCCTGGTGAGCGGCCGTCCCCGCGGTGGCCTTCGCGTTGCCGGGGTCGTGGGGGCGTTGAGCCTCCCCTGGCTGGTGCCGGGGGTGTCGCGGGCGGGCGGGGTGCCCGGGGAGGGGACGGCCGTCGGGCTGTTCGCGGCTCGGGCGGATACACCGTTCGGGGCGGCGGGGAGCCTGCTTCTGCTCGGCGGGGTGTGGAACGGGGAGACGGTGCCCAGCGGATATGGGGCGCCGGTCACCGCGGCCATCTGGCTGATCGTCGTGGTGGGTGCGCTCGTTGCCTATGGGAAGTGGGGGCGGGGGCTCCCCTGGTGGCGGGGCGCGGCGGTCGCCGGGATCGCCGGGTTCGCGATCGCGGGCCTGGGGGCGGTGGCCGCTCCCGTCCTCGAAGGGGCCATCGGCCTGTGGGGCGGGTTCGCCGTGGTGCGGGACGGGCAGCAGTATGTGGCGCCGCTGGCCGTCGTGGTCGCCGCCGGGCTCGGCTTGGCCGCCGACCGGGCCGCCGAGGCGCGGTGGCCGGGCGTGGCCGCGGGAGCGATGGCCGCGCCGGTGCTCCTGCTGCCGACGCTGGCCTGGGGGGCGGCGGGTGAACTGCGGGCCGTCCGCTACCCGGACGACTGGGCGCGCGCGCGGCAGATCATCAACGGTGACCCTGAGCAGGGTGACGTGCTGGTTCTGCCGTGGGCCTCGTACCGGAGCTACCCGTGGAACCACGGGCGGCGGGTGCTCGATCCGCTGCCGCGCTATCTGCATCGGCGCGTCATCGTGGACGACGCGGTCACGGTGGGGGAGACGACCGTCCCGCCCGAGGATCCGAGGTCCGTCAGGCTCGCGCCGGCCGCGAAGACCGGGGCACCGCCGGCCGCGATGCTCCGTGCCGAGGGCATCCGGTATGTCGTGGTCGACGCGGATACCGGTTCGATTCGGCCGGAGGGCGAGGTGGCGGAGATGCTGAGAGGACCCGACCTCGTCGTCTACCGGATCGGCGGAGCCGCGTCCGCCGCCGGGGACGGCGTGCCGGTGGCGCCCGTGGTGGTCGGGTGGGGCATTGCGAGCCTGCTCGTTTTCTGGTCAATCCCGGCCCCAGGTACTACTCTGAGCCTTTCATTACTCGGCAGTATCAAACCCCGCCGCCCCGATGACCGACGAAGGACCCCCTGATGCGCATCGCCATCGCCGCACTGGTCGGCGCCCTGCTGGCCACCGGAGCGTCGTTCGGCGCGGTCCAGCTCGCGAACGCCTCCCAGAAGGACCCCGTCATCAAGCCGCTGTACAACTACGGCTCCCGGTGACGTGTAGGCCCTGATGGGGACCTGGCATGACGGCACCGCCCTCCTGGAGATCATCGTTCCCGCCCACAACGAGGCCGACCGGCTTCCGGCGGGACTGCATCTGCTGTGTGCGAAGCTGGCCGGCCTCCCGCTGCGGGCGGAGATCATCGTCGTCGACAACGCCAGCACCGACGGGACGGCCGGCATCGTCCGCTCCTGGGGCGGTCCGGTGCCGGTGCGGCTGGTGCACTGCGAACGCAGGGGCAAGGGGGCGGCGGTCCGGGCCGGACTGCTGGAGACGCGCGCCCCGTATGTCGGATTCATGGACGCCGATATGGCAACGGACCTTGCCGCGCTGGACGAAGCCATCGCCCTGCTGAGCGAGGGCCGCCCGGTCGTGGTCGGGTCAAGGCGCCACCGCCGGTCGGTGGTCCAGGGGTACGCGCTGCCGGTCAGGCGGCTCGGGGCCATCACGTTCAACCGGATCGTCCGCGACCTCGTAGGCGGCATCCAGGACACCCAGTGCGGATTCAAGTTCTTCGACGGGCCGCTCGGACGGGCCGCCGCCGGGGAACTGCGCACCGCCGGTTTCTCGTTCGACGTCGAGCTTCTGGCCCACTGCGTACGGCGAGGGGCGTCCGTGACGGCCATCCCGGTGGTCTGGCGCGACCGTCCGGGCTCGACGTTCTCCGTGACGCGTCATTCATTGGAATGCATGCTGGACCTCGCTCGGATCCGCGCGCGCGCCGGTTTCCGCGTGCCGGCGACGCCGATCACCCCCGTCGTGCCCGTCCGGACGATGCTGCGTGAGCCGCGCCCGGTGCCCGTCGCTCTCCCGGAGCGGGCGCCGAGCGCCAAGTCGGGATGAGCGCGGATCTGCGGCTGGCGGTAGTCAACTGGCGGGATCCCTGGCATCCCGCCGCCGGAGGTGCCGAACGCTACGCCTGGGAGCTGGCGCGCAGGTTCGCTGGTGAGGGGGCCCGCGTCCACTACGTGACGTGCAGGGCCCCCGGGCAGAAGCGCAGGGAACGGGTCGAGGACGTGGAATTCGTCCGTCTCGGTGGCCGGTTCACCGTCTACCCGTTGGTGCTGCTGTGGATGCTGGGGCGCCGCCTGCGGTTCGATGCCGTCATCGACTGCCAGAACGGCATCCCGTTCTTCACGCCTTGGGTGCTGCCCCGGCGAGTACCGGTGTTCTGCGTCGTCCACCATGTGCACGACGCCCAGTTCGACTTGTACTTTCCCAGGTGGCTGGCTTGGGTCGGGCAAGTCCTGGAGGGGCCGGTGAGCCGCTGGACGTATCGGCGGCACGCGTTCGTGGTCGTCTCGCCGTCCACGTTGCGCGCCGTCAGGGAACGGCTGGGGTGGACGGGGCCCGCCCATGTCGTTCACAACGGATCGTCCGTCGCCGAACCCGATGGCGTGGTCGCGGAGCCTCGCGGAGACCCCGACCTGGTGTGCGTGACCCGTCTCGTCCCGCACAAGCGTCTCCACCTGCTCCTCGACCTCGCGCAGAGCCTCACCGCGACCCGCCCTGGGCTCAAGCTCCACATCATCGGGGACGGGCCGGAGGCGCCCGCGCTGAAAACCGCGATCGGCGCGCGGGGCCTGGACGGCGTCGTCATCGCGCACGGCTATGTCCCCGAAAACGTCAAGGCCGCGCTGGTCGCCCGCGCCGACCTGCATCTCAGCACGTCGCAGGGGGAGGGGTGGGGCCTCAGCGTGATCGAGGCCGCCGCGCTCGGCGTCCCGACCGTCGCCCACGACGTGGACGGCCTGCGCGACGCCGTCCGCGACGGGACCACCGGATGGCTCGTCCATGAGGGCGATGACCAGGCCGGCGTGGTCGAACGCGCCCTCAAGGAGCTGGCCGACCGCACGGTGCGCGATCGGTTCGCCACGGAATGTCAGAGGTGGGCGGCAGGCTTCGACTGGGCGCGCACCGCAGGCCGGATGCGCGGCCTCGTGACCGCCGCCGTCCGGGGCGCGGGCGCCGGGAACACCGGCGTCCGGGCCCCCGGCGGACGCGGGTACGGTGACGAGCACCCAGGCTGACGCCGGGGGAGCACAGAGAGGGGCAGAGGGCGAGCATGGCCGTGGGAGAGGCGGATCCGCCCCGCGCCGGCGCGTCCCGTCCGCCCGTCCAGGGGCCGGACGGCCCGGACGCCGCCGAGCGGCTGCGGGAGAGGCTGCGCGTCCTCGCGGGCTGCCTGGCGCTGACCGCGCTCGCGTTCGGCACCCGGCCCGGCGCCATCCTCGCCGACACCAAGATCGACATGGCGGTGAACCCGCTCGGGTTCCTCGGCCGCGCCCTCCACCTGTGGGACCCCGAGCAGTTCGGCCAGCTGCAGAACCAGGCCGTCGGCTACCTGTTCCCGATGGGCCCGTTCTTCGCGCTCGGCGACGTCCTCGGGATGCCCGCCTGGATCACCCAGCGGTTCTGGCTGGCGCTGCTGATGTGCCTGGCGTGCACCGGCATGTGGCGGCTGGCCGGGCGGCTCGGCATCGGCGGCCCGGGCCCGCGGCTGTTCGCCGCGATGGCGTACGCGCTCGCCCCGAACGGGCTGGCCACGCTCGGGCAGATCTCCGCGGAGTACCTGCCGGTCGCGATGCTGCCGTGGATCGTGCTGCCGCTGGTCGCCGCGGCGTCCGGGGAGGGCGGACGGCTGCGGGCCGCGGCCCGGTCGGGGCTCGCGATCGCCTGCTGCGGCGGCATCAACGCGACCGCCACCGCCGCCGTCCTCGTCGTCCCGCTGCTGTACATCGTGACGAGGCCGCGCGGGTCGTTCCGCGCCCGGATGCTCGCGTGGTGGTCGGCGGGCGCGGGCGCGGCGACGGCCTGGTGGCTGGTCCCGCTGCTGCTCACCGGCACGTACGGGTTCTCCTGGCTGACCTACACCGAGAAGGCCGACACGACGACCGGGCCGACCGGCCTGATCAACGTGCTGCGCGGCGCCGAGCGCTGGGTCAACTACCTGATCGTGGACGGGCAGGTCTGGTGGCCGGTCGGGCACGGCCTCTCGCTCAGCCCCGTCCCGATCATCTGCACCGGTGTCGTCGCGGCCCTCGGCCTCGCCGGGCTGCTGAGCCGGCTGCTGCCGGAACGGACGTTCCTGCTGCTCACGCTGCTGGCCGGGGTGACGATCCTGTCGATGGGCCATATCAGCGACATCCCGGGCCCGTTCGCGGCCCAGCTCCGCGACCTGCTGGACGGCCCGCTCGCGCCGCTGCGCAACCTGCACAAGTTCGACGCGGTCGTCCGGCTGCCGCTCGCGCTCGGCCTCGCCCACGTGCTCGTCGCCGCCGCCCGGCACGCCCAGGACGCCCGGGTGCGCGGGCTGGGCGACGGAGCCGGGCCGGCGTTCAAGCTCACCCCGAGGGCGCTGCTCAGCCTGCCGGTCGCCGCCGCCGTCGCGCTCGGCGGCATCGGGCTCACCGCCGTCTCGCACGGCCTCACCGGGCCCGGCGACTTCACGCAGGTGCCGAAGTACTGGCGGGACGCGGCGTCCTGGCTCAACGCCCGCGCGGGCCGGCAGGGCGTGCTCGCCATTCCGGGGGCGCCGTTCGGCGAGTACCTGTGGGGCCGTCCGATGGACGACATCGTCCAGCCGCTGCTGGTGGCGCGGTGGGGGGTCCGGCAGCTCGTCCCGGCCGGGTCGCCCGGCTACACGCGGGCGCTGGACGCGATCGACCAGCAGGTGCGCTCCGGGCAGGGATCGCCGGGGCTGGGCGGCTTCCTCGGCCGGATGGGCGTCCGGTACGTCCTGGTCCGCAATGACCTGCGGCGGGAGACGCTGCGCGGCGCCTGGCCCGCCCGCCTCCACCAGGCCATGGACGCCTCACCCGGCCTGCGCAGGGTCGCATCGTTCGGCGGGCCCGTCGGCGGCGACAACGACGACGCCGTGTCGGCGGTCGACCAGAAGTACCCGCCACTGGAGGTCTACGAGGTCGAGGGCGCCGCCGACGTCGTGAACCTCGCCGGCGCGTCGAACCCCGTCCGCGTGTACGGGGGGCCGGAGTCGCTGCTCGCCATGGCCGACGACAAGGCGCTGCCGGACGGTCCCGTCCTGCTCGACGACGACGCCGCCGACCTCAAGGGCACCCCGGTCGTGACCGACTCGCCCCGGCTGCTGCGCCGCAACTTCGGTGAGCTGCACCAGACGTCGCCGACGATGTCCGCCGCCCACCGGGGCGAGGCCACCGACGTCCTGGACAAGGGCTGGAAGCGGTACACCACGCACGTGACCTACGGCGGCGGGGTCCGGGACGTCACGGCGTCCGCGTCGGCGGCCGGTGACGACGCGATCCCGCAGGCCCGCGAACCGGAGGCGGTCCCGTGGGCCGCGCTCGACGGCGACCGGCTGACCGCGTGGCAGACGGGCGGCTGGAGCGGGCCGGTCGGGCAGTGGCTCCGCGTCGACTTCGACCGGGCCCGCGACGTCCGGAACCTGACCGCCACGTTCGCGCCGGACCCCGCCCTCGGGCCGCCGGTGTCGCGTGTCGCCGTCGAGACCGAGAACGGGAGGGTGGAGCAGGACGTCCGGCAGAGCGCGAACCCGCAGGCGCTGCGGGCACCGGACGGGCCGGCGCGCTGGCTGCGGCTGCGCATCACCGGGCTCTCCGCCGAGCCGGTCGTTCCCGCGTTCGCGCGCGCGGCGATCGCGGAGGTGTCCATCGGCGGCGTGAAACCGGCACGCACCTACACGATGCCCGCGCCGCCGGGAATCGGCGGGCCGGCCACGTACGTGATGAGCCGGGCGCCGGGCGCGGCGGACGAATGCATGAAGGGCAGCCGGCGGTGGGTGTGCTCGCCGTCCCTCGGCTCCGGCGACGAGGAGGGTACGGGCTTCGACCGGACGTTCACCTCGGCGGTGACCGGCAAGGCGCCCGTCACCGGGACGGCCGTCCTCACCGACCGGCGGCTCATCGACCGGTACACCGCCGCCCGCCGCCAGCCGCTCGTCGCCGCCAGCTCCACGCTGTCCGGCCACCCGGCGGACCAGCCCAGATCCGGCTTCGACGGCGACCCGGCGACGTCCTGGATCGCGGCGGAGAAGGACGAGGCGCCCGCGTACACCGTCCGCTGGAAGGGCCGCAAGCGGGTGTCCACGGTGACGGTCACGCGTCCGCCCGGCGCGTCCGGCCCGATCCGGCTGCGCGTCCGGGGCGGGAACGGCCGGACCCGCGAGGGGCTGACGGACGGCGAGGGCAGGCTGTCGTTCGCCCTGATGACGACCGACCGGCTGACGATCACCTTCCTCCGGGACGGCCGGCCCCAGCCGGTGCAGCTCGCCGAGCTGACCGTCCCCGGCGTGAAACCGTTCCCGGACGTGCGGGCGTACCCGCTGGAACTGCCGTGCGGCTTCGGGCCGAAGCTCCGGGTCGCGGCGTCCGCGAACCCGTCCGGCGGTGACCTGACCGGCACCGGTCAGGCAGATGCCGTGCGGACAGGGAGCGGGCAGGGCGGGACGATCCAGACCAAGGTGACCGGCACCCTCGGCGACCTGCTCGCCGGTCGCCCCCTGCGGTTCGCCGCCTGCAAGCAGGCCGTGCTCACCGAGGGGCAGAACCACCTGACCTCCGTCCCGCTCGACGCCTACCGGATCGACACGGTGACGGTCGGGACCAAGCTCGGGGCGGACGCCACCGGACGGCCGCCGCCGCGGCAGGTCAGGGTCATCGACTGGGGGTCCGGCTCCCGCAGGCTGGAGGTGGACGCCGCCACCGCCTCATTCCTCACCGTGAACGAGAACTTCAACACCGGGTGGCGCGCGACCGCCGGCGGCACCGTTCTGCGGCCCGTCCGGCTGGACGGATGGAAGCAGGGCTGGCTCGTCCCCGCGGGCACGAGCGGCGCCGTCGAGCTGACCTACACGCCCGACCGGGCCCAGCGGATCGCCGTCGTCACCGGCCTCCTCCTGCTCCTCGTCCTGCTGCTCGCCGCGCTCTGGCCGGCCCGGTCCGGCGGGCGGCGCCCGGCCCCGCGCGCGCTGACCGCCGGGACGGGCTGGCCGGCGTGGGCGGCCATCGGGCTCGCCGCCGCGCTCGGCGGCTGGATCGCCGGCCTTCCCGGCGTCGCCGTCACGCTCGCCGTCGCGGCCCTGTGCGGCTGGGCGCGCACCCGCCGCTCCGCCGTCCCGCGCGCGCTCGCCTCCCCGTGGCCGGCGGCGATCGCGCTGCTCGCCGGTACCGGCTGCCTCGCCGCCGCGATGTGGCTCGACCTGCTCGACAACCCCGCCGAACCGTCCGGCCCGCTCGGCGACATCGCGCCCCAACTGCTCGGGCTCGTCGCCGTCGGGCGCATCGCCGTCGAACTGTGGCGGCCGAAACCGCCCGGCGGCGGCGAGTCCGGCGGGCGGATCCCGCTCAGCTGGACGGCGCCCGGGCAGGGGCCGGCCGGGACCGGTCCCGGCGCCGGGTCAGCCGCCCCACCGGCCACTCCACCAGGTAGTGGGTCAGGGTCCCCGCTGCGATGGACGCCGCGGCCATCAGCGGCAGATCCGTCGCCACGTCCCCCTGGAAACCCCGGCCCGTCGCGTCGTACCAGGAGACGATGATCAGCAACTGCCACAGGAA
Organism: Actinomadura formosensis NBRC 14204; assembly: GCF_001552155.1. GTDB lineage: Bacteria > Actinomycetota > Actinomycetes > Streptosporangiales > Streptosporangiaceae > Spirillospora > Spirillospora formosensis. Next base: position 3,125 of record NZ_BCQQ01000041.1, on the reverse strand, counting down.
CACGCCGTAGGAGATCCGGCCGAGGAACCGCATCACCCGGTTGCCGAGGATCGCGCCGAGCGCGGGCTGCCCGGCCGGGGCGAGCGCGACCGGCGCGACCAGCGCCGCCGCGCACAGGCCGAATACGACGAGGTGCAGGGCGGACGTCCAGAACGCGTCCGGCGTCTGCAGGCTGAGCGGGCCCGCGGCGGGTGTCGCCGCGACGACGTACAGCGCCGCCGCCGCGACCCAGCACGCCGCCCACGAGTCCGACACGGCCCGGCACAGCGCCGCCACCGGGCGCCGCTCGTCCAGCCGCGCCCACACCGTCACGACCGCGAGCGCCATCCCGATCGCGAACCAGACGAAGTACCGCGGAAGCCACAGCCCCAGATGGGAGTGCCGGTCCGGGACGAACATGGTGGCCGTCCAGAGGAACGACAGTGACGCGTACACGCCGATGCCGGTCAGCAGCCGTTTGGCGCGGACACCGGCGTCGTGGGTCTGCGCCCGGCGCGCGTACCAGGCGAGGACGGCCGCGGTGAACGGCAGCGTGACGTACCAGGAGACCTCCACCACGAGGCTCCAGAACTGCCCGAGTTCCGCGGGCCCCAGGGGGCCGTTCCACCACGGGTCGGGCAGATAGGTCTGGGTGAGCGTGAGCAGGGAGACCCACGTGACGGGGTCGCCGATGTGGTCTCGCCCCGCCGTGGCCATGTAGACGACGATCACGGCCCAGTAGGCGGGCACGATGCGGAACGCCCTCTTGCGCAGGTATTCGACGGTGCGCGGGGCGGGTCGCCCGTCCAGGACGGTCGCGGCCCACGGACGGTAGAGCAGCAGCCCCGACAGCGTGAAGAAGATGGGCACGCCCACCTGGCCGCCGTTGAACAGCCATCGCGGGCCGTCCGGGTTGACGATGGACCCGGCCGCGCTGGCGACGTGGAAGACGAGGACGGCGAGCGCGGCCACCGCCCGCAGGCCGTCGATCGTGTCCTGATGGCCGGAGATCGGTGGCGGTGCCGGCCGGGCGGTCCGCGTGGCGGGCCTCACGAGCCGTTCTTCCGCAGGACGAGAACGAGGTTCCAGGTGGCGATCTCCCGTAGGCCCGGAACGCGGACGATGCCCTCCGCCCAGCGCGGATGGTAGCGGGGCAAAGCGTCCAGGACCTGCACGTCCTTGTGCCCTCTGGCCCATGCCAGCGCCGACGACACCGAGACGGGGTGCAGGTTGTGGCCGTACCGGTTCTTCGGCGGGCGTCCGTTCCGGCGCTCGTAGAGCCGGGCGGCCCGGTCACCGCCGAGGTAGTGCCACGGCGAGGTCTCGTGGCCGCCCCACGGGGACAGCCAGTTGGTGAACGACAGGAAGACCGTCCCGCCGGGTCTCGTCACGCGGACCATCTCGTCGGCCATCCGCCACGGGTCGGGCACGTGCTCCAGCACGTTGGACGAGAAGCACACGTCCGCGGACCCCGTCCGGAACGGAAGGGCGAGCGCGCTTGCGACAAGCCGGTTCGGTTCACGGACGTTGTGCGCCGTCAACTCACCGAGGTCGTGGTCGATGCCGGTGCAGCGCGCCCCGGCCGCGGTCAGCGCGCGCGCAAAGAACCCGAACCCCGTCCCCACGTCGATGACGGCCGCGCCCCGCAGGCCGGTGTACGAGCCGAGCAGCGCGACGGTGTCACGGGCCATCAGGCTGTAGAAGTACTCCGGCTCGCTCCGCTCGCGCCGGAACGCGGCCAGCAGCCGCACCGACCGCGCCAGCGTCGCACAGTGCCGGGGGACGGGAGACAGCCCGTCCTGACCGCGTGCAGCCGAGGCCAAGGGCCACCTCACTGTGTCGGGACGCCGGGGTAACGGGGAGCTTACCGGCCGGTACGCGCGCACGGGGGGAGGCATTCGGCCGGGCGGCCGGACACGGCCGGTGTCCGGAGCGCCTTCCACGGCGCTCACCGCGGGATCGCTAGTCTTATTGGACGGTCGGTTTCACGGGTACTGTAGGGTAACCCGGACATGCCGGACCCGGCCCCTCGGCCGTTGAGTGCGACGGCAGCCCCCGGAGGTGTTCATGCGGCGACCGGTCGGCCTGGTCCTGATCGGCCTGGGTGCCTTCTTCCTGACACTCGCGCCGCTGGTCCGCTTCTACGTGGCCGACCAGGTGGTCGTCGCACCGCTGAACCGCTACCAGGTGACCCTGCTGGAATCGAAGGACTCCACCTACTTCGACCAGGCCGACCTGAAGTTCAAGACCGGCGTGACCCTGCTCGCCAAGAACACCGTCCGCGGTGACGTCCGCGCCAACGAGGGCAACGACGACATCGCGGTCTGGGACTCCACGACCAACATCTACGACGAGGCCAAGCCGGACAAGCCCGTCCAGATCCAGGGCTACCGCATCGCGTTCGACCGGCGGACGAGCGCGCTGGTCAACTGCTGCGGTGCCAACGTGGACGGTGACAACAGCGTCCGGATGTCCGGGTACGGGCTGCTGTTCCCGCTCGCGAACGTGCGGAAGCGCGACTATCCGTTCTTCGACATGACGACCAAGCAGGCGGCGCCGATGCAGTTCAACGCCGTCGAGAAGGTCCAGGGGCTCACCGCGTACCGGTTCACCCAGACGATCCCGTTGACCAAGACGGCCGCGCTCGACACCAAGCTGCCCCCGCGGATGCTGGGCCTGCCCGACGACGCCGGCAACCAGAAGGTGGACCGCTACACCGAGGCGTACAACACCGTCTGGGTGGACCCGCGCACCGGCATCCCGGTCAAGCACCGCCAGAACATCCGCAGCACCGTCCGGACACCGGACGGCAAGGGCAGCATGATCGTCGCCCAGGCCGACCTCATCACCGTCGACAAGGACCAGAAGAGCCTGGTCGAACTGGCCGACGGCAACGCCCTGAAGATCGACCTGGTGCGCGGCTACATCCCGGCCGGCTCGATCCTCTTCGGGCTGATCCTGCTGTTCGTCGGAGGCTTCCTCGGGCTCGCCCGCCGGGACCCTCCGCCGATCGAGGCGCCGCGCCGCCCGGACGGCAAGTTCGGCGACATGGCCCCGCCCGATCCGCCGAACCCCCCGGCGCCGCCCGCCCCGGCCGCCCCGTTCGGCCCGGCGGCCCCGGCCGCTCCGCCGGCCTCGCCGCCCTC
>NZ_BCQQ01000040.1 GCF_001552155.1 Actinomadura formosensis NBRC 14204 | reverse complement strand
GTCGCCGTCGCGGCGGCGGCCGCCGTCCTGGCGGTCGAAGGAGCGCGGGCCGCGGCCACGGCGGCCACCCTGGCGGCCCCGGCCGCCCTCGCGGCGGGGACGCTCCGGGATGATCGGCTCCTCGATCGGGATGCCGGACGGCGGACGGGCGCCGGTCAGCTTCGTCAGCTCGGCGTCGCCCGTGCTCACCCGGACGCGGGGCGCGTTGATGCCGGCCCGGCGCGTCATCGCCGACGTCGCGCGCACCTGGTGCGGCAGCACGAGCGTCACGACGGTGCCGCGCTCACCGGCGCGGGCGGTGCGCCCCGCACGGTGCATGTAGTCCTTGTGGTCGGCGGGCGGGTCGACGTGCATCACCAGGGACACGTCGTCCACGTGGATGCCGCGGGCGGCGACGTCGGTGGCGACCAGCACGCTGATGGAGCCCTCGCGGAACTCGGCGAGCGTGCGGGTGCGCAGCCCCTGGCTCTTGCCGCCGTGCAGGCCCGCCGCGCGGACCCCGGCCTGGACGAGCTGCTTGGCGAGCCGGTCGACGCCGTGCTTGGTGCGGGCGAACAGGATCGTCCGGCCCTCGCGGTTGGCGATCTCCGCCGTGATGGCGCTCTTCTCCTTCGGCGCCACGAGGAGGAGGTGGTGCTCCATGGTGGCGACGGACTCGTCCACCTGGCCGATCGCGTGCGTGACCGGGTCGTTCAGGTACCGCTTGACCAGGACGTCCACGTCCTTGTCGAGGGTCGCGGAGAACAGCAGGCGCTGCCCGCCTGGCTTGACCGCGTCCAGGATGTCGGTCACGTCGGGCAGGAAGCCCATGTCGGCCATGTGGTCGGCCTCGTCCAGCACGGTGATTTCGATGTCGGACAGGTCGCAGGCGTTCTGCCGCATCAGGTCCTTCAGCCGGCCGGGGGTGGCGACGAGGACCTCGACGCCGCGGCGCAGCGCGTCGATCTGCTTGAACATGGACGTCTGGCCGATGACGGTCTTGAAGCGCAGCCCGAGGCCGCGGCCGAGCGGCTCCAGGTTGGTCTGCACCTGCTGGGCGAGCTCGCGGGTCGGCACGAGGATCAGCGCCAGCGGACGCTTCGGGGCGGCCTTGCGGCCGGACAGGCGGCTGAGCATCGGCAGGCCGAACGCCAGGGTCTTGCCGGAGCCGGTCTTACCGCGTCCGAGGACGTCACGTCCCGCCATGACGTCGGGGATCGCGGCGGCCTGGATGGGGAACGGGGCCTCGATGCCCTGGCGCTCCAGGGCGTTCACCAGCACCGGCGGGATGCCGAGCTCGGCGAAGGTGGGAACCCGCTCTTCGTCCGCGGTAGCGGGCATGGACGGGTTCTGTGCAGCGGCAGCTGTGGTCACGCATTACCTTCCGAGAGGGGGCACGTCTCGGGAGGCGTCACGATGTGCGTGGCCTGCAAGGACGAGCCGGACGCCAGGGGGCGTCGAGAGTGATTCCTAGAGTCTAACGTTGCCGGGGTGCCTTCTTATGCCCCGTCCCCGCAGGAACATGCGTCACCCCCGGCTCGGCCAGGCCGGGAGACGGCCCGTGGACGCGTTCCCTACCGGGAACGCACCGGCGCCTGGCGGTCGATCTCGCGGCTCAGGACGACGACCATCTCGTCGAAGGCCGCGGCACCGTACCGGGCGTGGAGCGCGGGATAGACGTTCTTGCGCGCGGCCTCCTTGAGCATCCAGCTCAGGTCGGTGTGCGCGACCCGCTCACCACGGGACAGCCGGTCATGCGCCGCCCGGGTCACCCGGAGCAGCTCCGGGTGACCCGCCGACTCGGAAAGAATCATGCGCGCCGCGTCCCTGAGTTCCATCCCGCGATTCTAAGGCGCACACCCCGCACATGAGGCCGGCACGGCGCCGTTCGGCAATGCCTGCCGGATCTACCGGGTTCTCGCGGCTCGGGGGGCACGGTGCTTCCGCTGGGCCGGTGGTCCGGTTAGCATCGCGCTGCGCGTCCGGTGACGGGTGCCAATGTGCTCCCGGGCACTCGCCGCCGTTGGCGCTTGCCCCCCGCCAGCCTCACCTTGAGAGGACCCCCCGCCATGCAAAGACGCATCCTGGGCGTGCTCGTCGCCGCCTTCCTCGGGGCCGGGACGCTGACCGCCGCCGCGTCCACCGCGTCCGCCGCCCCCGTCGTTCCCGCCGCCCCCGCTGCTCCCGCCGCCCCCGCGCCGCCCAAGGTCGCCGTCGACTTCACCGGGATCGTCGCGCTCAGCAACTGCTCCGGCTCGCTGGTGCGCACCCCGACCGCCGCGGACAGCGATCCCGCGCTCGTGCTCACCAACGGCCACTGCTACGAGGGCGGTGAGCCCGCCCCCGGGCAGGTGATCACAGACCAGCCGTCCAGGCGTTCGTTCAGCCTGCTCGACCCCAGCGGCCAGCGCTCGCTCGGCACCCTGCGCGCGTCGGCGATGCTGTACGCGACGATGACCGACACGGACGTCGCCCTGTACCGGCTCAACAGGAGCTACGCCAGCATCCGCCGGACCTACAACACGCCCGCTCTGGAACTGTCGCTGCAGCACCCGACCGCCGGCACCGACCTGCGCGTCGTCTCCGGCTACTGGCGGCGCATCTACTCCTGCGGCCTCGACGGGTTCGCCCACCGGCTCCGCGAAGACCAGTGGACGTGGAACGACTCGCTGCGCTACACGCCCGAGTGCGACGTCATCGGCGGCACCTCGGGGTCGCCGGTCATCGACGCCGCGTCCGGCAAGGTCATCGGCGCGAACAACACCATCAACGAGAACGGCGGCCAGTGCACGCTGAACAATCCCTGCGAGGTCGACGAGGCGGGCAACGTCACCGTGCACCCGCACATCGGGTACGCGCAGGAGACCTACATGCTGGCCGCCTGCATCGCGGCCGGCAGCGTGATCGACTTCAGCCGTCCGGGATGTCTCGTTCCACGCGGCTGACGAACTGATTCCCACGGACCCGCGGCCGGCATCGGTCGCGGGTCCCGTCATGTCCGCCGGATCCCAGGTCAGCGCTGTGAGCGATCTTACGACGTACCGTAGTACTACAGCCCGTAGTATCTCTGACAGGATGTAGTACTACAGCTTGTAGTAGTTAGCCGGAGAGGCACCTGGGCCATGGACTCGGTCGACATCGCACGGTGGCAGTTCGGAATCACCACCGTGTACCACTTCTTCTTCGTTCCTTTGACCATCGGGTTGTCCGCACTTGTCGCGGGCCTGGAGACGGCGTGGATCCGCACGGGGAAGACCAAGTACCTGCGCGCCACCAAGTTCTGGGGCAAGCTCTTCCTGATCAACTTCGCGATGGGAGTCGTCACCGGCATCGTGCAGGAGTTCCAGTTCGGAATGAACTGGAGTGACTACTCCCGGTTCGTCGGCGACATCTTCGGGGCGCCGCTCGCCATCGAGGGACTGCTCGCGTTCTTCGTCGAGTCGACCTTCCTCGGCCTGTGGATCTTCGGCTGGGACCGGCTGCCGAAGAAGCTGCACAACGCGAGCATCTGGCTCGTCCACATCGGGACCCTGCTGTCGGCGTACTTCATCCTCGCCGCCAACTCCTGGATGCAGCACCCCGTCGGCTACCGGATCGACCACGAGACCGGACGGGCCGTCCTCACCGACTTCTGGGCCGTGCTGACCAACTCGACGCAGCTCGTCTCGTTCCCGCACACGATCACCGCGGCGTTCGTCACCGGCGGCCTGTTCATGGCCGGCGTCAGCGCCTGGCACCTCGCCCGCCGCAAGAACGTCGAGGTCTTCCGCCCCTCGCTGAAGCTCGCCCTCGTCGTCACGGCGATCGCGTCGATCGGCGTCGCCATCACCGGCGACGTCCAGGGCAAGGTCATGACCGACCAGCAGCCGATGAAGATGGCCGCCGCCGAGGCCCTCTACGAGACCGAGCAGCCCGCCTCGTTCTCCATCTTCACCATCGGGACGCTGAACGGCGACGAGGAGGTCTTCGGGATCAAGGTGCCGCGCGTCCTGTCGTTCCTCGCCACCGGCAGCTTCGACGGCGAGGTCAAGGGCATCAACGACGTCCAGGCCGCCGAGCAGGCGCGCTACGGGCCCGGCGACTACCGGCCGATCATCCCGGTCGCCTACTGGAACTTCCGGATCATGGTCGGGGTCGGCGCGCTCACCGCGCTCGTCTCGCTCGCCGGGCTGTGGCTGCTGCGGCGCGGCCGGATGCCGTCCAGCCCCTGGGTCTACCGGATCGGCGTGCTGTCGCTGAGCCTCCCGTTCATCGGCAACTCCGCCGGCTGGATCTTCACCGAGATGGGCCGGCAGCCCTGGTCGGTCTTCGGCGTGCTGAAGACCTCCGCGAGCGTCTCCCCCGGCGTGACCCCCACGTCGATGCTCATCTCCGTCATCTCGCTGACCACGCTGTACGGCATCCTCATGGTCATCGAGGCCGGACTGATGATCAGGTACGCGAAGGCCGGGCCGCCGTCCGAGGACGAGGTGCTGCCGCCGCCCGCCGACGATGACGACTCCGATTCCGACTCCGAGCGGTCGCTCGCGTTCGCCTACTGAGGACCCTGGTCATGGAACTCACCACCGTCTGGTTCATCATCATCGCCTTCCTGTGGACGAGCTACTTCTTCCTGGAGGGCTTCGACTTCGGCGTCGGCATCCTGCTGCCCGCCCTCGGCCGTGACGACGTCGAACGGCGCGTCCTCATCAACACCATCGGCCCCGTCTGGGACGGCAACGAGGTGTGGCTCCTCGTCGCCGGCGGCGCCACGTTCGCCGCGTTCCCCGAGTGGTACGCCACCCTGTTCAGCGGCTTCTACCTGCCGCTCCTGCTGATCCTGCTCGCGCTGATCGTGCGCGGCGTCGCGTTCGAGTACCGCGGCAAGAAGGACGACGCACGGTGGCGGTCCCGCTGGGACAAGGCGATCTTCTGGGGGAGCCTGCTGCCCGCGTTCCTGTGGGGTGTCGCGTTCGCGAACATCGTCCGGGGCGTGCCGCTGGCCGCCGACCACGAGTACGCCGGGACGCTTCTCGACCTGCTCAACCCGTACGCGCTGCTCGGCGGGCTCACCACGACGATCCTGTTCGTCCTGCACGGGGCGGTGTTCCTGGCGCTCAAGACGTCCGGCGACATCCGGACGCAGGCCCGCCGCGTCGCGACCGTCGCGGTCGTCGCCGCCATCGCCGCCGGCGGGAGCTTCCTGCTGATCACCCAGCTCCAGCACGGCAAGCCGGTGACCTGGCTGACCGCCGGGGGCGCCGCCGCCGGGCTGCTGGTCGCCGCCGTCGCCAACCGGCGCGGACGCGAGGGCTGGGCCTTCATCGGCACCGGAGCCGCGATCGTGCTCGCCGTCGCGACCCTGTTCACCGCGCTGTTCCCGGACGTCATGCCGTCCACCCTCGGCTCCGGCGGCCTGACCACGCAGAACGCCGCCTCGACCGGCTACACGCTGAAGATCATGACGTGGGTCGCGGTCGTGTTCACCCCGATCGTGCTGATCTACCAGGGGTGGACATACTGGGTGTTCCGCAAGCGGATCGGCACCTCCAGCATCCCGCCCGCGAAAAAGCCCGAGCCGGTGCCGTGAAACCCCTCGACCCGAGGCTGCTGAAGTACGCCCGGACGACACGGGTCTTCCTCGTGTCGTCCGTGGCGCTCGGCACCGCCACCGCCGGGCTGATCATCGCGCAGGCGACGCTGCTCGCCGACATGCTCACGCGGGCGTTCCTGCGCGGCGCGTCGCTCGCCGGCCTGCGCACCCCGCTCCTGCTGCTGCTCGCCGTCGTCCTCACCCGGACGCTGGTCGCCTGGCTGCAGGAGGTCGCCGCGCACCGCTCGTCCGCCGCGGTGAAGTCGCAGCTGCGCGGCCGGCTGCTCGCCCGCGCGCTGGCGCTGGGGCCGCGCTGGCTGTCCGGCGAACGCAGCGGCGAGCTCGCCACCCTCGCCACCCGCGGGATCGACGCGCTGGACGACTACTTCTCCCGCTACCTGCCGCAGCTCGTCCTCGCGGTGATCGTCCCGGCGGCCGTCGGGTTCCGGATCCTGCTCGGCGACTGGCTGTCCGCCGTGACGATCGCGGCGACGCTGCCGCTCATCCCCGTCTTCATGATCCTCGTCGGGCTCACCACCCAGCGGAAGATGGACCGGCAGTGGCGGACGCTCTCCCTCCTCGCCGCGCACTTCCTGGACGTCGTCGCCGGGCTCCCCACGCTGAAGATCTTCGGCCGGGCGCGGGCGCAGGCGGCGAAGATCCGCGAGGTCACCGACCGGCACCGGCGCGCGACCATGTCGACGCTGCGGATCGCGTTCCTGTCCGCGCTCGTGCTGGAACTGCTGTCGACGCTCTCCGTCGCGCTCGTCGCCGTGTCGATCGGGCTGCGGCTGGTCGAGGGCGGGCTCGGGCTGGAGACCGCGCTGCTCGTCCTGATCCTGGCGCCGGAGGCGTACCTTCCGCTGCGGCAGGTCGGCGCGCAGTACCACGCGAGCGCCGAGGGCCTCACCGCCGCGGCGAGGATCTTCGAGGTCCTCGAAACCCCCGTGCCCAGCACCGGTTCCCGGACGGACATTCCCGACCTTTCCCACGCGACCGTCCGCCTGGACGGGGCGACGGTCACCTATCCCGGACGCGACGTCCCGGCCCTCGACGGCTTCTCGCTGACCGTCCATCCGGGGGAGACGGTCGCCCTGGTCGGGCCGAGCGGTGCCGGGAAGTCGACCGTGCTGTCGGTGCTGCTCGGATTCGTCCAGCCCGATTCGGGACGCGTCCTGGTCGACTGGGACGACCTCGCCGGCTTCTCCCCGGACGCCTGGCGCGCCATGATCTCCTGGGTGCCGCAACGTCCCCACCTGTTCGCCGGGACGGTCGCCGACAACATCCGGCTGGGCCGCCCGGAGGCGTCGCCGGCAGCGGTGCGGGCCGCCGCCGAGGCGGCGAACGCGCTGGAGTTCATCGAGGCCCTGCCCGCGGGCTTCGACACCCCCCTCGGCGAGCGCGGCTCCGGCCTGTCGGCCGGCCAGCGGCAGCGCATCGCCCTCGCCCGCGCCTTCCTCCGCGACGCGCCACTCCTCCTCTTGGACGAGCCCACCTCGAACCTGGACGCGGAAAGCGAAGCCCTCGTGATCGACGCCGTGCAACGCCTGAAAACCGGCCGGACCGTCGTCCTGGTCGCCCACCGTCCGACCCTGCTCCCGCTGGCGGACCGCGTGGTGACGGTGGAACCCGAGACGGTGACGGCATGACCGCCGATGATTCACGTGAAACCTTCCGCTCGCGCGGCGCGCTCCTCCGGCTGATCGGGTTCGCCCGGCCGGCCCGGGGACGGCTCGCCCTCGCCGTCGTGTTCGGCGTTCTGGCGCTGGGCAGCGGGGTCGGGCTCATGGCGACCTCCGCGTGGCTCATCTCGCGTGCGGCGCAGCACCCGCCCGTGCTCATACTGATGGTCGCGATCGTGGCCGTCCGCGCCTTCGGGCTCGGCCGCGGCGTGTTCCGCTACATCGAACGTCTCGTCAGCCATGACGCGACCTTCCGCATCCTGGCCGATCTGCGCGCGCGCGTGTACGAACGGCTGGAACGACTCGCACCCGGCGGGCTCCCCGCGTTCCGTGGCGGCGACCTCCTGAACCGCCTCGTCGCAGATGTCGACGCCGTGCAGGACCTCTTCCTCCGCGTTCTGCTGCCGTACACGGTCGCCGCCGTCGTCGGTGGCGCTTCGGTAGGACTGGCTTGGGCGCTGCTCCCCTCAGCGGGCGTCGTCCTCCTGCTCGCCTTGCTGGCCGCCGGTGTCGCCGCCCCGTGGCTGTCGTCCGCCATGGCACGCCGAGCCGAACGCCAGACCACCGACCTGCGCGGCGAACTGACCTCCCACGTCGTCGACACCCTCCAGGGCGCCCCCGAACTCATCGCCTACGGCGCCGCCCCGGCCCACCTCGCCGAAGCCACCCGCCTGGACCGCGACTTCACCCGCGCCGCGGCCCGCTCCGCCACCACCGCCGGCCTGGGCGCGGCCATCTCCGCCCTCGCCGGCGGCCTGGCCGTCTGGGGGAGCCTCGCCGTCGGCGTGCCGGCGGTCCGCTCGGGAGCGCTCGACGGGGTGCTGCTCGCGGTGATCGTCCTGCTTCCGCTGGCCGCGTTCGAGGTCGTCGCCGGCCTCCCCCTGGCCGCGCAGTACCTGGAGCGGGTCCGCCGCTCGGCCACGCGGATCTTCGCCGTCCTGGACGCACCCGTCCCCATCGAGGACCCGTCCGACCCGGCGCCGCTCCCCGCGTCCCCGTACACGCTCAAGGTCGAGAACCTCCGAGCCCGGTGGACGCCCTCCGCCCCCTACGCCCTCGATGGCATCTCCCTGGACCTCACCCCGGGCCGCCGCTGCGCGATCGTCGGACCGAGCGGCTCGGGCAAGACGACCCTGACCTCCGTCCTCCTGCGCTTCCTGGACCCCGCCTCCGGCGAGGTGACGCTGAACGGCGTTGACCTCCGCGCGTTGACCGGCGACGACGTCCGCAAGGTCATCGGTCTGTGCGCCCAGGACGCCCACCTGTTCGACTCGACCATCGGGCAGAACATCCGCCTGGCCCGTCCCACCGCCACCGACGACGAGATCCGGGACGCCCTACGCCGCGCCCGACTCCTCGACTGGGTCGACTCCCTTCCCCGCGGCCTCGACACCCACGTCGGTGAGCACGGCGCCCAAGTCTCCGGTGGCCAGCGCCAGCGCATCGCCTTGGCCCGCGCCCTCCTCGCCGACTTCCCGATCCTCCTCCTGGACGAGCCCGCCGAGCACCTCGACATCGCGACCGCCGACGAACTCACCGCCGACCTCCTGACCGCCACCGAGGGCCGGACGACCCTGCTCGTCACCCACCGCCTCGCCGGCCTGGACGCCGTCGACGAGATCATCGTCCTCGACAAGGGCCGCATCACCGACCGCGGCACCCACACCGACCTGATCTCCCGCCCCGGCCTCTACCGCACCCTCTGGCACCGCGAATGCGCCCCCACCCCCCAACGTTCCGGCTCCGCCTCGTGAAAGCCTGAAAGGCCCCCGCCCCCGGCCCTGCCACCAAACCCCTGACCGCACTCGCTCATGCGCTCTCACACGCGACAAGCGACCTGCGGCACTTGCGGAAACCCGGCGGACGCGACGACACACGTCCCCATATGTGGCCAGGTTCTTGCCGAAACGAAGCGCATCGCCTTGGCCCGCGCCCTCTGCTGGTGCCTGACCACATCCGTTCGCTGGGTGAGCGATCAACGCCATGATGAGGAGCGGCCGGGCTGCCATCGGATGCCTTGCCCGCTGCGGACTTCCACACGTTCCCCTCGCCCAAGCACGGCGCTAGAGTAAAAAGGTGAATTCCCTGCCGAAAGATCCAGCGCCACCGGCCGGCGAAGACGACCGCGATACGGCCGTGAAGCGCTTGCAGGAGGCGTACGCCAAAGGGCATATCTCGCACGATGAATTGGACGAGCGCCTCCACAAGGCGCTCACCGCCAAGACGCACGACGAGCTTATGTCGGCGCTGGCATCGCTCCCGGGAGAAAGTGCGGGGACGACGTCCACGATTGCCGCCCTCAGCGGACGGATCCGGCGGCGTGGCGCATGGCGAGTACCTCGGACCCTCAAGGTCGAGTCCGCCTTCGGAAGGGTGCATCTGGACCTGTCCCGGGCGGTCATCGAACACCCGGTCGTCGACATCGAGTTGCAGGTCGGCACCGGCAAGGCCAAGATCACGGTGCCTCGCGACGCGGTTATCGACTTCGAGGATCTGCGCACCGTGTGGAAGGCCGCCCTGCACAAGACTCGGCGACGCTCTCGCCCCGGCGGGCCGAAAATCCGGATCTCCGGAACCATGGGGTTCGGACGATTGAAGATCCGCCACGCACGGCGTTGAAGCACTTCATGGCCACGACTCGTGAGCGTGCGGCTTAGTCGCCGTTCTTCCCCCGCCTTGCTGCGTCGAGGCAGGGCAGCGGCCGTGTCGCGATGCGCGGGGAGCAGCCCTGGCCCGGCGAGCACCCGCCCAAAGTCCACCAGCTGATCGAGCCGGTCAACGACCCCCTCAAAGGCCGGCGGCGCGCCCCTTGCCCCAGTGGCCTAATTACACGAACACCCTCATCCATCATCGAGATGAGGGTGTTTGCAGGTGGAGCCCAGGGGATTCGACCCCCTGACGTCCGACCCGCAAAGCCGATAGGCGCGGCTCTTTGCAGTGAGCAAGCCGGCCAAGCTGTTAGGGCGTATCCGTCCTGGGAGCGAGGTTGGCAATACTGCACTACCCATTGCCGACGGCCATCGGAACTCGTGACAGGCGGTCTTGTTCGGTAGGTGGGCGGACAGGGGGTACAGCCCGTCACCGTAGGTACGAGAGTTGCGGAAAGCCGTTGCTCCACGGCGCCAGTCCCTGGCGCCGGTCTGGAGTCGGAGAAAGTCGCCGGTCAGGTCGATCACGAGATAGGTGCGGCAAAGACGTCTGCGCAGGAGATCGACGAATCAACCCGGCACCGTCGCCTGTGGGCAAGCGGTACACCGCTTGCCCACAGGCGTGAGGCGGTATCGGCCGTGTCAGACGCCGAACGGTGCGGCGTAACGGATGGTACCGGTCGGTATGGGGCGGGCGGGGTCGAATGTCAGTGCCATCATGTTCTCCTCCGGTACCTCGAAGGGCGGCCGGATGCCGTGCCGGGAGGCCGGGGTGAACCCGAACCTGGGGTAGTACGAGGCGTGGCCGAGGACGAGGACGAGATTCTCGCCTGCGCTACGGGCCGCGTCGAGCGCTGCGCGGATCGCCGCCGAGCCGGCACCCATGCTCTGATGTTCCGGAGGCACGGCGCATGGCCCGAGCGCGAGGGCCGGGACGCCGTCGACATGGCAGCGGGTCAGGAGTGCGAAGCCGGTCGCGGTGCCGTCAGGGCTTTCCGCGATCCAGGAGCCCCAGGGCAACCATGCGTCCGGGTCCTGACGCAGCGCATCGACGAGGTCGGCCTCCAGCGCGGTGGGGAACGCCGCGAGGTTGATCTCTCGAATCGCATGGCGGTCGTGGTGGCCGGTCTCGAGACGGGTGGTCCAGGTGGTCATGCCGGCGTGAGATTCCTTATCGGTGTGCGGATGCGTGTCGGGAGATCCGGGGACTGCTTCGGAGCGTGGGGGATGAGCGTTCATGACCGCCGGTCCCGGAATTTGTAGGTCGCGCGCAGGTGGCGGCTGATGGCCTTGCGCTGGTTGTCGCGCTCCGCGCGCAGGCGCGCGTCCTCGCGAGAGGCGGCCCAGGCGGATTCACGGAGCAGCTTGCGGTAGCTGTCCAGGCGTCGCTGCGGCAAGCTGCCCGCGGCGATCGCGGCGTGCACCGCGCAGCCGGGTTCACTCACGTGGGTGCAGTCGGAGAACCGGCAGTCGACGGCGAGGTCCTCGATCTCGGCGAAGACCTGCTGAATACCGCTTCGGCTGTCGTGGAGGCCGACGGCGCGCAGGCCCGGGGTGTCGATGAGGACACCGCCGCCCGGCAATCGGATCAGTTCGCGGTGGACCGTGGTGTGGCGGCCTTTGCCGTCGCGCGCACGGACCTCACCGGTCGCCAGCAGATCGGTACCGAGCAGGGCGTTGCCCAGGCTGGACTTGCCGACACCGGACGGCCCCAGCAGCACGATCGTCCCCGTGAGGACCGCCGCAAGAACATCCATGCCCTCGCCGGTGACGGAACTGACCACCAGAGTGTCGACCCCGGGTGCGAGTGCCGCCACCTCGTCCCGCACCACGGTGACGGGCCGCTCCGGCCGGTCGGCGTTGGTCAGGACGATGACCGGTACAGCACCGCTCTCCCAGGCGAGGGCGAGCATGCGCTCGATCCGGCCCGCAGGCGCGGCGGCGGCAAGCGACACGGCGACCACGACGGTATCGACGTTCGCGGCCAGGACCTGGGAGTGGGAGGTACGGGACGCCGAGGAGCGCACTATGGCGGTCCGCCGGGGCAGCAACGCTGCCAGCTCTGGTCGTGTGCCGGGCCGCACCGCGGCCCAGTCCCCGGTACATGGTGATCCGGCGGGCGCGGACCAGACGGCGCGCACCCAACCGTTCGCCGTGACGACGGTGGCGTGGCCACGGTCGACACGGGCGACGCGCCCGGGCGACAGACCGGCGGAGCGGTGAGCGGTGAAGGCGTTCTCATACGCCTCATCCCACCCGTAGGCGCTCAGGACGTCTTCGGGCGAGGCTGAATTGGAGAATGGTGAAGACAACGAAGGAGACCCTTGCGATAAGGGGCCTCGGCTGAAACGAGAAGAAACCCACCGAAGGATGGACGATCCCGCTGGGCGGGTCGACTCAGCTGAGTCCGGCCGAGACCCGGGAAACGAGGTTGGTCCGAACGCCGCATTCGACAGCGGCCACCTTCGCGGTCATCAACCCCACCTCCCTCTCATCCTCGATCCACACCACATATCGACGTCGCCGATATGGAGGGACCATACCACGTACCTGCGGCGCTCCTGGACCGTTGGGTCAGGGCCGAAATCTACATCTCCCTGGCCCCGAGCACTCCGAGCGTCGCCTACCTCTATCGGAGCTCGATCTGGGGCCCCATCCAAGAGATACGACCTTCAGCGAGCTACGGGTCAGTGGTCCGAATATGTGTTGCCTAGGACGGGGAGCGGCGATTACCGTCACGCCAGCGCGACAGACGCGTGATCGCGGGATGGGGAGGTTGATGAATATGGCCGTCGTCGGCCCTCATCGGTATGCCCTCATCCGGCCCGCGCGATAGCAGAGCACGGCCCGGGTCGTTCCAACGACCAGGAGAGACACGTATCTTCCTCTTCTTTGCCCACCCCCGCCGACGTGATCACCAAGCGCCTGATCCTGCGGCCCTGGACCACGAGCGAGGCCACTGCGGTCCTCGATGACACCCACTCCGCTCACTGGGCGGACGACTTTCCCGCCGAAGGCGATCGTGTGATCGCGGGCCTTCTCGATCAGCACCCGGCTTGGCTCGGCGCATACGGCCACCGACTGATCATCGAGCGCGAGAGCAGCTTGGTGGTGGGCTCGATCGGCCTGTTCTGGCCGCCCAGCGAGGGCGTTCTCGAGATCGGGTACGGCATCGTGGCCTCCCGCCGCGGCCGGAGCTATGCTCCCGAGGCCACCCAGGCCCTGACGGAGTTCGCCCTCACTGCCCCTGACGTCCACACCGTGTCCGCGAACGTGGAACTGTCGAACCCGTCCTCGATCCGAGTGCTCGAAAAGGCCGGCTTCCACCGGTGGGCCGCCGAGGAGAACACAGCCCGGTTCAGGATCACGCGTCCGGACCCCGAACGGCGCTGACTCCCCAGGGCCCTGGAGGCGATGCCTCCAGGGCCCCATCGGCCGCCGCGGCGAGCACGGCGAACATGAACCGGCCTTCCTTGGTATCCAGGTCGAAGTTCTCGGTCAGCGACACGATCCGCACTCCGCGCTCGCGCAGCTGCTTGACGACGCTCAGCACGTACGCGGCCGACTGGCCGGCCGAGGCGCGCGGGTCCCCTTGTCCCAAATGGCGTGATCGCGCCTACTGGTGTCCGGTAGCCGTGACTCGACAGCACTCCAGGCAGCAAGGCGGGGCTCAAGGACGTGCGGTTTCACGCCCTGCGGCGCAGAGCGGGCGAGTCTGCGTGACCTCATGGGCCGGATAGGGCATGAGAACGTGCGGACGGCGCTGATCTATCAGCACGGGACGTCCGAAGCGGGTAAGGCGATCGCCGACGCACTCAACAACAAGATCGAAGCGGAGCGGGACGGCGGCCCTACCGGCGTGCTCGTCCCGGCGGCCTAATTGCACGCTAATTGCACGAACGCCCTCATCCATGATCAGGATGAGGACGTCTTCGCCGGTGGAGCCTAGGGGATTCGAACCCCTGACACCCGGCTTGCAAAGCCGGTGCTCTACCAACTGAGCTAAGGCCCCTGGTCATCTTGCTTGTGACCTGCGGTGACGCCGGAGGGGCGCAACCGATGTCGATCGTACACCGTAGGAACAAGCACAGGCTTTCCGGACAGGGCTGGGGCATCCGCCTACCCCTCCGGAGGCCGTCAGGGGAGTCATCCATCCCGCCGCCCGCGTGGCCGGGACCGTTCCAAGGTCGCGGCCATCGACCAGACAGCGCCTGACCATGTCGCTCATGGCCGCATGGGACTCCTGGCTCATCGCGCGGGAGGCATGCAATGTTTCGACCCGCACGGTCGAGGTGTACCTCCTCGTCGTCCGGTCGTTCGTCGCGTGGCTCGCCGGCGAGGACGCATGGGGCCGCGCAGCAGCGACCTCCGAGGGCAAGGTCGCATGCCCTGTCGGCTGCGGCCAGAGGCCGGGCGTCGAGCACATTACCCGGGCCGTGGCCCGCCGCTACATCGGCTATTGGCGCATCATCCGGGGACGTGCACAAGCACTTCCGTATGCTGCGAACCCAGTTCTACTAGCTCGTCCGCGAAGACAAGTGGACCGCGCCGTCCCCGGTCACCCGTGAGACAAGCCGAACGTCCCCGAAACGTGTTCCTGCCGCTTACTGACGGCGAGCTGCGCGTCTGCGGGGGCGACGGTTTCGAGAACCGGCGGGACACCGCGATCATCCGCGTCATGAACAGCGGAGCTCGGGTTGAAGCCCTGCGGGAAATGCTGATCAAACGTGCGCGTTACGGAAGCGGGCACAACCGCACGCCGCCGTGCCGTAGATGATCCCCAGGGTGGGAATCGCTTCGACGTAGGCGGTTTCGACGGTGCCGCCGTCAGCGACGGGGGTCCCCGGCGAGATCGATGCGGGCAACGGTGATCGGCGCCGCGTCGGTCACGCCGGGGCCTGTCGTCGGCGTGTCAGTTGTCGGACGACGTGGCCTCGGTCCACAAGTCCAGCTCGGCGCGGTCCTGCTGCATCCGGCGCCAGACGGCGAAACCACCGAGTGCGACAACAGCGAGAATGAGCAGCTTCTTCACGGTGGGACCCCTTCACCTCGACTATGAAGTCAGATCCCGGGGATGTATACATCAGCATCTGCTTCCCCCGGGCTCTTCGCAGCCTAGCAATCGTTGCCGGGCGATCCGCACCCGCTCGCCGTTATCGGACTTCGTGTCCGATGAAACGTCCGGCCGGGACGGCGGGCCAGTCGCATGTTCCGGGGGGACGACCTTCGGGAGTGCCGATGGCAGAGGACGACTTCCGGCGCTGGGAACGGGAGTTGGACCCGGGCGTGTCGCAGGAGGGCAGGCCCGGGGGCGGGGGGCTGGTGCTGGTCGCGGGGCTGGTCGCCATGGGATGCGCCGCGTTGATCGTGATGGGTGATGTGCCGCTCGGCGCGGCGGGGCTGGTGCTGTCCTCGGTCGTCCTGCTGCTGTGGCGGATCGGCATGTGATCCGCCATCATCTCGGCATGGATCTGCGCGGAGCGAACGTCCTGGTGACCGGGGCGACCGGCGGGATCGGGCAGGCGCTGGCGAGGGCGCTGGCCGAGCATGGTGGACGGGTCGTGCTGACGGGCCGGCGGGCGGAGGTCCTGGAGCCGCTGGCCGACCGGCTCGGCGGCCGCGCCATCGTCGCCGACCTGGCCGATCGCGACGCGGCAGAGAAGTTGCTGGACGAGGCCGGGCGGGTGGACGTGCTGGTGGCGAACGCGGCACTGCCGGGGTCCGGGCTATTGAGCGACTACTCGACCACCGACATCGACCGGACGCTGGACGTCAACCTGCGGGCGCCGATCGTGATGGCAAGGCTCGCCGCCGCGCAGATGGCCGCCCGTGGCCGCGGGCATCTGGTGTTCGTGTCGTCGCTGGCCGGCAAGACGGCGTCCGGCCATGCATCGCTGTACAACGCGACAAAGTTCGGTATGCGGGGATTCGCTCTGGCGCTGCGGGAGGATCTGCGTCCGCACGGTGTCGGCGTGTCGACCGTTTTCCCGGGGTTCATCCGGGATGCGGGGATGTTCGCGGACGCCGGCGTGACGCTGCCCAGAGGCATCGGGACGCGCTCGCCGCGGGATGTGGCGCGCGCGACCGTCCGGGCCATCGAACGGAACATCGCGGAGATCGACGTCGCACCGTTCGGGCTGCGGCTCGGCGCCCGGATCGGCGGGGTCGCCCCGGTCCTGTCGGCGGCCGTGCAACGGCGCGCGGGCGGGCGGCGCATCGTGCAGGGCCTCGCGAACGGCCAGCGCGACAAGAGGTAGCGGCAAATCCCGATACTCCGGGCGTGTCCCGCTTGATCAGCGGGGTGGGCCGGGCGCAGCCTCCGGTCGCCCCCTCTGCCGCGTACACCTTCGTAATGGGGATCTGCGCACGTGAACGGCCGGGATCGAGACCGTCCTGGAACCGATGACGCCGCCAAGCGCTTCGGGGACGGCTGCATACCGAAGTTCCGCGCGCATCTCACCGGACACCTGAGCGGCCCGCTACGAACTACTGCGCCGCGGCAACGGGCTCGCCTGATCCGGTACCACGTGAAGGTCCAGGATCATGTCGAGCGACCGAAGGCCGTCTTCTCCGATGAAGGAGCCGACCGGTTGGAAGCCGTTCTTCTCGTAGTAGCGAATGGCGCGAGGGTTATCGCCGAGGACGCCGCCCCACAGGATGATCCTCGTCCTGCCGAGCCGCCGGGCGACCTCCGTGACGAGCGGAAAGATGAGCGTTCCGACGCCCCTGTCCTGGTAGTCATCGGCCAGAGTGGGGCCGAACCGGCAGTCGGTGGTCTCTGCGAGGCGGACCCCGGCTTCGCGGTACCGCGCGATGTCCGCCGAAGTCAGATCGAGGCTGAATTCGAGAAGGCCGACGATCCTGCCGGACCGCACTTCTTCGAGCACGAGTCGAAGCTTGTCGTAGCGCGCGATCGCGGCGCACAACTCCCGGGCGGCCGCGAAGTCGTACCCGTCGAAGGTGCTGAGGCGCCTCGACTCGGGGGACAGGGCCTCCAGGAAGCGGGCCAGGTGCGCCGCATCGGCGTGTGCGAGGGGGCGGAAGAGGACCTCCGAACCGTCGCGCAGGCGCAGGCGGCGCGTCAGGACGAGCGGATCCTCGGCGATCTCCGTCAGCGTGAGCACCCCGGCAGCCCTTCCCCCCGAGTTCGGTGAGGCGATCTACCCGCTTCGAGAATTCAGCGGACGATGTCGAGCCGGTACCTGGCCGAATGCGATCCCAAGCATCAGCGGAACACCCCGGCTGTTCCCCACGGACGGCCCTTTCATCGCCTTGGCAAGCCCGGCAAAGGCCGCCGCACCCTCGAATACCGAGCGATCACCCCGTCCGCCGACATCAGAAAGGCGGCGAAGTTCGCGGTGCCCCTCATCCCGAGGCGGGTTCGGGCTCGGCCTTCGCGTCGCCGGCCCGCTCGTCCTCGACCGGGGGCGCGGCTGCGGGGGACGGGGCCCGGCGCGCCGTTGCCAGGACGGAGCCGCCGAGGATCAGCGCGAAGGAGGCGAGGATCGTCCCGGTGAGGGGCTCGCCGAGGAACGCGACACCGGCGGCGACCGCCACGGCCGGGTTCACGTACGTGAACACCATTCCGCGGGACGTGCCGACCTCGCGGATGAGTTCGAAGAACACGATGAACGCCAGTGCCGTGCAGATCAGCCCGAGGGCGATGAGCGCGGCCAGCACGCGTCCGCCCGGCATCTCCTCCGGCCAGGTGGCGATCGCGGGACCGGTGTAGACGAGCGCGGCGATGCCCAGCGCGAACGCGGCCATGTGCAGGCTCGGCAGGTCCTGGAGGCGGCGGAGGGCGATCAACGGGGCGATCGCGTAGCCGAGCGCGACCAGCATGACCTCGCCGATCGCCCACGCGCTGCCGCCGCCGAGGTGCGGTCCGGCGAGGACGCCGACCCCGGCCAGCCCGACCAGCAGCCCCGCCCATCGCACCGGGCCGAGCCGCTCCGCGTCGCCGGTGAGCATCGCCAGCACCACCCCGATGATCGGGACGGCGGCGACCAGCAGCCCGGACATGGAACTGGTCAGCTGGTTCTCGGCGTCCGACAGCAGCGCCCACGGGCCGATGATCTCCACCGCGGTGAACACCAGCAGCGGACGCCAGTGCCGGCGGACGACGTCCAGTCGCCCGGACCGCAGCGCCAGCGGCAGCAGGACGAGGGCGCCGAGCGCGGTCCGCGCGAACACCACCGTGGGCACCGAGACGTTCTCGACCGCCACCTTGATCAACAGATAGGGGATGCCCCACAGCACGCTCATCAGCGTGAACAGAATCCAGCCACGGCGACTCAACACGACCTCCATTCCTGTCCGCCGTCGCCGGACATGGGACGAGCGGCGCTACACGGCGGCTCGGCCGACGCGGCCGGCTTCGTGGGGCGGACGTTGCTCAGGATGCGGGACGGCGCATCGCGCTGTCTTGAACGCTGTTGCGGTACACGCCGGGCGTGACGCCGAGCACGCGGCGGAACCAGCGGGTCAGGTGCGCCTGGTCGGCGAACCCGACGAGCGTCGCGGCCTCCGCCGGCCGGTACCCCACGTCCAGCAGCGCACGGGCCCGCGTCACCCGGTGCTGGGCGAGCCACGCGTACGGCGGCATGCCCATCGCGTGGCGGAAGGCGCGCAGCAACTGGTAGCGGGAAAGCTCCAGGTCGGCGGCCATCTCGGTCAGCGTCGGCGGGGCGACCAGCTCGTCGGAGAGGCGGGCCGTGACCTGGCGCGCGATCCGCCCGGCGTCGGCATTGCCGCGCTGCGGGACCGCTCCGCGCCCATGCACCGCATGGCGCCGGACGAGCATGCCGAGCACCGCGAGCAGCCGGGATTCTCCCTCCAGTGGGTCCTGCCCGAGCCGGAGGGCGCGGTGGGCCAGCCGCAGCGCGTCACCGAGACCGGCATCGTCGATGATCGGCTCGCGGAAGTGCGGTTCCGCGGCCACCGGACCGGGATCCGCGGACGTCGCCGCGCCCAGCAGTTCCGCGCCCGGGTAAACGCACAGGTAGGCGAACCCTTCGGGATGTGCCGGGCCGCCGGTGTGCGCCTCGCCCGGCTCCACCACGACGACGCTCCCGGCCGCCGAGTAGATCCTCTCGCCCCGGTAGCACATCGTCTCCAGGCCGTCGACCGTCACCCCGATGGCGTACTCGTCATGGGTGTGCGGCGCGTAGTGCCGGCGGCCGATCCTGGCCGCCAGCAGGTCGAGCGGTGCCCCCTGGATTCCGCCGACCCGCGTCCAGCTGGTCCGGTCGGCCGCCGGACCGCCCCGGCGGTCAGGCCGAGAAGACGTGCCGGAGCCGCCAGCGGTCCTCGTCACGACCGAGCTCCGCGACCGCCACGCCTTCGGCACCGGTGACCCGCACGCGGTAGACCCTGCCCTCGCGGCCCGTCCCGTAGGTCTTCAGCACCTCGTCCACCGCGTAGCGCGACCCCCGCCACTCGTACGCGGTGAGCCGTCCCGCCGGATCGTGCTCCGTCCGGACCGGCTCGTTCAGCAACTGCCCCATGGCGGGAGCGTAGCACGCGTTCGAACTGATGTTCGCAGGCTGGAAGGGCTTTTGCCTCCCCGAGTCCAGGCCGCCGTACGTGCGCACAGTCGCGGTGAAGAGGCCCGGGAAGACCTTCGTCCACAGGCTGTGGGTAACGTTCGCACACACCCCCTCCATCCCGCCAGCAGGCGATCTGGAGGCCGCGTCCACAGGCGGATCCCCAGAACAGCCGGGCTTTCCACGGTCCGTGCGGCGCATCGGACACCGCTTGCTTCATCATCCACCCGACCGCGGCCGTGTACACGGAATCCACAGCCTGTGGATAACTTCCGTGCACAACCTGGGTACAACCGGCCGACTCCATGTCCACCATTCTTCCCCAGGCGGCACAACCGGTTGTCCACGACGTGGAAAACCTGCTGACCAGGGATTAAGGGCGTCCTGAGCCGGGACTGTACACACCCCATTCACAGCCTGTGGGCGACCGTCCTCCACAGCCCCGGCGCATCGGTGGACAGCGTTACCCACCGATAATCCCCAGCCACGTCCCCAACCCCCGGCTGGAATCCCCAGACCTACTGGGCGGGGACGGCCTCCTCCAGGTCCGCGAGCCGGCGGAGATCGTCCGCATGGCCGGCCGACCCTCCGGCGGGTACGCCGCGAGCTTCGGCGATCAGCGCGCGAGCGCGGGGCCATTCCCCCATGTGGACGGCGGCGTCGGCGCGCAGGACCAGGGCTTTGAGGCGTTCAGCGGCGGTCAGGGGCTCACCGGATGCCAGAAGGTGGTCGAGGATTCTGGCGGCGGCGCGGTGGTCCCCCTTCGATTCCGTCAGCACCGTGGCCATGTGGAGCGCCTTGGCCACGGTCTCCGTCGGGACGGGTGCATGCGTCGGCTCCGAGATCGGCTGGCCGATGCGGAGTTGGAGACCGTCCGGGTCGTTGAGGAGGAATTGCCGGACTCCATATGACGTGTCCCGCAACGCGCTCAGCCTCGGCAGCCCGCGCGCGGGCACCCGGCCGAGGGCCTGCCTGAGCCCGCCTCGAAACGACTCATACAGGTCATCCACGGCCGTTGTGACGATGTAGCACATGTTCATGGACGCGGCCGGGTCGTGCTTCCTCCACCCGAAGAAATGCAGCTCGACGTCCCCGCGCCGGACGCCGAGGTAGGGGTTGGGACGCCGCTGCCAGGCCGACTGCTCGAAGCCGAGGACCCGGTAGAACTCCCAGGTCACCTCGATCGATCGGCACGGAAAGATCGGCATCACCTTCTCACCCATGCCCGCGACCGTAAGCCGATCAAGGAAAGTAGTCAACCTTGATTACATGCCAATGCCGCCACCCCACCGGGCGCAGAAGAGAATGGAGTGCGTCTGTCTCGGGGTGAGGCTCCCCACAATCCAGAAGTTATCCACAGACTGTGGACAATGGGGCTGTTCTCGCACGGTCCTGCCATCCGTTGCCCGGTCCCCGTGAAGGGTTCGGTCGGACGGCTCGGAGACCACCGGACGTCATCCCCGCCGTCCCGTCCATTTCATC
This sequence comes from Actinomadura formosensis NBRC 14204, assembly GCF_001552155.1. GTDB lineage: Bacteria > Actinomycetota > Actinomycetes > Streptosporangiales > Streptosporangiaceae > Spirillospora > Spirillospora formosensis. The sequence goes on along the minus strand of NZ_BCQQ01000040.1, from coordinate 30,937 downwards.
GTGAAGGCGGACCAGCATGCACCGTTGACACCCCGCATCTTCGCGGACGGCAGCGCCGATTCCGTCCGGCATGCGGACGAAGAGGAGGCCGCCCGCAATGGCGTCCAGGCCCTCCGCCCGCGCCTGCCCCACCAGCCGATCTTCTCCCCGGTCCTCAATGAGGAGTACGCAACCGAGATCGCCCGCGACTGGAACGTGCCCGCACCCGGGTCGGGTTATGTGACGAGGTTCGAGGAGGTAACACGTCCCCGCCACTGTGCAGCAAGTTATCCACAATCTGTGGAGAAACCCCTTCAGTCTTGGGATAACCACCCGCTGACCAGCGCAGACGATCCCCGTCCACAATGAGTGCCGTAATCGACCCGGGGCACCCAGTCGGACGGCTGCCTCCGCCTGCGCGCCCCAAGCAGATGGCCGGCCGGCTGAGGAGTGATGAGGCGATCCCCATCTGCTGGTGCCGTCACTGCCGTCCGGCGCATGCACCTAACGGGTGGAGTGACCAAGACGAGGAGCAGTCAGGGTTCCAGGACGCGTTTGTGGTAGCCCGCAATCTCCCGAACCTCAACAGTGACCTGGGTGTTCACCCCTGTGCCGGGCTTGATGTGGTCGCACAACGTCGCGAGGGTCAGATCTCCGAGACGGGCTCTGATCTCGGGGGCGCGGCCGGGCAGGATCGCCAGATCGACATGGATCATCGCCTCCCCGGCCGCGCCGCCGCCGATGACCGCTTCGCTGATCGCATGGAACCGGGTCTTGAAGTCGGGCAGCGGGCTGCCGATCAGCTCGGCCGCGGCAGAGTGCAGTGTCAGCGCGAATCCGCGCCGATCGAATGCCTCCGCAAGGACCTCGGAATACTCCACGGTGATCTGCGGCATACCGCGCATTGTCGAGGCTGCCCGCAGGGCGGGGCAAACCCACCGCCGCCCCGCTTGTGGGTGGTGAAACGTGATGTCGAACCGGATCGTCTCGTCGCAGACAGCGAGGAACAGCCGGTCTCGGGTTTCGGGCGAAGGAGGTGCCCCTCCCCGAGGTCGTGACGGCGCCGCGTCTCGGACGGCCCAGGTGTGGCCGGACGTTCAGCTGGTGATGACCACGTGAATACGCAGAGCACGTGGGGTGTCAGTGTGCGACCGGGTCGGCGAGGACACGGGCCAGGACCTGGTTTTGGAAGTCCGCGGAGGCTGGACTGGAAAGGCCGGCCATGGTGACGAGTGCTTTCCACAGCGCCCATCCGCGCGCCCGCCGCCATGTGTCGCCGGGCAGGCCGATCGCCTCGTGGAAGACCTTCCGCTCGTCATCGGCGAAGTAGGTCCACGCCATGACCAGGTCGCAGGCGGGGTCTCCGACACCGCAGGTGCCGAAGTCGATGACCGCGGACAACACCCCATCGGTGGTGAGGAGGTTGCCGGTGGCGATGTCGCCGTGGAACCACACCGGCGCCGCCGGCCACGCCGAGGTCAGTGCGTCCGCCCAGACGGCCTGGCAGGCGGCGACATCGACCACGCCGGCGAGCATGTCGAGCGCGGCCTGGACTTGGTGGCCGTAGACGCTCGGGTGGCAGCCCCGGAAGAAGGAGTGAGGACCGCCGACCGGCCCCGACCCGACCGGGACCTGGCGAAGTGCGGCCAAGAAGGCGCCAAGGTCGCGTGCCAGCCGGCGCCGATCGACGTCGGCGGCGCTTTCGACCGTTCGCCCGGGTATCCAGCGTCGGACCGACCACGGAAAAGGGTAGTCGGCGGTCGGTCGGCCGGTCGCGACCGGCGACGGCACCGGCAACGGCAGATACCCGGCCAGGATCGGCAGGCAGCCGTCCTCCTTCTCGATGCCGGCCACGTAACCTTCGGCGCTGGGCAAGCGGACGGCGAGTTCATCGCCGAGCCGGAAGGTCCGGTTGTCCCAGCCCTGACGGGCAACGGGCTGGATCGGAAGGTCGCTCCACTCGGGAAACTGCTCGCGGATCAAAGCGTGGACCACGCCGGCGGTTATCTCGATCACATGGCCCAGTCTCCATGCGCAGCCGGCCTTGGCAATGGACCACCCCGACCACGGTCTGCGCGGCACGGGTCATGGCCCCGGCCACGCGTCCGCTGGTGCTGCCGTCAGCGTTGCCCTCACTGCCGCCGACGACTCAACCGGGGGTGGCTACTAGCTGAGTTCTCGTATGGGGGGATCCCTCCTCATGGGCTCGCCTGCCATACCGAGTTCTTGGCGAGCGGCCTCTATGAACGCGAAGCGGAGTTCACGCTTGGGCAGTGCGCCCTCTTCGGTGGCTTGTCCCCGAAGCAGCGCGTGGAGGGCGAGAGTGTAGTCGTGGGCTGCCTGGGCGACTGGAGGGGTGCACACGAGTTCCGGGACCTTCTTGGCGAGCCAAAGCGTGTGCAGGTGCTGCCACTTCTCGGACTCCTCAAGCCGCTCTCCCATGGAGAGGCGATCCAAGCACAGTTCTACCTGTTGGGCCGCGGACAGGAACTCCATGAGCGCTTCCTTGCGCTCCGCGCGTTCCGCGCTGGCCTGCTCGAACCGCGCGCGTCGTGCCTCCACACGTGTGGAGAGGTATTGACCGATCAGGGTTCCGGCGGAACCGAGAGCCACTCCTGCCAGCGGCAGGATGGTCGTCGACACGCTCATGCCGCTGAGACGGTGGATGCCGATCGCCGGTTCCCGCACCCGGCACGAGTGCGCCGCCGGGGGCCGGGGAACTGTTCGGCGACTCGGAAGGCCAGGGCCGCTGCCGTCACTGCCGCCACCAAAAGACCCCCGCCGGTACCCGGCGGGGGTCTTTGGTCTGGTGGGCCTAGGTGGACTTGAACCACCGGCCTCATCCTTATCAGGGATGCGCTCTAACCGACTGAGCTATAGGCCCGGAGTGTGCCGCCGCCCTGGCGGCGCAACGAGAGGTTACCCCATCTGGGCGGGCAACCGGAAATCGATTGCCGGGCGGCGGCGGGAGGGGGCTACTCGGCCTCCTTGAGGGTGACCTCGACGCCGCCGACCAGGTCCGCGGCCAGGTTGTAGATGACGGAGCCGACCGTGGAGAGGGCGGTGATGAGCATGACGTTCAGGGCGCCCACGAGGACGGTGTAGCCGAAGATACGGATGAAGGAGAACCAGCTGCCCGCATCGACACTGCCGGTCGTTTCGCCCTGTTCCTTGGTGAGGCTGTTGATCGTGTCGCTGATGGCGTCGAACACGCCGAGGCCGGCGAGGATCGTGTACAGGACGATCACGGCGACGAGCAGGACGACGAAGCAGACCAGCGACATCACGAAGCTGAACTTCATCACCGACCACGGTTCGAGCCGGGCGAGCTGGAGCTGGGCCTTGCGCGCCGGTTTGCCGGTGGGCTTGGCCGAGTTCGCCGGTGCCACCGCGGTGGACGGGCGGTCCTTCAGGACGGTACCGGCGAAGCCCCGGCCCGAACCGCCCGAGGACGAGGACGAAGACGGGGACGAAGACGGGGACGGGGGCGGCACCGACGGCGAGTTCCCGGATGCCGCGCTCGACGCGTTGAACGATGCGCCGGCGTTCTCCGTACGTCCTGCCGAGACCGACCTGGACGGCTCGGCGGGCTTGGCCCAGCCCGCCGAGCCGGAGGGCGACGACGAAGACGGCGAGCCGCCCGCGGGCTTGTCGTCCGCGGTGTCCTCGGCCGGGGCGATCTCGGGCAGGGCGGCGTCCTCGGCCGGCTTCTCCTCGATCTTCGCCAGGTCGATCCTGGTGCTGTCGGCACCGTCCGAATCGGGCTTGGCGGACTCGATGTCGACGGTCGTCTCGTCCCGTCCGGACCTGGCGGACGCGGCGGAGACGATCTTGGCCGGTTTGCCCCCGGTCTTGCCCTGCTTGGCGCCGGGTTTCCTGCCGGTGCCACCCGCCCCCGAAGCAGCCTCGCCGGACCCGCCCTTGCTCTTGCCGGGCTCGGTGCTCACGTGTCCTCCTGGCCTAGCGGCTCGGTGACGATGCAGGATACGTCACTCACCGTCGTCCCCTTCGGCATCGTCTGAGTCCTCCATGGACTCTACGTTCCTCGCGATGGCCACCACGCTGTCCCCGTCGGCGAGGTTCATCAGGCGGACGCCCATGGTCTGCCTACCGGACTGCTTGATCTCGGCGGCGGTGGTACGGATGACGCCCCCGTTGGACGTCATCGCGAACACCTCGTCGTCCGGGCCGACCATCAGAGCCCCTACCAACATCCCGCGAGATTGCACGATCTTAGCGGTGAGGACCCCCTTACCCCCACGCCCCTGCAGCGGATATTGGTCCACGGGAGTGCGCTTGGCGTAGCCGCCTTCGGTGGCCACCAGGACGTCGTGCGAGGTGTCCCGCACGACGAGCATGTTGAGGACCTCCTGGTCGCCGTCGAACCGCATGCCGATGACACCGGAGGTGGCGCGGCCCATCGGCCGCAGCGACTCGTCGTCGGCGTGGAACCGGATCGCCTGCGCGCCCGTCGAGACCATCAGCAGGTTGTCGTCGGCCGACACGAGCCGCGCCGCGATCACCTCGTCGCCCTCGACGAGGTTGATGGCGATGATGCCGCCGGTGCGGGGCGAGTCGAAGTCGCGCAGCGCGGTCTTCTTGACCCGGCCCTTCTTCGTGCCGAGCACCAGGTAGGGGGCGACGTCGTAGTCGCGCAGGGCCAGGACCTGGGCGATGTGCTCGTCCGGCTGGAAGGCCAGCAGGTTCGCGACGTGCTGGCCGCGCGCGTCACGGCCGGAGTCGGGCAGCTCGTAGGCCTTGGCGCGGTAGACACGGCCCTTGTTGGTGAAGAACAGGATCCAGTTGTGCGTCGAGGTGACGAAGAACTGGTCGACGATGTCGTCCTGCTTGAGCTGCGCGCCGCGGACGCCCTTGCCGCCGCGCCGCTGCGCCCGGTACTGGTCGGTTCGGGTGCGCTTGGTGTAGCCGCCGCGGGTGATGGTGACGACGACGTCCTCTTCGGCGATGAGGTCCTCGTACGACACGTCCCCGTCGAACGGGATGATCTGGGTGCGCCGGTCGTCGCCGTACTTCTCGACGATCGGGTCGAGCTCCTCACCGACGATCCGCCGCTGCCGCTCGGGCGAGGCGAGGATGTCGTTGTAGTCGGCGATCTCCGCCATGAGCTTGTCGTACTCGTCGGTGATCTGCTGGCGTTCCAGGGCGGCGAGCTTGCGCAGCTGCATGTCGAGGATGGCCTGCGCCTGGATCTCGTCGATCTCCAGCAGCCCCATCAGGCCCCGCTGCGCCTCCTGCGCGGACGGCGAACGCCGGATCAGCGCGATGACCTCGTCGATCCGGTCGAGCGCCTTGAGCAGCGCACGCAGGATGTGGGCGCGCTCCTCGGCCTTGCGGAGCAGGAACCGGGTGCGGCGGATGATGACGTCGATCTGGTGCGCGACCCAGTGCCGGACGAACTGGTCGATGCGCAGGGTGCGCGGCACACCGTCCACCAGCGCGAGCATGTTCGCGCCGAACGTCTCCTGCAGCTGGGTGTGCTTGTACAGGTTGTTCAGGACGACCTTGGCGACGGCGTCCCGCTTGAGGACGATGACGAGCCGCTGCCCGGTCCGGCCGGACGTCTCGTCGCGGACGTCGGCGATGCCGTCGAGCTTCCCGTCCTTGACCCCGTCCGCGATCTTGAGGGCGAGGTTGTCCGGGTTGACCTGGTACGGGAGTTCGGTGACGACGAGGCAGGTGCGGCCCTGGATCTCCTCGACCTCGACGACGGCCCGCATGGTGATGGAGCCGCGGCCGGTGCGGTACGCGTCCTCGATGCCCTTGCGTCCGACGATGAGGCCGGCGGTCGGGAAGTCGGGGCCCTTGACCCGCTCGACCAGCGCTTCGAGCAGTTCCTCGTCGGAGGCGCCGTAGTTCTCCAGATACCACCTGACGCCGTCGGCGACCTCGCGCAGGTTGTGCGGCGGGATGTTCGTCGCCATCCCGACCGCGATGCCCGCGGACCCGTTGACCAGCAGGTTCGGGTACCGGGACGGCAGGACGTCCGGCTCCTGCGAGCGGCCGTCGTAGTTGGGGGAGAAGTCGACGGTCTCCTTGTCGATGTCGCGCAGAAGCTCCATCGCGAGGGGCGCCATACGGCACTCGGTGTACCGCATGGCCGCGGCGGGGTCGTTGCCGCGCGAGCCGAAGTTGCCGTTGCCGTCGACCAGCGGGTACCGCATCGACCAGGGCTGCGCGAGCCGGACGAGCGCGTCGTAGATGGCGCTGTCGCCGTGCGGGTGGTAGTTCCCCATGACGTCGCCGACGACGCGGGCGCACTTGAAGTAGCCGCGGTCGGGCCGGTAGCCGCCGTCGTACATGGCGTACAGGACGCGGCGGTGGACGGGCTTGAGGCCGTCGCGTACCTCGGGCAGCGCGCGGGCGACGATGACCGACATCGCGTAGTCGAGATAGCTCTTCTGCATCTCGACCTGGATGTCGACCGGTTCGATCCGTTCGCCCTGGTGGCCGCCCTCTGTGGTCAGGTCAGTCACTCTGAAGACCTCTTCTGCTCGGTGGGAAGGAAGTACTGCCGCCTGCGGGAGTCAGGCCGATGGGAGCCCTGCCCAGGGGCGTACCTCAGATGTCGAGGAAGCGCACGTCCTTGGCGTTGCGCTGGATGAACTCCCTGCGGGGCTCGACCTCCTCGCCCATGAGCACGCTGAACAGCTCGTCCGCCTGGGCGGCGTCGTCCAGCTGGACCTGGAGCAGGACCCGGTTGTCGGGGTCCATGGTGGTGTCCCAGAGTTCGTTGGCGTTCATCTCGCCGAGTCCCTTGAAGCGCTGCACCTGGTCGCGGGGACGGGGGTCGCGCCTGCCCGCCGCGATGCCGGCCTCGATGATCGCGTCGCGTTCGGCGTCGGAGTAGGCGTAGTCGGCGTCGCTGCCGCGCGCATCCCACTTGATCTTGTAGAGCGGGGGCTGGGACAGGTACACGTGCCCGGCCTCGATCAGCGGCTTCATGAACCGGAACAGCAGCGTCATCAGCAGGGTGTTGATGTGGTGGCCGTCGACGTCGGCGTCCGACATCAGGATGATCTTGTGGTAGCGGAGCTTGGTGATGTCGAACTCGTCGTGCACGCCGGTGCCGAGCGCCGTGATGATCGCCTGCACCTCGTTGTTCTTCAGGATCTTGTCGATCCTGGCCTTCTCCACGTTCAGGATCTTGCCGCGGATCGGGAGGATCGCCTGGAAGTGCGGGTTGCGGCCGCCCTTCGCCGAGCCGCCCGCCGAGTCGCCCTCGACGATGTACAGCTCCGACTTGGCCGGGTCGGTGGACTGGCAGTCCGACAGCTTGCCCGGCAGGGACGTCGACTCCAGCAGGCTCTTGCGGCGGGTCAGGTCACGGGCCTGCCTGGCCGCGACCCGCGCGCGCGCCGCCTGCGACGCCTTGCTGATGATCTCCTTGGCCTCGCCCGGGTTCTCCTCGAACCAGTCGCGCAGGTAGACGTTGCAGGCCCGCTGCACGAACGACTTGGCCTCGGTGTTGCCGAGCTTGGTCTTGGTCTGGCCCTCGAACTGCGGGTCGGCCAGCTTGATGGAGATGATGGCGGTGAGGCCCTCGCGCACGTCCTCGCCGGTGAGGTTGTCGTCCTTGTCGCGGAGCAGGCCCTTGTCGCGGGCGTACCGGTTGACGATCGTGGTGAGCGCCGCCCGGAAGCCCTCCTCGTGGGTGCCGCCCTCCGCCGTGTTGATGGTGTTGGCGAAGGTGTGGACGGACTCGGCGTAGGACGAGTTCCACTGCATGGCGATCTCGATCGACATGCCCGTGGTGTCGTCGCTGAAGTAGATGACCGACTCGTGCGCGGCGTCCTTGCGCGCGTTGATGTAGCGGACGAAGTCCTCGATGCCGCCCTCGTAGTGGTACCGGACGATGTGCGGCTCGCCGTTGGAGTGGTCGGGACGCTCGTCCCGCAGCGTGATGGACAGGCCGCGGTTGAGGAACGCCATCTCCTGCATGCGGCGGGAGAGGGTCTCGAAGTTCCACTCGGTGGTCTCGAAGATCCCGGGGTCCGGCCAGAAGCTGATGAGGGTGCCGGTCTCGTCGGTCTCCTCGCCCTGGCGGAGCTCGGTCTCGGGGCCGCGCCACGTGTACGACTGGCGCCACACGTGGCCGTCGGTGCGGACCTCGGCCTCCATCCGGGTGGACAGCGCGTTCACCACGGCGGAGCCGACACCGTGCAGGCCGCCGGAGACGGCATAGGACTTGCCGTCGAACTTGCCGCCCGCGTGCAGCGTGGTGAGCACCAGCTCGATGGCCGGGCGTTTCTCCACCGGATGCTCGCCGACCGGGATACCGCGGCCGTTGTCGAGGACGCTCACGCCGCCGTCGGCCATCAGCGTCACCACGATGTCGTCGGCGTAGCCGGCGAGGGCCTCGTCGACCGCGTTGTCCACGATCTCGTAGACGAGGTGGTGCAGGCCGCGCTCACCGGTCGATCCGATGTACATGCCGGGGCGCTTGCGAACCGCCTCAAGCCCTTCAAGGACAGTGATCGAACTAGCGTCGTACGCCAAAGGAGATCCTCCTGCCGGGGATGTCTGCCGCTCCGCGCCCGAAGGAGGCGCGGTGTGCCCCGTAACACACATCAGGGCACCCGGTCGTGCTCTGTTCACGTTGCTCAGAGCCCCGGGCACCCCATGGCGGCGCAGCATCCTGAACCCGGATTCATTCTACCGGGTGACGCGACGGAAAGTGGTACTCACGAGCGCTGTGTGCGCGTGTGGCGGCCGCTCGGGCCTGGAGCCACATCCCCCCATAGGTCCCGGGGGGTTCTCTGGCCTACGTGGCGCTGGCCGCTGAACCGGGGTCCCCGTGTCCCGAACAGATGTTCCCACCCGCCACCGACACTCCGCGGCCCCTCGCCGCACCGCTCACCGCACCCGCCAGGCGCCCGTGCGGCGCGGCCCGGACGACGGGCCCACCACCTTCACCCGGCGGACGGTGCCGTGCCCGAGTTCCTCGTTCAGCCGGCGGACGAGCGTGGACGACAGCAGCCGCAGCTGCGTCGCCCACGTCGTCGAATCGGCGGCGACGGTGAGCTCGCCGTCCTCGAAGCGTTCGGGGCGGGTGTGCTCGGCCAGCTCGTCGCCGACGATGCCCGCCCAGTTGCCGAACACACCGCCGACGGCCGCCCGCTGCTCCCAGCCGCGGGACGCCAGCAGGTCGCGGATCGCCGCGCCGAACAGCTTGGGGTCGCCGCCGCGCCCGGGTTCGCTGACCCGGACGACACGTCCGGTGCCTTTGCGCCTGTCCTTCCGGCCGGGCAGCGTGCCGCGTTTGAGAGCGTCCGCCTTCGCCTGGGCGAGAGCTTCGCGCGCCAGCTCGATCCCCGACTTGGCCGGGCCTTCCCCTGCCCCGGGGGAGTCGTGCACATCCTGTGGATCATCACTCACGCGCTCGCCCCTCCCCGTCACCGCTGGTCCCGGACGACCCGGCCGTCGGAGACGGTATACGAGCCCCCCGTCAGTTCGGCCGGCACATCGGCGGGGACCGCCGCCGTGATCAGGACCTGCTCGGCGGGCGCGACCATCTCGGCGAGCCGGCGGCGGCGCCCGGTGTCGAGCTCGGCGAACACGTCGTCCAGGATGAGGACGGGATCGTCCCCGTCGGCGCGCAGCAACTCGAAGGCGGCGAGCCTCAGCGAGAGCGCGAACGACCACGACTCGCCATGGCTGGCATAACCGCGCGCCGGCAGCTCCCCCAGGCGCAGGACGAGGTCGTCCCTATGCGGGCCGACGAGGCTCACACCCCGCTCCAGCTCCTGCTTACGTGACTCACCGACAGCGGCCATCAGTTGCTCGGCGAGTTGTCCACGGTCTGTGGACAACTCGACGTCCCCCAGCGAACTCTTGTAGACGAGGTCGGCCGCGCCGCTGTGCGGCGCAAGCGCCGCATAGGCCCGCGCTACAAGCGGCCGTAGAGCTTCAACCAGGTTCAACCGGCCCGCCAGTAGCTCGGCTCCAGTGCGCGCCAGATGCGAATCCCAGACGTCCAGGGTCGCGAGTACCTCCGGCCCGGGGGAGCGCCTATGCGCGGCCGCCGATTTCAACAGGGCGTTGCGTTGCTTGAGGACGCGGTCATAGTCGGAACGCACACCGGCGAAGCGGGGAGCCCGCGTGGTCAGCAGCTCGTCCATGAACCTACGGCGCTCCCCCGGGTCGCCCTTCACGAGCGCCAGGTCTTCTGGGGCGAACAAGACCGTCCGCAACATTCCCAGAATCTCGCGTGGCCTGGGGACGGGTGCCCGGTTGAGCCGTGCCCGGTTCGCCTTACCCGGGTTGATCTCAAGCTCGATGAGCGCCTTACGGTCGTCCTTCACGACCCCCGCCCGGACGATCGCACGCGGCGCCCCATGCCGGACGAGCGGCGCATCGGTCGCCGCCCGGTGGCTCCCATGCGAGGCGACGTACCCGATGGCCTCGACCAGGTTCGTCTTCCCCTGCCCGTTGGGCCCCACGAACGCCGTGACCCCCGGCTCCAACGCGACCTCGGCGGCCGGGTAGGAGCGGAAGTCCTGCAACGAAAGGTGGGCGACATGCACGAGATCCGAGCGTAGAGCCTCCCGGCCCCCACCCGCCCGGGGGGCCGACCCCACTCCCAGCATCCAACAGGCCGCCGAGAGCCGGGGCCGGCACCCACTTCTGTGGATAACTTCGCGATCAGACCTTGGGAGGGATCACGTCGGCACCGGGGGAGTCGCCGTCGCCGACGGCTTCCACGGCGTGGCCGCCGAACTGCTTGCGGAGGGCGGCGACGACGCGCATGGCGGGGGAGTCGTCCTGGCGGGAGGCGAAACGGGCGAACAGGGAGGCGCTGATCGCGGGCAGGGGGACGGCGTGCTCGACGGCCGCCTGGACCGTCCAGCGGCCCTCGCCCGAGTCGTTGGCGTAGCCGCGCAGGTCGTCCAGCTCCGGGTCCTCGGCGAGGGCGCGGTTCAGCAGGTCCAGCAGCCAGGACCGGATGACCGTGCCCTCCTGCCAGCTCAGGAACGTCTCCGGCACGCGGGTCACCAGGTCGCTGGCCTCGATCAGCTCGTAGCCCTCGCCGAACGCCTGCATCATCGCGTACTCGATGCCGTTGTGGACCATCTTCACGTAGTGCCCGGCGCCGACCTTGCCGGCGTGGACGAAGCCGTACTCCCCCTCCGGCTTCAGCGTCTCGAAGATCGGCATCAGCCGCTTCACGTTGTCGTCGTCGCCGCCGACCATGAGCGCGTAGCCGTTCTCCAGGCCCCACACCCCGCCGCTCACTCCGCAGTCGATGAACCCGATGCCCTTGGCCGCGAGTTCCTCGCCGTGCCTCTGGTCGTCCACATAGTGTGAATTACCGCCGTCAACGACGATGTCCCCCGGCTGGAGGACCTCCCCCAGCTTGTGGACGGTGTCCTTGGTGGGCTTGCCGGCGGGCACCATCACCCACACCGCGCGCGGCGGGGACAGCCGCTCCACCAGTTCCTCCACCGACCCCACGTCGGTGACCTGCGGGTCGCGGTCATAGCCGACGACCGTGTGGCCGCCGCGGCGCAGCCGTTCGGCCATGTTGCCGCCCATCTTGCCCAGGCCGATGATCCCAAGCTCCATGAAAGCTCACTCTCCCCTGTGCGTAACTGCCTTACTACGCGACTGCCCGTGCCTTACTACGCGGCCGACCGCGCGCGTGTGCGGCCGCACGAGAGCGGCACCCCACGGGTGATCGTCCCCGGCGCGCCCTGGGGCATGCCCCAGAGCGCGCACCTCACCCGGACAGCCGGACGGGCATGATCAGGTAACGGTAGTTCGGGTTCTCCCCGTCCTGCGGCGGCTTCCCGGTGAGGACGGCCGGCTTCGTCGGCGTCGTGAACGACAGCCGCGCCACGTCCGAGCCGATCGCTGAGAGCCCGTCCAGGAGGAACGCGGGGTTGAACGCGATGTCGATGTCCTCGCCCTCCAGGGACGCCTCCAAGGCCTCCACGGCCTGAGCCTCGTCCCCGGTCCCCGCCTCCAGGACGACCTCGCCCTGGCTGAACGAGAGCCGGACGGGCGTGTTCCGCTCGGCGACCAGGGAGACGCGCTTGACGGCCTCGATGAACGGGGCGGTCTGGATCTCGGCGAGGCCGGCGTACTCGCTCGGCAGCAGCGACCGGTACTTGACGAAGTCACCGTCCAGCAGGCGGGACGTGGTGCGGCGCCCGCCGCCCTCGAAACCGATCATGCCCTCGCCGGTGCCGCCCGTCCCGCCGAGCGCGATCGACACCTCGGCGCCGGCGGTCAGCGACTTGGCGGTGTCGGCGAGCGTCCGCGCCGGGACGAGCGCGACCGAGGAGAAGTCGGGACGCTCGGGCTTCCAGTGCAGTTCCCGGACGGCCAGCCGGTAGCGGTCGGTGGACGCCAGCGTGACCGTCTCGCCCTCGATCTCCACCCGGACGCCGGTGAGCATGGGGATCGTGTCGTCCTTGCCCGCGGCGATCGCGACCTGGGAGACGGCGGCGGCGAACTCGTCACTGCCCACCGAGCCCGCGGCCGGCGGCATCTCCGGCAGCGTCGGGTAGTCCTCCACAGGCATGGTGAGGAGTGTGAACTTCGCGCTGCCGCAGCGGAGCATCACCTTCGCGCCGTCCGTCGTCACCTCCACGGGGTGGGGGGGAAGGCTGCGCGAGATCTCGGCCAGGAGCCGCCCGGACACCAGCGCCGTCCCGGCCTCCTCGACGTCGATCTCCGTGGACACCTGGGCGGAGACCTCGTAGTCGAACGCGGACAGCTTCAGCCGGTCGTCGTTGCCCTCGCCGCCGGCGACGAGGTGCATGCCCGCGAGGACGGGCACCGGGGGACGGACGGGCAGCGTGCGCGCCGTCCACGCGACGGCGTCGGCCAGGGCATCTCTGTCGATGCGGAACTTCACAGGGACCAGCCTCCTGCAGGTGTCGGACAAGGGTGCGGTGATCTCGGCCGGGGCCGGGAGCTCGGGGCGCGTTGTCCCCAGGCCCTGACTTGAGATGGATCTTTTCTTGGATAGAGAAGTAGTGCAGTACTAGTAATAGGGGCGGTGGATAGTGTGGACAGACCCTGTTTTCGCAGGTCAGACCCCGTTTCTCTATCCACCGGGGCTGTGCATGGACGGTGGACGGAGCGGGAACGCCTGGGGACGGCGAAACTGTCCCCACACCTCATCCCCATGCCATCCCCAGGTTTTCCACGAGTTGTCCACGGGTATGTCCCGCGGTTCGGCGGCCTGTGTACAGAGCGGGCATGATCACCGGCCTCCGCCCACAGGTCCGTCCCCAGGTCGTCCACCGGTTTTCCCCAGGAGGACGCCACGGGTGCACAGCCGGTCCACATCCGTCCACCCTTCATCCTCAGCTTTTCCAACGGTCGTCCACCGGGTTATCCACGAAAATCCCCAGGGTTTTCCACAACCTGTGAGTAGCGGCTTCGGTTCTCTGGGGAAGCGCGCATTTTGTCGGTTCTTTGCCTTGCACAGGCTGTGGATGACCGGGAGGCGTCTTGTCCACAGGGCTGGCATAGGTCTGCCCACAGTGTGTACAAAGCGCCGGTCAGCGCTTGCGGACCTGGTGCTTGATGCGCCCGGTCAGCTCGGTGACCTGGTTGTATATGGCACGGCGCTCGGCCATCAGCGACCGGATCTTGCGTTCGGCGTGCATGACCGTGGTGTGGTCGCGCCCCCCGAACTGCTGGCCGATCTTGGGGAGGGACAGGTCCGTCAGCTCCCGGCACAGGTACATCGCGATCTGCCGGGCGGTGACGAGCATCCGGGACCGGGACGGCCCGCACAGGTCCTCGATCGTCGTCCCGAAGTACTCGACGGTCTGCGCCATGATCATCGCGGCGGTGATCTCGGGGCCGGAGTCGTTGGGGATCAGGTCCTTGAGGACGATCTCGGCGAGCTTCATGTCCACCGACTGCCGGTTCAGGCTCGCGAACGCCGTCACCCGGATCAGCGCGCCCTCCAGCTCGCGGATGTTCGTCGCGATCTGCGAGGCGATGAACTCCAGCACGTCCGGCGGCGCGGCGAGGCCCTCCTGGCGCGCCTTCTTCTGCAGGATCGCGATCCGCGTCTCCAGCTCGGGCGGCTGGACGTCGGTCGTCAGCCCCCACTCGAACCGGTTGCGCAGCCGGTCCTCCAGCGTGACCAGCTCCTTGGGCGGACGGTCACTGGAGATCACGATCTGCTTGCTGGCGTTGTGCAGGGTGTTGAAGGTGTGGAAGAACTCCTCCTGCGTCTGCTCCTTGCCCTCAAGGAACTGGATGTCGTCGACGAGGAGGATGTCCACATCCCGGTAGCGGCGGCGGAACCCGTCGGCCTTGCCGTCCCGGATCGAGTTGATGAAGTCGTTCGTGAACTCCTCGGAGCTCACATAACGCACACGCGCCCCATTGAAGAGGCTTTGCGCGTAATGCCCGATCGCGTGGAGGAGGTGCGTCTTGCCGAGACCGGAGTCGCCGTAGACGAACAGCGGGTTGTACGCCTTGGCCGGCTGCTCGGCGACCGCGACGGCCGCCGCGTGCGCGAACCGGTTCGACGAGCCGATGACGAACGTCTCGAACGTGTACTTGGGGTTGAGGCGGGCGTGCTCGGAGGCGCCCGCTCCCTGGGCGGGGGCGCGGGGGTCGGAGCCCTCTTCGTCCCGGTAGGCGCCCTCGCCGCGGTACTGCTGTTCTCCACCGGAGAAGGAGGACTCCCCGTTCTGGAAGTCGTCCGCGTGCCCGAGCGGTGGCTCATTCCCACCGTGCTGGGATTCATGACCCTGCTGCTCTGAGCGGCCCCTCAGCGGGCCGAGCGTGCGGTCGTTCAGATGAGAGTGCGGCGGCCGTCCCTGGCCCTCGCCACCGAAACCTTCCTGACCCCCGTAGCCGGGATAGGCGCGCCCCTCGAACGGGCGGCCTCCGGGGCCCGACCCATAGGACGGTGGACGGGACGCGGGTGGATATGTACCGCGCTCATCATCCTGAGCCTGTGGATAACCTCCGGGCGGGCCGGGACTGTGGGTAACTCCCGACTGCGGCCGGTATCCCTGGTCGTTGTACGGCTGCTCCGGATACGGACGGTCGGACCTCTCCACATAGGACGAGTCACCGTAGGACTGGTCCGTGTTGTAGGGACGATCCCGGTCACGGTCGTCATGCGGCCGTTCACCGTAAGACTCGCCATAAGAAGAAGGAGACTCGTGCCTGCCGAGCCCCGCACCGGGCCCAGGAACCGGCGCGGAAAGCGGCTCCCCCGACCGCGAACCGGGGCCTGCGCCAGGTCCCGCGGCCGGCCCTCCAGGCGGTTCTGGCTGGACGGTCACCGCGACACGGATCTCCCTGCCCAGCTCATGGGAAAGGGCCTGCGTGATGAGGTTGCGGAGCCGGGTCTCCAGGGCGTCCTTGGCGAACTCGTTCGGTGCGGCCAGCAGCGCCGTCCCCTCGACGAGCGCCAGCGGGCGGACCATCGGCAGCCATGCGCGGTAGCTCGGAGACAGATCGCTCTCGGACAGTTTGGTGAGGGTGCGGGCCCAGACCGATCCGAGCTCCTGACCGTCCATGCGCAAGGTCCCCCTCCCACCGACTCCGCCGTACGGAGTACCTGACTGCCCGGCTCTCCCACGGGATACGGCCCGCCTCAGGGGGCACGCCGCGACGCGGAAGACTTACTCTCTCACGAGTTGTCCACAGAGTTGTCCACATGCTGTGCATAGACATGCGGCACCTGTGTAAAACCCGTGAGGCGGGTTTCTGGAAACGAGGTCGGGAAGACCCCGGCCTTTTCTCGGCCGGTACTGGGGCGCTCTGGAACGGGGGGCTTGAGGGGGCGGAGTGCCGACATCAGGTCGTCGAAGTCGTCGAATCGGTCGAAGGAGCGTCGGCTCGCCCAGACGACCTTAATCGCTGCCGCCATCACCCGCAACACGAACCGGCTCCGTCCACAGGCGTGCTTCTCCGGCCCGGCGGCGGTGGGGGCCTCCGTTTGACCGGGTACCCGGGGAGCCCGTAACGTGCTGAGGTCGAGTCGCATCGACGGAGATGCCGCGTGCCCGCCGGCAGCCCCTCAGGCGAGTCCGGGTGGGCCCCCGCTGCGGGGGACCGGACGCGGACCTCGATGCGAGCTTTCGAGCCTGACGCCTGAAGACGAACCGACCGCAGCACTGGAGCCCCAAGTGAGCAAGCGTACTTTCCAGCCGAACAACCGTCGTCGCCACAAGAAGCACGGCTTCCGGCTGCGCATGCGCACACGTGCCGGCCGCGCGATCCTGGCCAACCGGCGCACCAAGGGCCGCACCCGCATCGCGGTCTGAGCCTCCCGCACCGTGCTGCCGTCCGGTAACCGGATGCGGCGGCGGGACGACTTCACGCTGGCCGTCCGGCGCGGTCGCCGCACCGGACGGCCAACCGTCGTGGTTCACCTGCTTCACCCGGACGAGCCCCCCGCGGCGGCCGCGCCGCCGCTGGTCGGGTTCATCGTGGCGCGTCCCGTCGGCAACGCCGTCGTCCGCAACAGGGTGCGGCGCCGGCTCCGCCACCTGGTGCGCCCGCACCTCGACCGGCTCCCAGCGGGTAGCCTGCTCGTAGTGCGCGCCAATCCCCGCGCGGGTGAAGCGCGTCCAGACGAACTGGCCGCGGATCTGGAGTCGGCACTCGACCGGCTGCTGCGGCCCGCGTCCAAGGGGCGAAGATGAGAAGTCGGCAGGGGGCGCAGTCCCCCGCGCAGCACAGGACGGGCCGCCCAGGTCCCGTCGCGGCCGTGCTGATCCTTCTCATCCGCGCCTATCGCCGCTTCTTGAGTCCCCTGCTCGGGCAGCAGTGCCGTTTCCACCCGACCTGCAGCGCCTACGGCCTGGAGGCGCTCCAGGTGCACGGGGCGCCGCGCGGCACATGGCTGACGGCCCGCCGGATCGCGCGGTGCCATCCCTTCCATCCCGGGGGTTACGACCCGGTGCCGCCGAAGAAGCCCGCCGCGGCGGGCTTCTCCGGGGGAGCTGAGGGGACGCCCCCTCAGCGGCGATCCGCGGCGTCCTCGAACTCCGGCCGCGAGGAGAGCGGCCACGCCCTAGCAGAGTCCAAGGAGCTGCCCGGTGCTTGATTGGTTGTACGAGATCGTCTCTCAGCTCATCGTGTGGATTCACACGGGGCTGAGCGTCGTCGTCCCCGAGGACAGCGGATGGGCCTGGGGTGGCTCCATCATCCTGCTGACCGTCCTGCTGCGGCTTCTGCTCGTTCCGCTCTTCGTGAAGCAGATTCACGCCTCGCGGAAGATGCAGGAGCTGAACCCCAAGGTCCAGGCGCTGCGCAAGAAGTACAAGAACGACAAGCAGCGCCTCAACCAGGAGGTCATGAAGCTCTACCAGGAGAACGGCGCCAACCCGCTGTCGGGCTGCCTGCCGCTCCTGGTGCAGATGCCGATCTTCATCGGGCTGTTCCAGACCCTCAAGCGGATCTCGGACGCCGAGGAAGGCCACGACGTCTTCGCGATGAAGTGGGATCTGGTGCAGAGCGCCCAGAACGCCAACATCTTCGGCGCCCACATCCCGGACACGTTCCTGAACGCCTGGGGCGCCAACCCCAAGGTCTGGAGCGCGATCGTCGTCACCGGCATCGCCGTCGTGATCAGCTCCATCACGACGTTCTTCACCGTCCGGGCCAGCATGAAGCGGCAGCCCGTCACCGACGACGCCAACCCGATGATGCAGGCGCAGAAGATGATGGTCTTCCTCGCGCCGCTGTTCGGCCTGTTCGGCCTCGGTTTCCCCCTGGGCGTCCTCATGTACTGGGTCACGTCCAACAGCTGGACGCTGGCGCAGCAGCACTACATCTACAAGAAGTACCCGCCGCCCGGCACGAACGGCGAGGCCGCACCGACCACCACCGCCAAGGTCGGCGCCAAGGCGGGCGGTGCGAAGGCGGCGCTGTCCAAGAACGGCCAGTCCCCCTCTGGCATGAAGGCGAAGCTGAAGAAGGAAGCGGAGCCGGTCCCCGAGCCCGAGGCCGAGGCCAAGCCGAAGGCCGCGCGCAACCAGCCGACCCGCAAGCCGCGCAGCAAGCGCAGCGGCACCCAGAAGCGCTAGTTTGAATCCCGAGCATGTGCCGGAGAAGGAGACCCCGTTGAGCCAGACCGACACGACCGAGGTCGACGTCCAGGCGCTCGAACAGGAAGGCGAGATCGCCGCCGACTACATCGAGGGTCTGCTGGACATCGGTGACTTTGACGGCGACATCGACATGGACGTCGAGGGCGAGCGCGCCATCGTCGCCGTCGTCGGTGCCTCCCTGGACGAACTGGTCGGCAAGCGCGGCGAGGTGCTGGAGGCGCTGCAGGAACTGACCCGGCTGGCCGTCCACCGGCAGACCGGCGACCGGACCCGCCTCATGCTCGACATCGGCGGCTACCGCGAGCGCCGCCGCGCCGAACTCACCAAGCTCGGCACGGACGTCGCCGACGAGGTCAAGCAGGCCGGCGAGCCGAAGCCGCTCGCCCCGATGACGCCGTTCGAACGCAAGATCGTCCACGATGCGGTGGCCGCCGCCGGTCTCCGCAGCGAGTCCGAGGGCGAAGAACCCGACCGCTACGTCGTCGTCTACCCCGCCTGACGTTCGTTCTCGTCGCGTTGAGCGTGGACGAGCCCTCCACAGGGGACGTCCCGTCCGAACCTCCGAATGGCCCCGGTGCACACCCGCACCGGGGCCATTCGCATGGCCGCGGAAAACCTTCGCCGGGCCGCGGAAGACGTTCGCCGGGCCGTGGAAGAGCCGCCCGTTGAAAAGCAGGCCCCTCCCGCCCGGGGGCGGACCGCTTACCTCCAGGGTCAAGCCCCCACATGCTCAGGGGAAGACGAACGGGCAACTGTGGACAACCCCCTCCGGAGACGGAAAGGGCCCCGCGCCTTGATCGGCGCGGGGCCCGGTTGCTCGGTGTGCACCGCCGCCCAGGCACACCGAGCAGGCATCCGTGTCCGTGTGATCACCTGCGGGCGGTACGCCGCCATCTGCGGCGCTCCGGAATGCGATCGCCGGAGCCGACGACGGACGGCCTGTTCTCCTCCGCCGGATCCTGTGCGTGCGCGGGGTCCTGGGCGTACGCCGGGTCCTGCGCGAGGTGCCCGTGCGTCACACCCTCGTCCGCCGGATGCTCGATCACACGTTCGACACGCTCGGCCGGCCGGCCCATGGGCGCGGGCTCCTCGATGATGTGCTCCTCGCGGACGATGGTGCCCGGCTCATCCCCGTAGGCGGGGTCGACGCCGACGATTCGGCCGGCACGGCGCCGGGGCCGCGTGTACTTGAGGGTGAAGCCCATGCTGACAAGCCCCACCAGGATCAGGATCCAGCCGACCAGGTGAATGTCGATACCACTGAGGTCGACGCGTAGGGCGAACGCGAGGATCGCGCCCACGGCGATGAATGCGAGACTGACTCCGATTCCCATGTGTCGGAGCTCCTTCCGGGGGGACGGTCGGGCGACACCGCACCCCTACCCGCCCGATCACGAATATGCAGGGGGTCATGTGGTTCTTGCCATAACGCAAGGGTCATCCACCCCCGGGACCCGGACGCTGCGCGGGGACGTTCCGCGTGTACGGCGCCGCCCGTTCATGTGGAACGATTCGTCTGGTGGGGATAGCACGTGAGGTATTCGGTGACGCGCTGCCGATCGCGGAGCGGTACGCGGCGTTCCTGGCGGAGGCCGGGGTCGAACGGGGGCTCATCGGGCCCCGCGAGGTCGACCGGCTCTGGGAACGCCACCTGATCAACTGTGCGGTGGTGTCCGAGGCCGTCCCGGCGGACGCGCACGTCGTGGACATCGGCTCGGGCGCGGGACTCCCCGGCATCGTCCTCGCGATCGTCCGGCCCGACCTGCGGGTCACCCTGCTCGAACCGCTGCTGCGACGCACCGCCTTCCTGGACGAGTGCGTCGGGATGCTCGGCCTGCGGAACGTCGAGGTGCGCCGTGCCCGTGCCGAGGAGGTGGCGAAGGAGTTCTCGGTGGACGTGGTCACCGCGCGGGCCGTCGCACCTCTCGAACGCCTCGCGAAGTGGGCCCTGCCGCTGCTGCGTCCGGGCGGCGAACTCCTCGCGCTCAAAGGGGAGCGTGCCCAGGTGGAACTGGACGAGGCGGAGCCCGTCCTGAAGCGGTTCGGGGCGCGCTCCGCGGAACTGCTGCAAGTTGGGCGCGGTATGGTCGATCCGCCGACAACACTCGTCCGTGTGGTCGCCGGCCGAGGAGAGGTTGTCGAACGACGACAGCGCGCGCCCCGGCGTGCCAGAGGGTCGAGGAAGAGGTCTTCATGAGCACGGGACCAGGACTGGGCCGGCCTGACCGCGCCGCCGAAACCCCCGACGAGCAGCCGTCCGGCAGGGACGAGAACGCGCAGCCGCCGTCCGCCGGTGGGACGCAGGGGAGTGCGGGCCAGGGGACGATGCCTTCCGGGCACGCGATGTGGGGGAACACGACGTCCGGTACCGCGGAGAATGTCGGATACGTACCGACGAACACCGGGGCACAGCCGCCGGAACCGCGCAAGGGACGCAAACAGGGGGAGTCGGAACTCGTGCGCGAGGCGCTCAAGGACGCCAAGGTTTCACATGAAACATCGGCCACCGGAGTCAGGACGGTGCCGGGCCGAGGGGACCGGGAGTGGCCGCGGCCGGACAAGTGCCGCGTCATCACCATCGCCAACCAGAAGGGCGGCGTGGGCAAGACCACCAGCTCGGTGAATCTCGCCGCGTCCCTCGCCCTGCACGGGGCACAGGTCCTCGTGGTCGACCTCGACCCGCAGGGCAACGCGTCCACGGCGCTCGGCGTCGAGCACCACGCGGAGGTCCCGTCGATCTACGAGGTGCTGATCGAGGACATGCCGCTCGGCGACATCGTCGTCCCGGCGCCGGAGATCCCCAACCTGTACTGCGCGCCCGCGACCCTCAACCTCGCCGGCGCCGAGATCGAACTCGTCTCCAAGGTGGCCCGCGAGTCGCGGCTGCGGCGGGCACTCGACTCCTACGAGATCGAGAAGTTCGACTACGTGCTGATCGACTGCCCCCCGTCGCTCGGCCTGCTCACGGTGAACGCCCTCGTCGGCGGGGACGAACTCCTCATCCCGATCCAGTGCGAGTACTACGCGCTGGAGGGGCTCGGGCAGCTGATCCGCACCGTCGACCTCGTCAAGGCGCACCTCAACCCGAAACTGAAGGTGTCCACGATCCTGCTCACGATGTACGACGCTCGGACGCGCCTTGCCGCGCAGGTCGCCGAGGACGTCCGGAGCCACTTCGGGGACGTCGTCCTGAACACGGTGATCCCCCGCAGTGTCCGGGTGTCCGAGGCCCCGAGCTACGGGCAGTCCGTGATCACCTACGACCCCGGTTCGAGTGGCGCGCTCGCCTACAGGGAAGCCGCCTCGGAAATGGCGCACGGAGGAACTGTTCAGTGAGCCAGCAGCGACGCGGTCTGGGCAAGGGGCTCGGCGCCCTCATCCCCACCGCCCCGCCCTCCCCTGCCCCGGACGAACCGGGCGGCGCACGCGAGCCCGGATTCCCGGGCGGCCCCGTATCGAACGGCACCGCCGCCCCCGAACCGGTGGCCGGCGCCCACTTCGCGGAGCTGCCCGTCGGCTCCATCACGGTCAACCCGCGGCAGCCGCGCGAGCACTTCGACGACGAGGCGCTCCAGGAGCTCGCGGACTCGATCGCCATCGTCGGCCTTCTGCAGCCGATCGTCGTCCGCAAGTCCGCGTCGGGTGAGCACGACTACGAGCTGATCATGGGCGAACGCCGCTTGCGCGCGTCCAAGATGGCCGGCCTGGGGGTCATTCCGGCGATCGTCCGGGACACCGGCGACAACGATCTGCTCCGTGACGCGCTCATGGAGAACCTCCACCGCCAGCAGCTCAACCCGCTGGAGGAGGCGGCCGCGTACCAGCAGTTGCTGCAGGACTTCGGCGCCACCCACGAGCAACTCGCCGCACGCATCGGCCGGTCGCGTCCGCACATCACGAACACGCTCCGGCTGCTGAACCTGCCGCCCGCCGTCCAGCGACGGGTGGCCGCCGGCGTACTGTCCGCCGGTCACGCCCGCGCCCTCCTCTCCCTCGACAGCGTCGAGGCTCAGGAGCATCTGGCGCAGCGGATCGTCCAGGAGGGCCTTTCCGTCCGTGCCCTCGAAGAGATGATCGCGCTCCGCGAGGTCGAGGACGAGCCCAAGGCGCCCCGGCAGGGCCGCCGTAAGCAGCCGGTCGCCCCGGGCCTCCAGGCACTGGCCGAGCGCCTTTCCGACCGGTACGACACGAGGGTCCGCGTCGACATGGGCCGCAACAAGGGCAAGATCGTGGTGGAGTTCGCCACGCTCGAAGATCTGGATCGCATCATCAAGTCGATGGCCCCGGATGAGGGGCCAGGCGAGCTCTGACGTCCGCCTCGTATGGAGCGCCCCGGAAGCCGGCCGGCTTCCGGGGCGCTTCTCTGTGCGGTCCGCTCCCCCGATGTTTCCCGTGAAACATCGGGCGGCCGGTCGAGTCGTCCCAAGGCCGGGGCGCGTTCCCCTGCCGGGAGAGGGAGCTCTCCTTCCCGGCCGACGCACCCCCCATTGCCGAGCCGGGGAAGGAGCGGTGGCCCTGGGGCCACTCCTCGCTCGCCCCGGCATCGGTTTCACGTGAAACGCCGTCCGGTCCGATGCAATCCGCCGCCGCTAGCTGCGGGTGCCTGGAGCAGGCTTGCCCTTGTGCTGCGCGGGAGAGGGCAGCCGAGCCGCCTCTGTTTCACGTGAAACAGAGGCGGCCGGCCGGGTCGCCCCGGGCAGCTTGCGGGCGATGCCCCTGGGCAACCGGCATCGTTGGTCTCCGGGAAGCCAGGTGCTCGACAGCCGCCGCGTCCCCCAGGGCGGCGCCGCCATCACGCCGTGGGCCGACCGTCAGGTGCGGTGATCGGCGAGCTTCCCGGCCATTGAAGACGCCGGGGCGAGGAGCACGGCGGCGCTCGTCTTCATGCCGGGCGCCCCCGGCAGGGGAGGCGCCGTGGCATGGCGGCTGGACCTCCAACACCGGAGACCTCGCCACCCAGTGATCATGACTCTAGGAGACGCGGGCCTGGAGAAGGGACTCGCAGACCTCGCCCAGGTCCAGGTCGGCGACGCTGACGGCGCGGGGGAGGAGGCTTGTCTCGGTCATGCCGGGGGCGACGTTCACCTCCAGGAAGTGGACCTCGCCGTCAGGGGAGACGATGAGGTCGGTCCGGGAGAGGTCGCGGAGGCCCAGGGCGCGGTGGGCGGTGACGGCGGCGGACGTGGCGCGGGCCGTCGCGTCGGGGGTGAGGCGGGCCGGGGTGATGAACTCGGTGTCGCCGGCGTCGTAGCGCGCCGTGTAGTCGTAGAGGCCGCCGGGGGCGACGATCTCCACGGCGGGAAGCGCCGTGGGTACGCCGTCGCGTTCGATGACGCTGACGGACACTTCGATCCCCGAGATGTACCGCTCGACGAGTGCCGCGTCGCCGTAGGCGAAGCAGCCGACCATCGCGGCGGACAACTCGGACGCCTCATGGACGGCGGAGGCGCCCAGGGCCGAGCCGCCACGGGTCGGCTTGACGAACAGCGGCAGGCCGAGAGCGCGGACGATCTTGTCGAGGACGGACGCGGCGCCGAGGTCGTGGAAGACCTCCTTCGGGAGGGCGACCGACTCGGGCGTGCGGAGGCCCGCACGGCGGACGACGGACTTGGCGGTCGGCTTGTCCCACGCGACGCGACATGCGTCCGGGCGGGCGCCGACATAGGGCACGTCCAGGAGTTCGAGGACGTCGCGGATTGCCCCGTCCTCCCCCGCGGCGCCGTGCAGGACGGGGAACACGACGTCCGGCGGGTCGTCGGTCAGCGAGTCCAGAAGTGTCGCGTCGGCGTCGCGCAGCTCGACCGGGATGTCGCGGGCGCGCAGCGCGTCGGTGACGCGCCGCCCGGACCGGAGCGACACCTCGCGCTCGTAGGACAGTCCTCCGGCGAGGACGATGACATGTCCGAGTTCCAACGCAGGTGCCTCTCCAAGGATGTCGCGCGCGTCGGCCGACGCGCGTTTCACGTGAAACATTCAGACGACGTCCGGCCCCGGAGCCTGGACGCCCGTGGAGGCGCCGCCGATCGCGCCGCCGAACATGTCCCGCAGCCGGATCTCCTGCTCGACCACCGTCGCGAGCCGCCGGACGCCCTCGCGGATCCGGTGCGGCTCGGGGAAGCAGTACGACAGACGCATGTGCCGGTGTCCGGTGCCGTCCGCGTAGAAGCCGGTGCCGGGGACGTAGGCGACGCGTTCGGCGATCGCGCGCGGTGCCATCGCCTTCGAGTCGAGCCCCTCGGGAAGTGTGAGCCAGACAAAGAAACCGCCGGCGGGACGCGTCCACGTGCAACCGTCCGGCATCAGCTGGTCAAGGGACTCCAGCATCGCGTCACGGCGGGTCCGGTACAGCTCGCGGAAGTTCTTGATCTGCTCCCGCCACGGCTGCGTGGCGAGGTACTCGCGGACGGCGAGCTGCGAGAAGTTCGACGGGCACAGGATCGCCGACTCGGCGGCCAGGACGAGCTTGGCCCGCACCGCGTGCGGTGCGAGCACCCAGCCGACGCGGAGCCCGGACGCGATCGTCTTGGAGAACGAGCCGAGGTAGATGACGCGCTCGGCGTCGTCCGCGCGCATGGCCCGCATGGGCTCGCCGTCGAAACCGAGAAGCCCGTACGGGTTGTCCTCGACGATCAGGACGTCGTACTCGGCGCAGATCTCCAGGATCTGGGCGCGGCGCGCGGGAGTGAGCGTGACGCCCGCCGGGTTCTGGAACGTCGGGACCGAGTAGAGGAACTTGACGCTGCGCCCCTGCCGGCGGAGCGAGGAGAGCGTCTCGCGGAGCGCGGACGGGATGAGCCCGCCCTCGTCCAGCGGCACATGCACGACGTCGGCCTGGTAGGACGCGAACGTGCCGAGCGCGCCGACGTAGGACGGCGCCTCGGCGAGGACGACGTCCCCCGGGTCCACGAAGATCTTGGTGATGAGGTCGAGTGCCTGCTGCGCGCCGACGGTGACGACCACGTCGTCCGGCGAGGCGTGGACGCCTTCGAGGGCCATCACCTCGCAGATGTGCTCGCGGAGCTGCCCGTCCCCCTGCGCGGAGCCGTACTGCAGTGCCTCGGCGCCCCTGCCCGCCACGAGGTCGCCGATCATCTGGCCGACGGCGTCGAGGGGGAGCGCCGAGACGTTGGGCATGCCGCCCGCGAGCGAGACGACCTCGGGCCGGGCGGCCATTGCGAACAGCGCCCGGATCTCGGACGGCACCATGCCGGCGGCGCGGGCGGCGTAGCGATCGGCGTAGACGTCCGTACGCGAGTGCTGTTCCACGTGGCACCTCCGAGGTGAAATGGGCTTCCCTGCAAAGTACGACATGAGCTCTGCGGCGGAACCCCCCGGGTGGGGCGCGCCGTGCCGCCCGGAGAAACTCCTGTCCGATACGATGCCTGCGGGGCCCGGTCGGTTGCCGGGACTTCCGCCGGCACGGGTTCCAGGCCCGGCGGGCGAGGATCGAGGCAGGGGGTGCCGGCCCGGTGTCGCGTCGTCTCGTCAACATCACGCTGGACAATCTCGATGATCTGCCGCACCGCTGCCGCGGCTGCGTGTTCTGGGAGCTGGACCCCGTGAGCCGCGACCGGGCGCTGGAGAGCGGCGACCCGGGTCTGGAGAAGGAGGCGTGGATCTCCTCGACGCTGCTCGAATGGGGCAGCTGCGGCAAGATCGCCTATGTGGACAATGTCCCGGCGGGATTCGTGATGTACGCGCCGCCGCTGTACGTGCCGCGTTCGGTGGCGTTCCCGACGAGCCCGGTCAGCGCGGACGCGGTGCTGCTGATGACCGCGCACATCCTGCCGGAGTTCGCGGGCGGCGGGCTCGGCCGCATGCTCGTCCAGGGCGTCGCGAAAGACCTGACGCGCCGCGCGGTGAAGGCGATCGAGGCGTTCGGCGACCTGAAGGACGAAGAGGGCGGATGCATGGTGCCCGCCGACTATCTGCTGTCGGTGGGGTTCAAGACCGTCCGGCCGCATCACCGGTATCCGCGGCTGCGGCTGGAACTGAAGTCGGCCCTGTCGTGGCGTGAGGACGTCGAGGTGGCCCTGGAGCGGCTGCTGGGGTCCATGACCCCGGAAGGGGCGCTACGACCCGTCTGAGACGTTCTGAGGCGGTATGACGCGTGTGGCCCGCACTCCATTCCGGAGTGCGGGCCACACGCTTTCGCGCTCGCCGCGGGAGACGGGAGGCGGATCAGATGAACTCGGCGAGATCCCGCAGCAGGGCGGCCTTCGGCTTGGCGCCCATGATCTGCTTGACGACCTCTCCGCCCTTGTAGACGTTCATCGTCGGGATCTGCATGATGCCGTACTTCTGCGGCACCACCGGGTTCTGGTCGATGTTCAGCTTCACGATGTCGATCTTGTCGCCGTGCTCCTTGGCGATCTCCTCCAGGATCGGCGCCACCATCCGGCACGGGCCGCACCACTCGGCCCAGAAGTCGACCAGGACGGGCTTGTCGCTGTCGAGGACCTCGGACACGAAGTCGGCGTCGGTCACGGCTTTCATGGTTCTCCTTCTGTTCTCACTCGGCCGGGGCGCTCTTTCACCCGATACCGTCGTTCGTTCCTACGTGTCCGCCGCCCGCCGCGCAACGGCCACCTCGTGTGTCGCTCCCGCGGCGCGGACGACGAGATCATCCGCGGGGCGACGCCGACTTGATCGCTCGGCCCGCCGGTCGCCGCGCGGCGACCGGCCGGCGGAGGGTGGCGGCCGATCCGCGGATCGGCGGGATGCGGGCCGTGGACGCCGCTCGCGGCGGTCAGGCCTGCGGGACGGTTTCGGCGGCGTTGTGGTCCTGGAGCCAGCGCTCGGCGTCGATGGCGGCCGAGCAGCCGCTGCCCGCGGCGGTGATGGCCTGCCGGTAGATGTGGTCGACGACGTCGCCGCAGGCGAACACGCCGGGGAGCTTGGTCCGGGTGCTCGGGGCGTCGACGATCAGGTAGCCGTCGGCGTCGGTCTCCAGCTGGCCGGCGAACAGCTCGCTGCGCGGGTCGTGGCCGATCGCGATGAACAGCCCGGTGATCTCCAGTGAGGACTCGGCACCGGTCTTGGTGTTCCGGACGGTCACGCCCGTCACCCGGTCGTCGCCCTGAATGGACGTGACCTCGCTGTCCCACAGGAACTTGATCTTCTCGTTGGCGAACGCGCGGTCCTGCATGATCTTGGAGGCGCGCAGCTCGTCCCGCCGGTGGATCACCGTGACCGAGCGGGCGAACTTCGTCAGGAAGATCGCCTCCTCCATCGAGGTGTCGCCGCCGCCGACGACCGCGATGTCCTGCTCGCGGAAGAAGAACCCGTCGCAGGTCGCGCACCACGACACGCCGCGTCCCGACAGCCGCTTCTCGTCCGGCAGGCCGAGCTCCCGGTACCCGGAGCCGGTCGCGATGATGACGGTCTTGGCGAGATAGGTGTCGTCACCCGCCTTGACGACCTTCGGGTCGGCGGTGAGGTCGACCTCGGTGACGTCGTCGGTGATCAGCTCGGCGCCGAACCGTTCGGCCTGCTTGCGCATGTTGTCCATCAGGTCCGGCCCCATGATCCCGTCCGGGAACCCGGGGAAGTTCTCCACGTCGGTGGTGTTCATCAGCGCACCCCCGGCCGTCACCGACCCCTCGAACACCAGCGGCTTCAGGTCACCGCGAGCCGCGTAGACCGCGGCCGTGTAACCCGCGGGCCCGGACCCGATGACGATGACGTTGCGGACGTCGCTCACTGTTCTGTGCCTCTCCTCGTTGGCCGCCGGTGGCCGCACGATTCGGCCTGCCAGTCGCGTCAACCGATCCTAGGCCCGGATGATTCCCCGGGACACGCGCGACCGGCCGTCCCCCAGGTCTACCCCTCTAGGGTGTGGGACATGGCACGCATTCTGCTCCTCCACTCGATGTACGGGCTGCGCCCGGCGGTGCACCAGGCGGCGGACCGGCTTCGCGCGGCAGGCCACGAGGTCCACGTCCCCGACCTGTACGACGGGCGGGTGGTCGACACGCCCGAGGCGGGCATCGAGATCAAGGACGAGATCGGCCGGGACGAGCTGCTGCGCCGCGCCGTCACGGCCGCCGCCCCCCTGACGGGCGACGGCGGGCTCGTGTACGCGGGGTTCTCGCTCGGCGGTTCCATCGCGCAGAACCTCGCGCTGGCCGACGACAAGGCCGCCGGGCTGCTGCTGATGCACGGCACGTCCGACATGGCGGACGACGCGTCCACCGAAATCCCGGTGCAGCTGCACGTCGCCGACCCCGACACCTGGGAGCCCGTCGACTGGCTGAACGCGTGGTACCTGCGGATGCGCAATGCCGGCGCGGACGTCGAGGTCTTCCGCTACCGGGGTGCCGGCCACCTGTTCACCGACCCCGACCTGCCCGACTACGACGCCGACGCCGCCGAACGCGCCTGGACGACCGCCCTCGCCTTCCTCGACTCCCTCTAAGGGCGGCGTCACTGTCGCCCAGGTTCGCCGATGGCACGTCACCCTCCGCTCGGCGGTGGGGGGAGCGGCTCGGCATGGACGATCTGCAGCGCGCTGACGGCGCGGGTGAGCACGGTGTACAGCCGGTGCAGTCCGCGCGGTTCGCCGCGGACGATGTGGGCGGTTCGGTCACGACGACCGTCTCGAACTCCAAGCCCTTCACCAGGGACGCGGGCACCCAGACCAGGCGCTCGGCCTTCCAACGCGTCTTCCTCGCTGCCCAGCACGGCCGAGCGCGCCCGGCGCCGGTGAGTGCGCTTGGGTGATGGCGCCGGTCTTCTCGACTCGGTCTTATCGTCGGCCGTACGGGGTCGATGAGCGGGGGATCGGCGTCGGCCGTGGGGTTTCGCGACCCGGGGAGTGTTCGTCTCGCCGCGGGCCCGGCGCCTGCGCCGCCGGAGCGGCGTGGCGGTATGGCGCCGGGGCCTGCGAGCGGAAATGAGCGGTGTGCCGCGTGTCAGGCGTTGGTCAGCTTCTTCAGGACGTGCTGGTTCTGGGCTGAGCAGTCCGGGCCGACGACCCAGATGTTCCACTTGCCCGACCCGTCCCCATGGGTGGCGATGACGGTCGCCGGGTTCCCCTCGTAGGTCGCCTGATCGACGAGGGCGGGCGTCTGGCCGTGGGTGACGCCGCGGACGCACCCCTGGAGCCGAGCGGACGGGGAGCCGGACCGGCCCCGGAGTTCCTGCGCGTCGGCCAGCATCCGGCCGACCTGCGGGCCCAGCGTCCCGGCACGGTACGAGGCACCGCTGCGGGTGACCGTGAAGGTCGCCGCCGGGGCCGGGGCGGAGTTCGGCGCCATCCCGTGCCCCGAACCGGACTGGTCGGGGTTGTCCTGTGCGGGGGTCGCGGCCTTGCCGTGGTCGCCGCTCACCCCGTCCAATGCCGTCGAGCCGACCGCCGCGCCGCCGCCGACGACGATCACCGCCGCCGCGGCCGCCGACAGTATCCGCCAATGCCGCCTTCCGCGCCGCTGTTCCATGCTCACGACGGTGGCGTTGTTCAACGATTCCGCGGCGATGGCGGTATCGATGCGCTCTGCCAGCTCGGCGGGCATGGACGGGACGGGGGCCTCCGCCAGGATCCGGGAGACGTCCGCAAGGTCGGCGGACAGCTCCCGGCATTCAGCGCAGGTGTCGAGGTGCGCGTTGACGGAGGCGGCTTCGTCGTCTTCGAGCAATCCCTCGGCCAGATCGGCCAGGACGTCGTAGTCATAGTGTGCGGGGTTCACTTGGGCATGCCACCTCCTTCCACACCTCCGACGTTTTTGCGATCCCGTCGGTTCCGGTGGTGGCGGAGAAGGGGGGCGAGCCGGGCCCGTCCCCGCGCGCAGCGGCTCTTGATCGTCCCAGGTGGGACGTCCATGACCTGGGCGGCGTCGTCGACGGAGTAGCCCATCATGTCGACGAGGACGAGGGCGGCCCGCTGCTCGTACGGAAGCTCCGCGAGCGCGGTGCGGACGTCGAGCGACACCCCGTGCGCGTCGGTCGGGTCCGGCATCCTGGGGGCGACGGCGTCGAACGTCGCGTCGTCGCCCATCGGCGTCGCCGGCCGGACGGACTTGCGCCTGACGCGGTCCAGGCACGCGTTCACCACGATGCGGTGCAGCCAGGTCGTGACGGCGGCGTCCCCGCGGAACCGTGCGGCGGCGCGGAACGCCGAAAGGCACGCGTCCTGCAGCGCGTCGGCCGCCTCCTCCGGATCGCCGAGCGTCCGCAGCGCGACCGCCCACATGCGGTCGCGGTGCCGGTGGACCAGTTCGGCGAACGCGTGCGGGTCCCCTTGGGCATGGCGGGCGAGGAGTTCCTTGTCGGGCACCTCGCCGACGCGATGCATGCTCACCGACGCCATGAGCGACCGCTTTCTCCTTCGGGACGCCCTGTGGGTGCCGGACGTCCGCGACCGGCTGCTGGGGTTTGCACCACAGATTCCTGGGGGCGAGGGGACATTCTGCTCAGAGGCACGATACAGACAAGCGAGACTCCACGTCACAGCCGCTTCGGCGTCGCCCCAACCGCCGCGAAGATGTAACCCGGTAGCCGGGACTGCCTCGGCCGCCCCGAGATCCCGCTCCCGCCGCCCGCGCGGGAACCGGCCTGCCGCGGCGGAGCCGGCGCGCCGGCCCGCAGCGGGTGCGAAGCCGGATCAGTTCGACGAACCGAGGACGGAGACCTCGCTGACCTCGGCGCGCAACTGCCCGTCCGAACCGTTGGAGATCCTGGTGAACCAGAGCAGCACGTATCGCGCGGTCTGCGGGCTGGGGAGCTGGAACGAGACGAAGCTGCCCCCCGAAGTAGTGACCGTCTGGACCTTCTGCATCGCGTTCGGAGCGGCCGTGTCGCCGATCTTCAGCTGGATCGTGGCCCCGGCGGCCACGGGGACCTGAGCCTTGACCTCATTGACCGTGACCGCCTTGCAGAAGGTCCAGACGGTCACT
>NZ_BCQQ01000039.1 GCF_001552155.1 Actinomadura formosensis NBRC 14204 | reverse complement strand
AGGGGCCCCGCCGTTACCGGCGGGGCCCTTCTCATTTCTAGGGTTTTACTGTCGCTCCCGCCGTTCTTGCGACGCCGAAGACACATCGGCACAGTGTTGACCGTCGGCCCGGGACCAGCTCGCATCTGGTGGGTGTCGGCTGCTCGAAGAGTAAGAAGAACGGCCCCCACTCGACCGATGGACCGCTCGCCCTAGACCATTGTCGCTATCGACAGGGGCACCGGCTCGGCACGATCGTAGTCATGAAGGATTCAAAGTCTTACGATCGCCTGTCGGGACTGTTGCTCTTCCTCGGCGTCATCGAGGGTGTCCGGCCGTTCATCAACAAAGCTCTCGGCTGGGACAGCAGCTTCCTCTGCCTGCCCATGTACCTGCCGAGCCCCTTCTGGTGGATCGCGTCGGCCGGTGTCATCGTCTTCAGTGCCACACTGATCATCTGGCTCGATGTGGCGAAGAAACGACGCTTTCCGGAGAAATCCGAATGAGCGGGCCGAACACGGGCGGGATCCGGTTGCGGCGAAGCCGGCGTGCCGCTCCCGCCATAGCGCTGTTCCTCCTCGCGCCGACGGTCGGAGAACTGCTGCTGGGGAACCTCGCGTACACGCAACTGCCGTTCTTCCTGCCCATCCTCGCCCCAATGTACGGCGGCGGCGCCCTGCTCATCCGGGAAGTGACCCGGAGGGCCGGGCGCGGGCCGACGACGATGCTGATCCTCGGCGTGGCCTACGGGCTCGTAGAGGAGGGCCTGGCGGACCAGATGCTCTTCAACCGGTACTACGCCGGGCACGACGAGATGGGCGACACCTACATTCCCGTGCTCGGGATGGGCGGCTGGCTGACCCTCGGTGTCCTGACGATGCACGCGGTATGGAGTACGAACGTCGGTATCGCGCTGGTGGAGGCTTTCGTGCCTGACCGGGCGGAGACACCGTGGCTGGGCCGGACCGGCCTGAGCGTCACCGCGGTCATCTTCGCCACCGGCTCGGCTCTCGTCGCCTGGGGCGGCTACCAGGACGAGCGGTTCCTCGCCGCGCCCGTGCAGTTGCTCGGCACCGCGGCCGCGATTGTGGCACTGGTCATCGTGGCGTTCCGCCGTCCACCCGCGTCGCGGCTCGCCGGCATCGCCCCGAAGCCGTGGATCGTCGGCGTCGTCGCCTTCGTCGCGGGTGGCGCGTTCTCGTGCACGGCCGACCTGCCCGGATGGTGGAGCGCCGCGGCGGTTGCAGTGGTGATCGCCGTCACGATCATCGTGGTCGGCCGCTGGTCGCGGCAGCGGAACTGGAGCCGTGCTCATCGCCTTGCTCTCGCCACGGGCGCGGTGCTGACCTATGCCTGGATGGGGTTCGGGATGCAGCCGGAGTCGGGCCCCAAGACCACGGGTGACTACGTCATGAACGTTGTGCTGGCTTCAGGCACCGTTGCCCTGGTCGTGTTCGCGGCCCGGAGACTGCACGCGTTCCGGCCGGCCGCGTCCACCGCCGGGGAACGGTTCGAGCCCGCTGCTCAGCCGCCGCGCGGGTGACGCCGCTCGCGACGAGCCGGACCGGCGACGTCACGGCACTCATCCCTTTTCCTCCCGAGACGAGGTCGCCGGTGCGGCGCTCGCCGAACGGGTTGGCCTCCGCTGACCCGCCGGTTCGAGTACAGCCTCGCACCATCCCCAGCCGTCATCGGGCCGCCACCGCCGACGTCCGGACGGACGTCTACACCGGCGGAGACCTCGGGCTCAGCCCGGCGAACCGGCCTCGTCCACCGTCATCTGCGACCGGGCGGCGAGAGACCGCCCGGTCGAGCAGGACGGCCGGCACCACGGCCGCGGCCAGGACGGCGCCGATCCAGGTGACGGACGTGAGGCCCGCGCCGGCGTTCAGGGCGACCACGCCCCAGAACCCGCCCCGCCATCCGGTGAAGTGACTGAGCAGCGCGCCCGCCGGGCCACCGGCGATCATCGCCAGGCTGAGGCCGCTGACGACGACTCCGGAGGCGCGTGCGGTGCGGCCAGGGGGGACGAGGCCGGTCGCGGTGACCGCTGCGACCGCCCAGTACCCCGCATAGGCGAGGCCGCAGACGAAACGGGTGGCCAGGAGCACCGCGTAACTCCCGGTCAGAAGGCCGGCCGTCACCGAGACGGCGAAGACGACCTGAGCGGTCACCAGCGTGGTGCGTCGCGGCCAGCGCAGCGTCATGATGGCGAAGGGAGGCCCGCCGATCACGACACCGACGGCGAATGCCGAGATCAGCGCGCCGGCGGAGGACAGGCTGATCTTCAGGTCGTCGGCGATCGCCGGCAGGGTCCCGGCCAGCAGGAACTCCGCACTGCCCATCGCGAACAGGCTGAACGCGAGCAGGTGGACGCCGAGCGGCAGCCTTCCGTGAGGGACCGGCACCTGCTGCCGGGTGGTGTCCACGCTCATCGGCCATCACCCCGGGCCGTGGTGCGGTGCTGTTCGACGGCGCGGTCGACGTCTTCGTCCAGCAGGTCGGTGTTGATGGCGAAGGCGGCGGTGGAGCCCAGGCCGGCGGCGGTGATGACCTGGGCGCGCGGATCGATGACGTTACCGGCGGCCCAGACGCCGGCGATGCCGGTGCGGCCGGTGCGGTCGACGGTGACCCAGCCGTCGTCGTCCTTGTCGCAGCCCAGCCGGGTCAGCAACTCGTCCTGCGGAACCATGCGGGGGACGAGGAAGGCGGCGGCACGGGGGATGTGGCGACCGTCGGTGAGTTCGATGCCTTGCAGCCGGTCGTCGTCGATGACCAGATGCCTGATCTCGCCCTCGATGATGCGCAGGCCGCGTGCCTCCAGCCTTTCCCGATCCTGCGCCGTCAGCTTGAGCGTGTGCGGGAAGAAGACGACATCGTCGCTCCACGCGCGCAGGAGCAGGGCCTGGTGAACCGAGCCCGGATGGGAGCCGAGGACGGCGAGCGGCCGGTCACGGACCTCATAGGCGTGGCAGTAGGGGCAGTGCAGCAGGTCCTTGCCCCACCGTTCACGCACGCCGGGGATGTCGGGCAACTCGTCGCGCAACCCGGTCGCGACCAGCACGCGGCGGGCCTTGAGTGTCGGCCCGCCGGCCATCCGGACGTAGTAGCCGTGGTCGATCCGGTCCACCCGGCCTTGGATGAGCCGGACGCCGTACCGGGAGATCTCGGCGCGGCCGAGTTCGAGCAGTGTCGCGGGGGCCAGTCCGTCACGGGACAGGAAGCCGTGCATGTGCGAGGCGGGCGCGTTGCGCGGCTCACCGCCGTCTATTACCGCTACCGTACGCCGGGCCCGTCCCAGCACCAGGGCGGCGCTCAGACCGGCGGCGCCGGCGCCGATCACCACCACGTCGTAAACCCCGTCGCCGGCGGCGCGCCGCGCGCCGTGGGGCTGGTCGTTCACCGCATTGATCATGGCGATCACCTCCGCGCCCGATGGTGCGGCCCTGGTGACGTTCCGACAACTTCTGTTGCCATTTCTGGGACGCAGGGATGGAATGGGGGGATGGACGAGCAATCTCCGATCGCCGCCACGCTGGCCCAGGTCGGCGCACGCCTCAAGCGCATCCGCACCCAGCGCGGCGTGAGCCTGTCCGCGCTGGCCGAGGCCACCGGCATATCCAAGAGCACCCTGTCGAGGCTGGAGACGGGCGGGCGCCGCCCGAGCCTGGAGCTCCTGCTGCCCATCGCCCAAGCCCACCAGCTCCCGCTGGACGAGCTGGTCGGCGCGCCCGAGGTCGGCGACCCGCGAATCCGCTGGAAACCCCGCGTCCGCAATGGCCGCACGATGATTCCGCTGACCGCCCACCCCGGCCCCCTGCAAGCCTGGAAGTCGATCATCCCGGCCGAGCAGAACCGGCCCGAGCCGTGCACACACGAGGGGTATGAGTGGCTGTACGTGCTATCCGGGCGCCTGCGGCTCATCGTGGCCGACCACGACCTGATCCTGGGACCGGGTGAGGCCGCCGAGTTCGACACCCGCCTGCCGCACTGGTTCGGCCCCACCGGTGAGTCTCCGGTGGAGGTCCTCAGCCTGTTCGGCCGTCAGGGGGAGCGCATGCACATCCGCGCCAGGCCACGCCCCCGGCGGGAGCCGGCGTCCTGACCCGCTCGGCCGCCGCCTTCACGTTGCCGCATGGGGAGATGGATCCGCCGCGTCCGTTCCCCGCCTCGGATCGGAACTCCCGCTTGTCGTGCAGGCCCGCGCAACGGACGCACGCCTTGCGTGATCTTGCCTGCTCTTCCCGTTTCGGTCCGTTCGGGTGCCCGGCACTGCCCGAGTGCGTCACGCCAGCACACGTGCCCATATCCACTTCCCGCATGGTCTGGTCGGGGAGATGCCGCACTTGGACGACAGCGCCTCCACGATGGGCAGGCCCCTGCCGTCCGCCCTCATGGGCGCGGTGTGCATCGGCGGTTTGCGCACCGGCAGGGCGTCCGAGGAGTCCCACACCATCAGCAGCACCCCGCACGGCTCGCGCGTGAACTGCACGCGAATCTGCTGCTCGGGAGTGTGCAGGATCGCGTTCGTCACCAGCTCACTGGCGATCAGCGCCACGTCGTCGCGCAGCCCGGCCAGCCCCCACGAGGCAAGCCGGAGGTCTACCAGTGTCCGAACCTGACCCGGGGCCGTCCGCGCCGCCAGGAACGTCATGTCCAGCCTGTCGGTGACGATCGCGCTCCTCCTGCCATGGCCCATCACGACCGCCGCGCCAACTGCCGCAGCACCGGTACGGCCCGCTCCGCCGTCGCCGACCCGTCGCCGGCCTCGCCGAGCACATGCCCGCGCTCGCCGCCCAGGCGGAACAGCCGGCCGTCGCACGCGATCACCCGCTCGCCACGCACTCTCAGCGATGTGATCAGGGGCGTCCCGTGCACCGCCGCGCGGCGTCTCCACCGCATGAGCCGCGCTGCCAACTCCGCTAATGGGTTGGTCGTAATATTTCCCATAAGTCCGACTCCTTCCAGTCGGGCCCAGGCCCTGGGACGCGGTGGTGATGACACCGGTCCGGGGCCGCCTTGTATCTCCGTTCTGCGCCCTTCTTTCGCTTTCGGGGGAAGGTGAGGCGGTCCAGCGAGGAGAGGCGCGATCTTTCTCTTTTCTCTGATTCGGAGAGCGCTTAGACTTGGGTCAAGATTGCCGCTATGCGGCAATAAAGCCAATGTCTGATCAAGGCAACGGCATTGCCGTATGGCGACAATGGGAGCGTGAGCAGTGGCTGCTACCAGGGCGAATGTGCAGCGTCGCCGGCAGATTGAACGTGAAGCCAACGAGATTCGTCTGGATGGAATCCGTCGCGGCCTTACCGTCGAAGCCATCGTTGAAGGGATTACTCGTAAGATTTCGGACATTACGCCGCTGGAGGCATGGCGGTTCGCCAGCGGCTACGACCGCAGCGAGGTTTCCGCGAGACTCGACGCCCTGTACGAGGCGGACGGTCTCCAGCCGCCGCACATAGACGCAGCCGTCCTATGCCGGTGGGAATTGGGCGATCGCCGCCCGAGCAACGAACGCATCGAGTACTTCTGCCGCCTCTACCGCACAAGGCCCGATCGGCTCGGATTCGGGACCGACCACAGTCCCGGCGACGTGGCCCACGTTCAGCGCGCGGGGATCGTTGACGCGTTCCCGTTCACGAGTGAGGAGTCCGAACAGGATCTCGTCCAGCGGATCTCGGCCGCCCGGGAGCGCATCAACCTGTTCGGCCTGACGCGATCGTTCTACGCCAGTGACACCGTTCTCTCCGTCCTGAAGAAGAAGGCGCGGACGATGGACGTCAACGTCTATGTCATGGACCCCTACTGCGAGTCCCGCAAGGACCGTTACCGGATCGAACCAGCGGACGCGGCCATGGAAGACCCCGAGCGCTACGTTCGGGAGATCATCCGGCCGCTCCGTGCCGCGTCGGACGAAGAGCCCCGGCTCCGGCTGTACCTCTTCGACTTCCCCTGCTCGTTCGCGATGGAGGAGGTGGACGGGGTCGTGCGCGTCATGATGTACGGGCACGGCCGGCGGGGGACCCATGGCCCGATCATCGTCTTCGGCGAGGGCACGTCCTCGCACGCCTACTTCGTGGAGCAGCTCCGGTGGCTGGAGCGCCTCTCGTCCGACGACTCGCCGGAGCCCTGGAAGAGCAAGGGGGTGCGGGTCCGGCCCTTCGACCTCTGGTAGCCACGTACCCTGGTTAGAGGGACCGGTCTTCGAGGACGGCCAGGTGGGTCTGGAGGGCTTCCAGGTCGTTCTCGGTGAAGACCGTGATGCCGGCGCGTTCCAGGAGGGCCGTGGTCACACCGGAGCCTGGGCGTTTCGTGGCGGTGAAGGTGCCGTCGTAGATGCGGTGGGTGCCGCAGGACGGACTGCCCTCCTTCAGGAGGGCGATTCGGGTGCCGGTGCGCTGGGCGGTGTCCAGGGCCAGGCGGGCGCCCTGGAGAAACCGGTCCGTGACGTCCTCGCCGGTGTCGGTGAGGATGCGGGCTCTTCCGTCCAGGACGTCGGCGCCGTCGCCGTCGACGATCTCGGCCGGGGGGCGCGGAACGGGCAGGCCACCCGACACCTCCGGGCAGAATGGCACGAGACGCCCCTCCGAACGCCAGCGCTCGAACAGGCCGTTCCCCACGGGCCTGGCCGCGCCGTCGTAGCGGACGGGGCGGCCCGCCAGGCAGGAGCTGACCAGGATGCGTTCCACGTCGCCCAGCCTATGCGGGACCGTCGCGCCGTACTCTGCGCCCCGGTTAGGATCGGCCCCCAGACCTGGGGGAACAGCAGTGAATCAGTAGATCTAGTACATACAGGTGGCATGTTGGAGAACTCGGAGGACGCCGCCCGGAGGCTTGAGAACATCCGGGCGCTCACCGATGAGGCGTTCGCCCATATGGATATGGACGAGTTCCTCGACACGCTGCTCGACCGCGTGCGCGAGATCCTGGACGTCGACACCGCCGTCGTCCTGCTCCTCGACCGGCAGGGGCGCTTCCTTGAGGCGACGGCCGCCAAGGGCATCGAGGAGGAGGTCAGCCAGGCCGCGCGCGTCCCGGTCGGCCGGGGCTTCTCCGGGCGTGTCGCCGCCGAGCGCCGCCCCGTCTACATCGCGGACGTGCCGAGCGCCGCCGTGTTCAACCCGCTGCTCGCCGAGCGGGGCCTGCGCTCCCTGCTCGGCGTGCCGCTCATCGGCGGTGGCCGGGTGGTCGGGGTGCTGCACGTCGGGACGCTCACCCACCGCGAGTTCACCGAGGACGAGGCCGAACTGCTGCAGCTCGCGGCCTCGCGTGCGGCGCTGGCGGTGCAGGCGCTGGTCAGCCGGGCCGAACGCGCCGGAGCCCGGGAACTGACCCGCAGCCTCATACCGACCGCGCTTCCCGACATCCCCGGCGCCGAGCTCGCCGCTCGCTACAGTCCCGGCAAGGCGAGCGTCGGCGGCGACTGGTACGACGTGTTCACGCTCCCGTCCGGCGAGATCGGCATCGTCATGGGGGACGTGGCCGGGCACGGGCTCGGCGCCGCCGTCGTGATGGGCCGGATGCGCAGCGCGCTGCGGGCCTACGCGCTGGAGAGCACCGATCCCGCCGAGGTGCTGCGCAGGCTCGACCGCAAGATGCAGCACTTCGAGCCCGACGCGACGGCGACGGTCCTGTACGCGGTGTTCGATCCCGGGCTGGAGCGGGTCCGGCTGTCGTCGGCCGGCCATCTGCCGCCCGCCCTGGCCCTGCCGGGACGTCCCGCGCGGTGTGTCGACACGAAACCCGACGTCCTCATCGGCCTCGGGATCGAGACCCCGCGCGAGACCGTGACCGTCACGCTCCCGCCGGGCGGCCTGCTGGCCCTCTACACCGACGGGCTGGTGGAGCGGCGGGGCAGCTCGGTGAACACCGGCATCGACCGGCTCTGCGAGGTGGTGTTCGCCGGTCCGCCCGAGGAGGTGAGCGCCACGGTGATGTCGGCGCTCATCGGCCGCGAGCGGACCGAGGACGACGTCGCGCTGCTGGTGATCCGGCGCGCCCCCGCCTGAACGGGCTCACTTCCCGGCGCGGATCCGGTTCACGGCGAGCTGCGCCACCCGGACGGCCGCGCCGGGGTTGAGCCGGACGCCCCGCCACGCGATCCGGCCGTGCGCGGGCGCGACGATGAGCGCCTGGTTCTTCGCGACGCCGCGCATGATGTCGCGGGCCAGCTTCTCCGCCGTGTAGAGGCGCGGGGACGCCTTGGCGATGTCACCGGTCGCGTCGCCGCTCAGCGCCGTCTCCGGCAGGTCCGGGTTGACGTTGTGCAGAAGCGGGGTGTCGACGAAGGACGGGCACACGACGCTGACCTTGACGCCGCGTCCGGCGGCCTCCGCGCGCAGGCCGAGGGAGAGCCCGACGACCGCATGCTTGGTGGCGGTGTAGGGGATGCCGATCGGCATCGGGACGAGCCCGGCGAGCGACGCGGTGTTCACGATGTGGCCGCCGCCCTGCTCCAGCATGATCGGGTAGGCGGCGTGGACGCCGTGCACGACGCCCTTGAGGTTGATGTCGATGGCGCGGTTCCAGTGGTCGAGGGTGAGTTCCTCGGCCAGGCCGCCGATCGCGATGCCCGCGTTGTTGAACACGAGGTCGAGCCGTCCGTGGTCGGCCCTGACGCCCTTATAGAGGTCGGTGACGGCGCCGGCGTCGGTGACGTCCAGGGCGGCGGACGTGGCCTTGCCCCTGCCGAGGGTGTTCAGCTTGTCGGCCACCCGCGCGGCGCCCGCGGCGTTGACGTCGGTGACCACGACGGTGTCGCCGCGCGCCACCAGGGACGTGGCGATCGCGCGGCCGATGCCGGATGCGCCTCCGGTCACGATCGCGATGCTCATCGCGCGCTCCGCCCGGTGCCGGCGCGGCGCTGCCTCGGCTCGTCCCAGATGCCGAACGCCTTCCAGACCTGCCTGTTCACCGGGCTGATCACGCCGAGTTCGGCCATCAGGTCGCGGATCTTGCCGACCGAGTTGGAGATCTCCGCCTGCGACGCCTCGTTCTTGTAGGCGGCGCGGACGACGTCCTTCGGAATGCCGAAGTGCCGCACCATCGGGCCGGGCGGGGCCAGCATGATCCGCGCCATCACGCCGAGCACGACCGGGGTCGCGATGCCGAGGACGCGGCGGCGCAGCGGGTTCATGTTCGGCACCCGGTGCCTGAGGTAGTGCCGGGCGAAGGAGATGTGCCGGGCCTCCTCCGCGATGTGGATCTTCATGATGGTCTCTTCGAGCGGGTGCTTGACGTGCCCGCCCTTGAGGGACTTGCGCTGGACGTAGTCGATCGGGTCCTCGCCGCCGAGCACGAATATGAAGAACATCTCGGTGCTGACCAGCGGAATCCACGGGGCGGCCTGCGCGATGAGGCTGAGCGACCGCGGCATGCCGCGGATCGGCATCTTCGTCCGGTTCACGAACTCCTGGAACATCATCCCGTGATGACATTCCTCGGTCGTCTCGTGGTAGACGTACCGGAACTCGGGACGGCCGTTCGGCAGCCGGTAGGCGTAGTTGAGCAGCCCGCGCTTCAGCAGGTTCTCGAACTGCAGGCCGATCTTCATCGCGGTGGCGATGCGCCACAGCCCGATCTGCGCCTGGATCTCCGGCGGCTGCGCCTGGTACCAGGCCGTCTCGCCGAGCCGGTCGAACGGCGGCAGCACCCAGCGCGGGTCGTTCTTGTCCACGGCGAACTCGGGGTCGTCCCAGGGGATGTCGGCGTAGGCCTCCCAGTGCTTCTCCACCGACGCCTTGTTCAGGCGGTCGATGACACCGATGTACGACTTTTTGTCCTTGACCTGCTCGCGGAGCTCGTCGGCGAGTTCGGTGGGGGCTTTCGGCATGTGAGGCGCTCCCTCGGGGCGGTGCGGTCGGCGGGCGCCGACGGGGGTCACGGGGACGGGGTCACTGCTCGGATCCGGGCGACGACGCCTCCGCGGGCGTGTCGGGCATGGGCGGGCCGGCCGGGATGCCCGGCTGTGGGACGATCAGCTGCGCGACGTCCTTGACCTGGCGCAGCACCGCGGCCTGGTGGCCCTCGGCGTCGTCGTCCAGCGCGTTCTGGATGGACAGCCCGACGAACATCGCGAACACGCCGCGCAGCATCGCCGGGACGAAGTCGGGGGGCAGAGTGTTCTCCGGGAACAGCCGCTCGAACGTCTCCAGGATCACCTGGAGGATCCGCTCGTTCAGGTCGCGGCACAGGGGCCGCAGCTCGTCGTCGGTGCGGGCCGCCACCGCCAGCTCCGTGAGGGCCTTGGCCGGACGGCCGCGGAACACCTCCCACAGCAGGTCGAGCGCGCCCGACACGTTGCGCCGCTCGGGCGGCAGGACGGCGAACGCCGTCTCGTACGCCAGCCGCTGCGCCTCCAGCAGATGCTCCAGCGCGGCGGCGACCAGCACCATCTTCGTCGGGTAGTGGTGCTGCTGCGCCCCGCGCGAGACGCCGGCGCGGCGGGCGACCTCCGTGGTGGACGTCCCGGACCAGCCGAGGTCCACCAGGCACTCCATGGTCGCCTCCAGGAGCCTGGCCCGCGTGCGCGACCGGCGTTCCTGCTGCGTACGGCGGCTCGGGGCGCCGTAGCGGTGCCGTCGGTGGCTGCTTACTGCCATGTCTCCGACCGTACGAGCGCAGATACAAGCAATCAAGCCTGCATGTATGTTGCCCGCATCACAATTGGACATCGAGTCTTATTGGCCTCTCCGCATACCGCGGCGGACGTAGCAGGGGAGGCCGGAGTGCTGCGCGGGGAGCAGTGCGGGTGACTCTCCTGGCCGGACGACGGCTCCCGGGCCGTGCCGCCACGATCCCGCTATGGGAAATGCAGCAGAAGCGAAGCGAACGATCAGCGAGGGGACGGCGGCGGGCGGCGCCCGCACGGTCCGCCTCGGCAAGGTGTACGGGTCCGGTGACATGGCGGTGCGCGCGCTCGACGACGTCACCGTGGAGTTCCCGGCCGGGCGGTTCACCGCGATCATGGGCCCGTCCGGCGCCGGCAAGTCCACGCTGATGCACTGCGTGGCCGGGCTGGAGGACGCGTCGTCCGGCAAGGTCTACGTCGGCGACCAGGAACTCGGGGCCCTGTCGGACCGGCGGCTGACCAGGCTCCGCCGCGAGCGCATCGGATTCGTGTTCCAGGCGTTCAACCT
The DNA here is from genome assembly GCF_001552155.1 of Actinomadura formosensis NBRC 14204. Taxonomy (GTDB): domain Bacteria; phylum Actinomycetota; class Actinomycetes; order Streptosporangiales; family Streptosporangiaceae; genus Spirillospora; species Spirillospora formosensis. Next base: position 41,514 of record NZ_BCQQ01000039.1, on the reverse strand, counting down.
GATCCCGACCCTCACCGCGCGCGACAACATCCTGCTTCCGCTCACGCTGGCCGGGACGAGCCCGGACCGGGAGTGGCTGAACACGGTCGTCCGCGTCCTCAAGCTGGGGGACCGGCTGTCGCACCGGCCGTCGGAGATGTCCGGCGGGCAGCAGCAGAGGGTGGCGCTGGCGCGCGCGCTGGTCACCCGCCCGCAGATCGTGTTCGCGGACGAGCCGACCGGCAACCTCGACTCCCGCACCGGCGCCGAGGTCCTGGCGCTGCTCCGCAACGCGGTGGACGACCTGGGCCAGACCGTCGCGATGGTCACCCACGACCCGGTCGCCGCGGGGCACGCCGACGCGGTGGTGTTCCTCGCTGACGGCCGGATCGTCGACCTCATGGACGCGCCCACGGCCGACCGGGTGCTGGACCGCATGCGAGGGCTGGGAGACCACTCATGATCGGGCTCGTTTTCAAGGAACTGTGGGGACGCAAGCGCCGGATGGTCGGCTCCCTGGCGGCCGTCTTCCTCGGCGTGACGTTCCTGACCGGAACGCTCGTGCTCGGCGACACGCTCGCGGCGAGCATCGACGGATACTTCTCCAAGGCGTACGGCAAAACGGACGTGACCGTAAGGAACGCGACCAAGGTCAGTGATGCGCCGTGGGGCGCGCGCGGGCAGATCGATGCGTCCCTCCTGGACAGGGTGCGTCAGGTGAACGGCGTCGCGAACGCCGAACCCACCATCGAGGGGTCGGGCCAACTGCTCACCAAGGACGGCACCACGATCCAGTCGCGCGGACCCCGGACGGCCGGCAACTGGGTGACCGACGCCAAGCTCAACCCGTACCACCTGGTGTCCGGGCGGGCGCCCCGCGCGCCCGACGAGGTCGTCATCAACAAGATGTTCGCCGATGAGGGGAAGCTGAAGGTCGGCGACCGGACGGCGGTGCTCACGCCGCGGAAGGTCCCGGTGACCGTCGTCGGGATCAGCAAGTTCGGTGCCGAGGACGCGTTCGGCGAGACGTCCTTCACGGCGTTCTCGCTGGAAGGCGCCCGCGAGCACGTCGTGCAGGGGACCGACCGGATCAGCGGCGTCGCCGTCCGCGCGCGGGACGGCGTCAGCCAGGCCGAACTGGCGTCCCGCATCAAGCCGGTCCTGCCCGCCGGGGTGGAGGCCATCACGAACAAGGCGCAGGTCGAGGAGGGCATGAGCCTCGTCCAGAGCGGCTTCCTGCGCGTGTTCCGCATCGTGCTGGCCTCGTTCGGCGGCGTGGCGCTGCTCGTCGCCGCGTTCTCGATCCACAACACGTTCGCGATCACGATGGCGCAGCGGACCCGCGAGTCGGCGCTGCTGCGCGCCCTCGGCGCCGGACGCCGCCAGGTCGTCACGATCGTCGGCTTCGAAGCCCTGGTCGTCGGCGGTGCCGCCACCCTCGCGGGCCTCGCCGGCGGGCTCGGCTTCGCGGCCCTGCTCCGGCAGTTGTTCACCCGGTTCCGGATCGGCATCGCGATGGAGGGCCTCACCGTCGCCCCCACCTCGATCATGATCGCGGTGCCGGTCGGGCTGCTGGTCACCCTGATCGCGGCGCTCGGTCCCGCGCTGAAGGCGTCGCGGGTGCCGCCGCTGGCCGCGCTGCGCGAGGTCGCGGCGGAGGCGTCCGGCCCGTCCGACACCCGCGTCGTCGTCGGCGGCGTCTTCGCGGCGGTCGCGATCGGGACCGTCGTGTTCGGCGCGGTCACCGGGCAGACGGCGATGGCGGCCGCGGGCGCGGTCGTGACCGCCGCCGCGATGGTGGCGCTCGGGCCGGTCGCCGCCGGGCCGGTCGCGCTGCTGCTCGGCGGGCCCGCGGCGCGGCTGCGCGGGGTGCCGGGGACGCTCGCGCGGGACAACGCCTCCCGCAGCCCGGCGCGCACCGCCGGCGCCGCGACCGCGCTGATGATCGGCGTCGGCGTCGTCACGCTGATGACGGTGTTCATCGGGTCGCTGCGCGCGTCCCTGGAGGACGGCGTCGCCGGGTCGTTCAAGGGCCCGATCGTGGTGAACGCGGGCAACAACGAGACCGGCGGGTTCAGCACGTCCCTCGTCCGGGAGGCGGCGAAACTGCCCCAGGTGCGCGAGGTCGCGGGGCTCGGCACGGGCAGCATGCGGGTGGACGGCTCCCCCTCCACCGTCAGCGTGGCCGACCCGTCCAGCCTGCGGCGTGTCCTCGACCTGGGCGTCACGCAGGGCGGCCTCAGCGACGCGAGCACGTTCGCCGTATCGAAGAAGGCCGCGGATGACAACCACTGGCAGGTGGGCACCCCGGTCGGCGTGACGTTCGCGGACGGCACCTCACAGAAGCTCACCGTGGGGGCCGTCTACGAGAATACCGACCTGACCGGTGACTACCTCGTTCCGCGCACCGTATGGAACGCGCACACCAGGCAGCCCTTGGACACGCGTGCCTTCGTCGAACTGAACCCCGGCGCGTCGGCCGCGTCCACCCGGCAGGCCCTGACGGCGCTGGCCAAACCCTACGGCGCACCCGAGGTCCAGTCGCGGGACGATTTCGTCGCCGCGCAGACCGAGGAGATGGCCGGCTTCATCACCGTCGTCTACGGGATGCTCATCCTGGCCATCGTCGTCGCGCTGCTCGGCATCGCCAACACGCTGTCCCTCGCCGTCCACGAACGGACCCGCGAACTCGGGCTGCTCCGCGCGGTCGGCGCGACCCGCCCGCAGATCCGGTCGATGGTCCGCTGGGAATCGGTCATCGTGGCACTGTTCGGCACCGGCGGCGGGCTCGGCCTCGGCGTGTTCCTGGGCTGGGGGCTCGGCACCGCCCTGGGCAACCCGTTCGCGCCGTCCGCCGTCCAGCTCGCGGTCATCGCGGCGGTCGGCGCGGTGGCGGGGGCGCTCGCCGCGATCCGTCCCGCCCGGCGCGCGGCGCGGCTGGCGATCCTGTCCGCGATCTCCGCGCCGTGACACCGCCGCCCCGTTCCCCGCCGCGCCGTTGTCCCGCCGCGCCGGGGAAACGGGGCGGCGGGCCCGCACCTCCCGGATATGGTGACCCCATGCAGGTCAACCAGTCGGGCAAGCTCACCAACGTCTGTTATGACATCCGCGGGCCGGTGCTGAAGCGCGCCAAGCAGCTGGAGGCCGAGGGGCACAACATCCTCAAGCTGCACATCGGCAACCCGGCCCCGTTCGGGTTCGAGGCCCCGCCCGAGCTCCTCCAGGACATGATCCGCAACCTGCCGGAGGCGCACGGCTACAGCGACTCCAAGGGCATCCTGCCCGCCCGCCGCGCCATCGTGCAGCAGTTCGAGGCGGGCGGTGTCACCGGCATCGACGTCGAGGACGTCTACCTCGGCAACGGCGTGTCCGAGCTCATCGTCATGACCCTGCAGGCGCTGCTCAACGACGGCGACGAGGTCCTCATCCCCACGCCCGACTACCCGCTGTGGACGGCGTCCGTCTCGCTCTGCGGCGGCACGCCCGTCCACTACCTGTGCGACGAGGACGACGGCTGGCAGCCGAGCCTGGACGACATCGAAGCCAAGATCGGCGACCGGACCCGCGCCATCGTCATCATCAATCCGAACAACCCGACCGGCGCCGTCTACTCACGCGAGGTGCTGTCCCGCGTCGTCGAGGTCGCCCGCCGCCGGGGGCTGATCGTCTTCGCGGACGAGATCTACGACCGGATCCTGTACGACGGCGCCGAGCACGTCCCGATCGCGTCGCTGGCGCCCGACCTGCTCTGCCTCACCTTCGGCGGGCTGTCGAAGAACTACCGGGTCGCCGGGTTCCGCTCGGGCTGGGTCGTGCTGTCCGGGCCGAAGGAGCACGCCGAGTCCTACATTGAGGGGCTCGACATCCTCGCCAACATGCGGCTGTGCCCGAACGTCCCCGGCCAGCACGCCATCCAGGCCGCGCTCGGCGGCCACCAGAGCATCGACGACCTCGTCCTGCCGACCGGCCGCCTCGGCGAACAGCGCGACCGCGCCTGGAAGCTGTTGAACGACCTGCCCGGCGTCAGCTGCGTCAAGCCGCAGGGCGCCCTCTACGTCTTCCCGCGCCTCGACCCCGAGATGTATCCGATCGAGGACGACATGGCCTTCGCCCTCGGCCTCCTCGAACACCAGAAGCTCCTCGTCGTCCAGGGAACGGGCTTCAACTGGCCGTCCACCGACCACTTCCGCATCGTCACCCTCCAGTACGCCGACGACCTGGAGGACGCGGTCGGCCGCATAGGCGAATTCCTGGCCGCCTACCGACGCTGAGCCGCCGGCCGCGAGCGGCCCGTCAGGACGGTTCCGCAGCGGCGGCGTCGAGGCGGCGCAATGCGCCGCGGACCACGTCCGGGTCGGTCGTGGCCCAGAACGGCGGCAGCGAGTTCTTCAGGAAGCCGCCGTACCGTGCCGTGGCGAGCCGCGGGTCCAGGACGGCGACGACGCCGCGGTCGTCCATCGAACGCAGCAGGCGCCCGGCGCCCTGGGCGAGCAGCAGCGCGGCATGCGTCGCGGCGACCGACATGAAGCCGTTGCCGCCGCGTGCCGCGACCGCCCGCGACCGGGCCGAGGACACCGGGTCGTCCGGACGCGGGAACGGGATGCGGTCCATGATGACGAGCTGCAGCGACGGGCCGGGGACGTCCACGCCCTGCCAGAGCGACAGGGTGCCGAACAGGCAGGTCCGCTCGTCCTCGGTGAACTGCCTGACCAGCAGGGACGTCGAGTCCTCGCCCTGGCACAGCAGCGGATGCGACAGGTGGTCCTTCAGCTCGTCGGCGGCCTGCCGCGCGGCCCGCATCGAGGAGAACAGGCCGAGGGTGCGCCCGCCCGCCGCCTCGATCAGCTCGGTGATCTCGGTGAGGTAGGCGTCGGCGAGACCGTCCCGTCCCGGCTGGGGCAGATGCCGGGCGACGTACAGGATGCCGGCCTTCGGATGGTCGAACGGGGAGCCGGCGTCCAGCCCGGACCACACGACCTCGGTCTCCTCGCCCTTCTGCGTCGCGGTCCGCGCGAGCCCCTCGGCGGCCGCCCTGGCGTCCCGCGGGGCGCCCTCCTCCAGCGATGGCAGGCCCCACTGGCGGGCCAGCGGCTCGAACGACCCGCCCAGCGTGAGCGTCGCCGACGTCAGGATCGCGGTGCGCTGCTCGAACAGGGTCGTCCGCAACAGGCCGCCGACCCCGATGGGTGCCACGTGCAGCGCCGGCGGCCGTTTGGGGCGCCCCTCCTGGACGAAGGGCTTCTCCAGCCACACCACGTCAAAGCGTTGGGCCATCTCGGGCTGGAACGCCTCCAGCATCCGTACGGCCGTGTCGTGCAGGTCCTCCAGCGACGACCGTGCGGCCTTGCGCGCGGCCATGTCACCTGGGTCGGAGTCCTTCTTGTCCGGGCCGAGCGCAGTGATGCAGGCGTGCGTGGCGTCCCGGACGGTGGCGAGGGTGTTGCCCAGAGCGGGTGAGAGGACGTCCATACGGCCCTGGGGCAGCTCCTCAAGGAGGATGCCGAGCCCTTCGGCGGCCTCCTTCAACCGGTCCGCGACGGCATCCTCGATCAGGCGCCCGCAACGCCGTGCGGCGGTCTCCACCCCGGCCGCGCTCAGATCCCCGGTGGCGACCGACGTGACCCGGTCGACGAGCTCATGAGCCTCGTCCACGATGACGACATCGTGCTCAGGCAGGACCTGGAATTCCTCCAGAGCGTCAATGGCCAGCAGCGCATGGTTGGTGACCACGATGTGAGCCTCACCGGCCTCCGCCCGTGCCAGCTCGGCGAAGCACTCCGTTCCCTGCGGGCACCGCTGCGCCCCCAGGCATTCCTTCGCCGTGACCGCCACCTGCCGCCACGCCTGCTCGCCCACCCCGGGCACCAGCTCGTCACGGTCCCCGGTCCGGGTCTCCTCCGCCCACTCGTTCAGCCGCTTGACCTGCCGCCCGAGCGCGGACAACTGCTGCGGGTCGAACAGGGACGGGCCGTCCTCCTCCTCGGGCACGCCCGTCTGCACCCGGTGCAGGCACAGGTAGTTGCGGCGGCCCTTGAGGATCGCGAACTTCAGCTCCGTCCCGAGCATCGGCCCGAGCGCCTCCGCCAGCCGGGGCAGGTCACGCTCGACGAGCTGCCGCTGCAGCGCGATCGTCGCGGTCGACACGACCACCGTCGTCTGCTGGTCCACCGCATGCCGGATCGCCGGAACCAGATAGGCCAGCGACTTGCCCGTTCCGGTGCCGGCCTGCGCGGCGAGATGCTCCCCGGACCCGATCGCCTTCTCCACCGCCCGCGCCATCTGGACCTGGCCGGGGCGCTCGGCACCCCCGATGGACGCGACGGCCGCGGCGAGCAAGGTCGCCGTGTCCGGAATCTGGGTGTCGCTGCCGGTCAGCAGATCAGGGGCGGGCACGTCGCCCAACGCTACCGCCCGCGACGGACACCCGCGTCCCACCCGGCGAGACCGGCCCCCGCCGATCACCCCATTCCAGGATGGACCACATCAAACCTGGAGCGTCCGATCCGGGTTATCCACAACCACGGGAAACTCGTCGGCCGCCTCCCGGCCCTGCGAGTGTCGACGGCATGGCACCTCTCGTGATCCGCTCCGCCCTGGACGCCATCGCCGCCGTCCCGTACCTCCTCGGCTTCCACCCGTCCCGCAGCCTCGTCGTGATCGGCTTCGAGGGCCGCGACCACGGCACATGCGCGATCCGGCTCGACTTACCGGCCACGGGCGCCGCAGGCCGGGTCGCCGCCCTCCTGGCCGGCAACGGCTTCGCCCGCTCGCTGCTGCTCGGTTACGGCTCCGAGGACGAGGTCGGGCGATCCGCCGGGGCCATGCGCGCGGCCCTCGCCGCCGCCGGCGTCCCCGCCGCGGAGGCGATCCGCGTCGCCGGCGGCCGCTGGTGGTCGCTCACCTGCCACGACGACTGCTGCCCGCGCGAAGGGACCCCGTACGACATCTCCGCAAGCGTCCTCGCCGCCCAGGCGACCTACGCCGGTCACGTCGCCCTCGCCGACCGCGCCGAACTCGTCCGCTCCGTCCAGCCGGTCGACGGCCCCGCCCGCGCCTCCATGCGCCAGGCCACCGCCCGCGCCGAAAAACGCCACCTGGCCCGCCGCGACGACCACCTCGGCTTCCTGCGGGCCCTGCTCACCCGGGCTCGCGCGGGCGTCTCCCCGACCGACGACGAGGCCGCCATGCTCGGCTTCGTCCTCACCGACCTGCGCCTCCGCGACGAAGCGTGGATCCGCATCGACGAGGGCGCCCCGGCCGCCGACATCGCCCTCTGGCGCGACATCCTGCGCCGCGTCGAGGAACCCTACGCCCCCGCTCCCGCCTCACTCCTGGCCTTCGCCGCCTACACGGCCGGCGACGGCGGCCTGGCCAACGTCGCCCTCCAGCGCGCCCTGGACGCCGACCCCGCCTACTCGATGGCCGTCATCCTCCGTGAAGTGATCAACAGCGGTATCCCCGCCTCCCGGCTCCGCCTCCACATGACCTCCGACCAACTGGCCGCCGCCTACGACGACGAAAGGAAAGCCGGCTGACAGCGGGCGGCTGCCGGGGCGGGCGCGGCCGGATCAGGGAGCCACCGCTTGGCCGGGGGAGCCAGGGTCTATCCGGCGGCTGGGGTTCCGGGCGTTCCACGCGCGCATTCGCGGCGGGTAGCCGACTATCTGGACGTCGTAGACGGGGAGGCCCAGATCACGAGCGACCTTACCGATGACTTTGGGGGAGCCCACGCGGCGGCGGGTCCATTCGCCGTCGTGGGCGACGGCGACGGCGGTGGTGTCGGTGGCGAAGGTCTCCGGCTCGACGAAGAATTCCACGCCGCGGCGTGCGCGGGCGAAGGCGATCAGCGCCCCTATGTCGGCGTCGGTCGCCTCACGGTCGAGTTTCGTCACCGTGGATCCGCGGTTCTTGCGAATCCCGAATCTGTCCCGGAACCTCATTCGCCTACCCCGTTGTCTGGTGCGGATGCGGTGTACGACAATAACGACTTTCCGGGTGCGGTGGTTACCCGACACAGCGATGGGCATCCCCGGCGGAAAAGGCCCCGCGCCCTAGACTGGCGGACTTGGGTGAACAGCAGCGGGGGTGTTGATGGACGGGCCGTACCTTGTCCGGCGAGGGGCTGCCGGCGTGCTCGCGGCAGCGGTGTTCGGGGGGCTGAGCACGCTCACGCCGGTTCCCGGCCAGGCGAGACCGGTCACCGTGCGGCGCACGGTTCCCGAGGTGAAGCCCAGGCCGGTGCCGCCGCCGCCGGATTGTTCGCGGGTCAAGTGCGTCGCGTTGACATTCGACGACGGCCCGGCGGAGAGCACGGGGAAGTTACTGGACGTCCTCGCGGCGCGGAAGGTGAAGGCGACGTTCTTCGTGGTGGGGGAGAACGTTGTGAGGTATCCAGAACTCGTCCGCCGGGAGCATGAGGCCGGGCACGAGATCGGAGATCACAGCTATACGCACGCCGACCTCGGAAGGGCGTCCAAGGAGAAGGCCAGGTCGGAGTTGACGCGGACCCAGGACGCCATCCGGCGGGTGTCCGGGGTCACGCCGGTGCTTTTCCGGCCGCCGTACGGGTCGATGTCGAAAAGGCTGACGGGGATCACGCGGAAGATCGGGCTGGCGCAGGTGTTGTGGACCGTCGATCCGCTGGACTGGGAACACCGCGACAGCGAATACGTGAAAAAGCGGGTCCTGAAGTCGGTGAAGCCCGGTTATGTCGTGCTGATGCATGACATCCATCCGACGACGGTGAAGGCAGTCCCAAGGATCATTGACCGGCTGGCGGCCGAGGGCTATGTGTTCGTGACCGTGTCGGAGCTGTTCGGCGGGAGACTGACACCTGGGAAGGAGTATCTCCAGCTGAACTCAGGGGAGGCTCAGGGTCTTCCCTGATGGCCGGTGGGTGGGGCCGTGTTCAGCATGGAGTTATGGAAAGCAGCTATGCGGTGGGGGATCTGCGGGTCTCGGACGCCGAGCGGGAAGCGGTCGTCCAGCGGCTTCAGGAGGCCTACGCGGAGGGGCGCCTCGACGAAGACGAGTTCGACGTGCGCGTGCAACTGGCGATCACGGCCAGGACGCGCAACGAGTTGGGGGCGGTCACCGGTGACCTGACGCCCCGGCAGCCGGTCGCCGGGAACGTGTCGGGGGAGGACCGGATGCTGGCGGCGGCGGCCCATGCGGTGGCGGTTCCGACGCTGTTCGTGGGGCCGCTGGTGCTGATGCTGGTGAGCGGCAAGCGGTCGGCGTACGTCCGGCAGCAGGCGGCGGAGGCCGTGAACTACCAGGTCACGCTGCTGCTACTCACGATCGTCACGTTCGGGGTCGGCGGGATCGCCTACGCGGTGGCGTGGGTGCTGTCCGCGGTCGCGGCGGTCTTCGCGCTGGCCGGGCAGACGTTCCGCTATCCGTGGATCCTGCGTCTGGTGAGGTGACACGGGTTTGTCGGTGTGCGGCCTGGGGGAAAGGTTGACGTGGCCGCCCTGTAGCGGTTCTGTCGCCTTCAGGAGACGAAACGACACCGATGTATAGACCTGTGGCTTTATTCCCTTTCCCGCCTGTGACTCCTGCAACGTCCGGGTTGTGTGGACCCGTCCATAGGATGATCGATTAACTGTGCCCGGGAGGGGTAGATGACGGAGCTTGCGGTCAAGGGCGATCATCAGCGGGCGGTGGACGCGCTCAGGAGGTCCTACGCGGCGATCCCGGCGGGTACGCCGGTGCGCCTGGCGAAGCGGACCTCGAATCTGTTCCGGTGGCGTGACCCCTCGGCGGCGCCCGGCCTGGACGTGTCCGGGTTCGACAAGGTGCTGAGCGTGGACGCCGATGCGATGACGGCGCAGGTCCAGGGGATGACGACCTACGAGGACCTGGTCGATGCGACGCTGCCGCACGGGCTGATGCCGACGGTCGTGCCGCAGTTGAAGACGATCACGCTGGGCGGAGCGGTGACGGGCCTCGGCATCGAGTCGACGTCGTTCCGGGACGGGCTGCCGCACGAGGGCGTCCTGGAGATGGAGGTCCTCACCGGTGACGGCGAGGTCGTCACGGCGACGCGCGACAACGAGCACGCCGACCTGTTCTACGGGTTCCCGAACTCCTACGGGACGCTCGGCTACACGCTGCGGCTGAAGATCGAACTGCGCCGCGTCAGCCCGTACGTCCGGCTGCGGCATCTGCGGTTCGCCGACGCGGCGGAACTGGCCAAGGCGATGGGCGAGATCACCGAGTCGGGAACGTTCGAAGGCGAGTCCGTCGACTTCATGGACGGGACGGTCTTCAGCGCCGACGAGCAGTACATCACGCTCGGGTTCTTCGCCGACTCGGCGCCGTACACCTCCGACTACACCGGCCAGGGCATCTACTACCGGTCGATCCAGGAGCGGTCGGTCGACTTCCTGACGATCCGCGACTACATCTGGCGCTGGGACACCGACTGGTTCTGGTGCTCGGGCGCGTTCGGCGTGCAGAACCCGACCGTCCGGCGGCTGTGGCCCGACAGGTACAAGCGTTCCGACGTGTACCGCAAGCTCGTCGCCTACGACCGCCGCTACCACATCGTCGCGCGCGTGGAGCGGTGGCGTGGGCTGCGTCCGCGCGAGGACGTCATCCAGGACATCGAGGTCCCGATCGAACGGCTGCCCGAGTTCCTGGAGTTCTTCCACGGCAAGGTCGGCATGAGCCCCGTCTGGCTGTGCCCGCTGCGTGCGAAGGAGCGGTGGCCGCTGTACCCGCTGGAAGTGGGCCGCACGTATGTGAACGCGGGCTTCTGGGGGACGGTCCGCATCCCGCCCGGCCAGATCCCCGAGCATCACAACCGGCTCATCGAACGTAAGGTCGCGGCCCTTGACGGGCACAAGTCCCTCTACTCGACGGCTTTTTACGGCCGGGACGAGTTCTGGCGTTACTACGACGGGGAGACCTACCGGCGGCTCAAGGAGAGGTACGACCCCGGCGAGCGGTTGCTGGACCTCTACGACAAGTGCGTGCGCGGACGCTGACAGGCGTCCGCCGTATCGGGGGAGCCCGGAGGGCAGCCGGCCGGCAGGGCGGGCCCGGGCGGAGAGACAGGAGGGAAACATGACGCTGGCCAGGGTCTTCGAGCGGCTTGCCGGGGCTGAGACGCCAGTGGAGTTCACGGCGTACGACGGATCGCGGGCGGGGGTGCCCGGTGCCGACATCCGGTTCGACGTCCGCTCGCCGTACGCGGTGTCGTACCTGCTGCACTCGCCGGGCGCGCTGGGGCTCGCCCGCGCCTACGTCACCGGCATGGTCGACGTCGACGGGGACATGATCACCGCGCTGACGACGATGCAGCAGATGCTCGGCGAGGTGACACCGCGGGACAAGGCGCGGGTCGCCGCGGCGGTGCTCGGGGACCCGCTGCTGCGCGGCGCGATCTCGCGCCGGCTGGACCCGCCGCCGCAGGAGGCGCCGTTCAGCCGCATCCCGTCGTGGCTGCGGCACTCCAAGCGGCGGGACGCGAAGGCCATCTCGCACCACTACGACGTGTCCAACACCTTCTACGAGTGGGTGCTCGGCCCCTCCATGGCGTACACGTGCGCGTGCTATCCGCACGAGGGGGCGACACTGGAGGAGGCGCAGTTCCACAAGCACGACCTGGTGGCGAAGAAGATCGCGCTGAAGCCGGGGATGCGGCTGCTGGACGTGGGCTGCGGCTGGGGCGGCATGGTGATGCACGCCGCGAAGGAGTACGGGGTCAAGGCGCTCGGCGTCACGCTGTCCAAGCAGCAGGCCGAGTGGGCGCAGAAGGCGATCGCGGACCGGGGCCTGTCCGACCTCGCGGAGGTCCGGCACATGGACTACCGGGACGTGACGGAGACCGGCTTCGACGCGATCAGCTCCATCGGCCTCACCGAGCACATCGGCAAGGCGAACCTGCCGTCCTACTTCTCGTTCCTGCACGGGAAGCTGCGCAAGGGCGGGCGGATGCTGAACCACACCATCACACGCCCGGACAACACGGCCCCGTCCCGCAAGGAGAACGGGTTCATCAACCGGTACGTGTTCCCGGACGGCGAACTGGAGGGTCCCGGCTACGTCCAGATGCAGATGAACGACGCGGGTTTCGAGATCCGGCACCAGGAGAACCTGCGCGAGCACTACGCACGCACCCTCACCGCCTGGTGCAGGAACCTCGACGAGCACTGGGACGAGGCCGTCGCCGAGGTGGGTGAGGGCACCGCCCGCGTGTGGCGCGTCTACATGGCGGGCTGCGTGCTGGGCTTCAACCAGAACTGGATCCAGCTGCACCAGACGCTGGGGGTCAAGCTGGACGACGGCGGCGTGAGCCACATGCCGCTGCGCCCCGACTGGGAAGCGTGACGGCGGAACCGCTCCCGCGACGAAGACGGGCCGGCCGGACGTTGTTCCGGCCGGCCCGTCCACGTCCGGGGCCGGTTCGCGAGCGGGCGCCGTCCCGGGCCGCGCGGGACCTGCGCGGCCCGGGACCGGCTCAGGACAGCCAGTCGAGGATGCGCGCGTTCACGTCCTCCGGGCGGTCGAGGTGGAGGAAGTGGCCGGCCCGCGGGACCAGGTGCGCGGCGGAACCGGGCGGCAGGGCGGCCTGGACGGCGTCGAGGTGGATCACGTCGGTGCCGAGGCAGCCGTCCTCGGCGCCGTGCAGGTAGAGGACGGGCACCTCCCCGGCGGCGGAGGCGGCCTCCTGCTCGGCCGCGTACCGCTCGACGTGCTTGGACGGGTCGAGCATGGCGCGGTAGTACCCGATCGCCGCTTCGATGTTGGCGGGCGTGGCCAGGCACTCCATGGCGTGGTCGACGTCCGCCGCGTGGTCGGCCCCGGCGGGGGACCAGTCGCGCCAGAGGCCCTCGACGAACGCGCGGTCCAGCGCCATCCCGGCGAGCGGCGTCTGGAAGAGGAAGATGTAGAACGAGCGCTTGAGCTGCTCGTAGTCGAAGAACGCGGTCGTCATCACCGACATCGGCGGGACGGACATCGCGACGGCCCTGCGCCAGCGGCCGGGCGCGACGTTCGCGGCGCCGTAGGTGGTGAAGGCGCCCCAGTCGTGGCCGATGACGACGGCGTCGGGGCCGCCGCCGAGGGCCTCGTGCAGTGCGACGGCGTCGGCGGCGAGGGCGCCGGTCTGGTAGGCGCCGTCCGCGGGGACGGACGTGGGCGCGTAGCCGCGCGTGAAGGGGGCCACGGCGCGGTATCCGGCGGCGGCCAGTTCGGGCATGAGGTGCCGCCAGGTGCGGGCCGAGTCGGGGAAGCCGTGCAGGAGCAGCGCGAGGGGACCGTCCTCGGGGCCCGCCGTGAGATATCCGAAGCCGAGCCCGTTCGCCGTGACCGATCCGGTCGTGATGTCGCCCATGTCCGCCTCCTCGGTTCGCGGCGCACGCTACCCGGCGGCCGGCAAGATCCGCCGACCGGGTCCGCTAAGCTTCGGATATCGGAGTATCAGTAGCTATTTACAGCGGATTCCGTGCTCATCTAGCATCTTGACAACTGGATCAATCGCACTAAGGGAACGTGATGATGGAGCCGGACGTGACCAGCCAGCAGCACGACGCGATGCAGAGGGCGGCGCGCGACCATCTGTGGATGCACTTCGCGCGCCACTCGGGGTCTCAGGGCGGCGCCGAGATCCCCATGATCGTCCGGGGGGACGGCCCGTACGTGTACGACGCGGCCGGCCGCCGCTACCTGGACGGGCTGTCCGGGCTCTTCACCGTTCAGGCGGGGCACGGGCGCGAGGAACTGGCGCAGGCCGCCGCCAAGCAGGCCGCCGAGCTGGCCTACTTCCCGATCTGGTCGTACGCGCACCCGAAGGCGGTCGAGCTGGCCGAGCGGCTCGCCGCCCTCGCGCCCGGCGACCTGAACCGGGTCTTCTTCACCACCGGCGGCGGCGACGCCGTCGAGAGCGCGTGGAAGCTCGCCAAGCAGTACTTCAAGCTCACCGGAAAGCCCACGAAGCACAAGGTGATCAGCCGTGCGGTCGCCTACCACGGCACCCCGCACGGCGCCCTGTCGCTGACCGGGCTGCCCGGCCTGAAGGCCCCCTTCGAGCCGCTCGTGCCGAGCGCCTTCCGGGTGCCGAACACCAACCTCTACCGGGCCGCCGAGCACCGCGACGACCCCGAGGCGTTCGGGCGCTGGGCCGCCGACCGGATCGAGGAGGTCATCGAGTTCGAGGGCCCCGACACCGTCGCCGCCGTGTTCCTGGAGCCGGTGCAGAACGCCGGCGGATGCTTCCCGCCCCCGCCCGGCTACTTCGAGCGCGTCCGGGAGATCTGCGACCGGCACGACGTCCTGCTGGTGTCGGACGAGGTCATCTGCGCGTTCGGCCGCCTGGGCACGACGTTCGGCGCGCAGCGGTTCGGCTACACGCCCGACATCATCACCTTCGCCAAGGGCGTGACGTCCGGCTACGCACCGCTCGGCGGCATGCTCGTCACCGACCGCCTGTTCGAGCCCTTCAAGGAAGGGACGCGGATGTTCGCGCACGGCTACACCTTCGGCGGGCATCCGGTGGCGGCGGCCGTGGCGCTGGCCAACCTCGACCTGTTCGACCGCGAGGACCTCAACGGCCACGTCATGCGCAACCGGGACGCGTTCCGGGGCACGCTGGAGCGGCTGCTCGACCTGCCGATCGTGGGGGACGTCCGCGGTGACGGCTTCTTCTACGGCATCGAGCTGGTGAAGGACAAGGACACGCGGGAGACGTTCAACGACGACGAGTGCGAGCGGCTGCTGCGCGGCTTCCTCGACAAGGCGCTCTACGAGGCGGGCCTGTACTGCCGCGCGGACGACCGCGGCGACCCCGTCGTCCAGCTGGCGCCGCCGCTCGTGTGCGACCAGGGCCACTTCGACGAGATCGAGCAGATCCTCCGGTCGGTGCTCACGGAGGCGTGGGGCCGGCTCTGACCGGACGGCCGGGCCTGGGGGCGTCGCGGGGGGCGTCGTCCCGGGCCCGGCGCCGTTAATGTGAGGTGGGTCACCCCTTCGATCGGTGTGCGCCGGCGACTTTACTTTGAGAGGCTGCCTGTAAACCGAATTAGGTTCGGAATGTGACGAGGTGGTGGGCGCGTGCTCAAGGTCGAGGACATCAACCTGACGGACTGGGAGTTCTGGCGGCGGCCGCACGAGTACCGGCACGAGGCGTTCAAGGCCCTGCGCCGGCACCCGGAGCTGATCCGCTTCGAGGAACCCGACATCGTTATCGTGCCGCAGGGCCCCGGCTACTACGCGCTGACCAGGCACGCCGACATCGTCGAGGCGTCCCGCCGCCCGCAGGACTTCTGCTCCGGCAAGGGCGCCATCAGCATCCCGGACATGCCCGGCGACATGCACGAGTACTTCGGCTCGATGATCAGCATGGACGACCCCCGGCACGCCAAGATCCGGCGCATCGTGTCCCGGGCGTTCTCACCGCGGATGATCCAGCGGTTCGAGGACCGGGTCGAGGCCGTCGCCGCGCAGATCGTCGAGAACATGGCGGCGGGCGGCGGCACCGGCGACTTCGTCGCGGACGTCGCCGCGCGGCTCCCGCTGAAGATCATCTGCGACATGATGGGCATCGCCGAGGAGCACTACCAGACCGTCCTGGACGCCACCAACGTCGTCCTCGCGGGCAACGACGCCGAATTCGTCCCCTCCGGCAGCGCCGAGGAACACGCGATGGCGCTGCTCGGTGCGGGCGAGACCCTCAAGGGCCTGGTCGAGGACCTCGGCCGGCGGCGCCGTGAGAACCCCACCGACGACCTGACGTCCGCGCTGGTGAACGCCAACATCGACGGCGAGTCGCTCAGCGACCAGGAACTCGGCTCGTTCTTCATCCTGCTGGTCGTCGCCGGCAACGAGACCACCCGCAACGCCATCGCGCACGGCCTCGACCTGTTCACCCGCCACCCCGACCAGCGGGCCCTGCTCACCGGGGACTTCGAGAACCGCATGCCCGGCGCGGTCGAGGAGATCGTCCGGTACGTCTCGCCGGTCATCTGGATGCGCCGCACCGCGACGCGCGACACCACGCTGAACGACCACGAGATCAAGGAGGGCGACAAGCTCCTCCTGTACTACTGGTCGGGCAACCGCGACGAGTCCGTCTTCACCCACCCGGAGAAGTTCGACATCCTGCGCGACCCGAACCCCCACGTCGGGTTCGGCGGCCCCGGGCCGCACTTCTGCCTCGGCGCGCACCTGGCGAGGCGCGAGATCACCGTGATGTTCCGCGAACTGCTGCACCGCACTCCCGGCATCCGCGCCGCCGGCGACCCCGACCGGCTGGAGTCCAGCTTCATCAACGGGATCAAGCGCCTGCCCTACACGTTCTGACCTCCCGGCCGGCCTCCCCGGCCCGGTCCACCGGGGCGCCCGGCCACGGCGCCCGGGTGGAGCGGTGGCCTCGGCGTCGGCCGAGGCCACCGGTCCGGCGGCGGGTCAGCGCAGCTCGCGCTTGAGGATCTTGCCGGTGGCGGTCATCGGCAGCTCGTCCCGGAACTCCACGATCCGCGGGTACTTGTAGTTGGCGAACTGCTCCTTGCCCCACGCGATCAGCTCGTCCTCGGTGACGGTGGCGCCCGGCGTCCGGATCACGTACGCCTTGATCTCCTCGCCGTGCGAGGGGTGCGGGACGCCCACGACCGCGGCCAGCGACACCTCCGGGTGGGTCATCAGAACCTCTTCGAGCTCCCGCGGGTACACGTTGTAGCCGCCCCGGATGATCATGTCCTTGGAACGGTCGATGATGTAGTAGTAGCCGTCCTCGTCGCGGCGGGCCACATCACCGGTGCGGAACCAGCCGTCCTTGATCGCGGTCTCGGTCGCCTCGGGCCGCCTGTAGTAGCCCTTCATGATGTTGTGCCCGCGGATGGCGATCTCCCCGGGCCCCTCGCCCTCGATCTCCTTCCAGCCGTCGTCGATCAGCTTCATCTCGACGCCCCAGATCGGCAGGCCGATCGACCCGGGCCTGGTCGGACGGTCCGGACGGTTGAACGACGCGACCGGCGAGGTCTCCGACAGGCCGTAGCCCTCCAGGATGTCCACGCCGAACTTCTGCTTGATCCCCTTGAGGACCTCCATCGGCAGCGCCGAGCCGCCCGACACCGCGACGCGCAGGTTCTCCTGGATGGCCGCGATGTCCTCGGCGGACGTGTCGTCGGTCAGCAGCCCCCAGTACATCGTGGGGACGCCCGCGAAGATGTTCACCTTCTCCTTGACCATCAGCTCGACGGCCTGCCCGGCGTCGAACCGCGGCTGCATGACGAGCGTCGCCCGGCGGTAGAAACCGACGTTCATCACGCACGTCTGCCCGAAGATGTGGAACAGCGGCAGCGTCACCAGCGACGTGTCGTGCAGCGTCCGGTAGAAGAGCGTGTCGTCCACCATGGTGTTCGACAGCAGGTTGCTGTGCGTGAGCTCGGCGCCCTTCGGCTGCCCGGTCGTCCCGCTGGTGTAGATGATGACGGCGGTGTCGTCCGGCCCGGTCCGCGCGGTGTCGAATGTGCCCGGATGGCCGGCGAGCGCGGCCCAGAACAGCTCCGCGCCCTCGATCGGCGACTCGGTCGCCGCGGGGTTGGCGGGCAGCAGGAAGAAGTGCTCGCAGCCGTCCGCCCGCTCGAACCCGGCGTGCCCCATCTCGCCGAGCGGCAGCTCGGGCGTGCCCTCGAAGCAGAAGAACGCCTTCGCCTCGGAGTCGCCCAGGTGATAGGCGATCTCCCGCGGCTTGAGCAGGACGTTCAGCGGGACGATGACCGCGCCCGCCTTGAGCGCGCCGAAGTACACCATCGGGAAGTACGGGAGGTTCGGGCTGGACAGCGCCACCTTGTCGCCCGGCCCGATGCCGCGCGACCGCAGCAGGTTCGCGACCTGGTTCGCGACCGAGTCGATGAACGCGTAGGAGAGCCGGAGATCGCCGAACACGACGGCGTCACGTTCGGGCGTCTCCCTGGCGGCGTCCTCCAGCAGCACGGACAGGTTGAGCATGGCACTCCTCGCGCGGAAAGGTGACCGGCCGGTTAGTTACCGCCGAGTTTACGCACGTCCGGGCGGATTTCCGTCGGCGGGGACCGCTACGATGTGCCGCCTCACGGAAAAAGGGGTGCGCGATCTTGATCATCTTCGGTTGGCGGGTGGTGTTCTTCACTCTGACCAGGGGAGTCTTCCACTGCCCGAGCTGCGGCGGCGACCGCGACTACCGGCGCCGGCAGGGGCGCAACTTCTTCACCCTGTTCTTCGTCCCCGTCATTCCGCTGAACAAGACGGGCGGGGAGTTCATCGAGTGCGACACCTGCCACGGGCGCTGGGAAACCGGTGTCCTGAACGTGCCGACCACCGCGCAGCTCGCCCACATGCCCGCGATGCTGCTGCGCATGGCCATCGCCCAGGTGCTGCGCTCCGGCGACTACACCAACGCCGCCGCCCGGTCCCGCGCCGTCGCCGTCGTCCGGCAGGCGGGCGACGGCGGCTACGACGATGCCGGGCTGACCGCCGACCTCAGCCGTCCCTTCGACGAGGTCCGCGCCGAGATGGGCCGCGCCGCCTCCGCCCTCGCCCCCGAGGCGCGCGAGAGCATCCTGCGCGCGGCGGCCGAGATCGCCCTCATCGACGGTCCGCTCACCGTGTCGGAGGAGGAGACGCTCTCCGCCGTCGGCGCCGACCTCGAACTCACCCGCGTCCAGGTGACCGGTGTCGTGTCCCTGGCGCGCCAGGACTCCGGCCGCTGAATCCCCGCGACCGGGCTTGCGGTTGCGCTACTCTTGATGTATGTCAGCCAGGCTGCTCCTCGAAGGACCACGTTGACGCACTGACGTCAGCGTGGTGGCCCCTCCTGTGCGAGGGGCCGTTTCATGTCGGCGGACGGCCTACGACCCTGCAGCTAGGAACCGGAGTCTGTAAGCGTGAGCAGCGACGAGCAATACGATCCACGGGCGGTTCAGGACAAGTGGCAGGCCCGCTGGGCGGAGCTCGACCCGTTCGCGGCCGACGAGAAGGACACCACCGCCGAGCGGCGCTACGCGCTGGACATGTTCCCCTACCCCAGCGGTGACCTGCACATGGGGCACGCGGAGGCGTTCGCCATCGGGGACGTCCCGGCGCGCTACTGGTTCCAGCGCGGCTACAACGTCCTGCACCCCATCGGCTGGGACTCCTTCGGCCTGCCCGCCGAGAACGCCGCCATCAAGCGCGACTCGCACCCCGCCGAATGGACCTACGCCAACATCGAGACGCAGGCGTCCTCGTTCCAGCGGTACGCGCCGTCGTTCGACTGGTCGCGCCGCCTGCACACCTCCGACCCCGAGTACTACAAGTGGACGCAGTGGCTGTTCCTGCGCTTCTACGAGCGGGGCCTGGCCTACCGCAAGGGCGGCCACGTCAACTGGTGCCCGAAGGACCAGACCGTCCTGGCCAACGAGCAGGTCGTCGGCGGGCACTGCGAACGCTGCGGCGCGCTGGTCGAAAAGCGCGTGCTGACCCAGTGGTACTTCAAGATCACCGACTATGCGGACCGGCTGCTGGACGACATGGAGCAGCTGGAGGGCAGGTGGCCCGAGCGCGTCCTGCTGATGCAGCGCAACTGGATCGGCCGCTCCACCGGCGCCGACGTCGACTTCGTCATCGAAGGACGCGACGAGCCCGTCACCGTCTACACCACCCGCCCCGACACCCTGTACGGCGCGACGTTCATGGTCGTCGCCGCCGACGCCCCGCTGGCCGAGGAGATCTGCCACCCCGACCGGCGGACCGCGTTCGAGGCGTACCGCGAGGAGGTCTCCCGCGAAAGCGAGATCGAGCGCCTGTCGACCGAGCGGGAGAAGACCGGCGTGTTCCTGGGCCGCTACGCGGTCAACCCGGTCAACGGCGAGCGGCTGCCCGTCTGGGCCTCCGACTACGTGCTGGCCGAGTACGGGCACGGCGCGATCATGGCGGTCCCGGCGCACGACCAGCGCGACCTGGACTTCGCGCTGAAGTTCGGCCTGCCCGTCCGCGTCGTCGTCGAGACCGGGCTGGCCGACCCGGCCGAGACCGGCGTCGCCACCCCCGGCGACGGCGCGATCGTCAACTCCGGGCCGATCGACGGGCTGACCAAGGCCGACGGCATCGCCCGCATCATCGAGATCCTGGAGGGGCGCGGCACCGGCCGCGCGTCGGTGAACTTCCGGCTGCGCGACTGGCTGGTGTCCCGGCAGCGGTTCTGGGGCTGCCCGATCCCGGTCGTCCACTGCGAGGCGTGCGGGGAGGTCCCCGTCCCCGACGAGCAGCTGCCGGTGACGCTGCCCGAGGGGCTGCGCGGCGCCGACCTGGCGCCCAAGGGCACCTCGCCGCTGGCCGCCGCGGCCGACTGGGTGAACGTCGAGTGCCCCAAGTGCGGCGGCGCCGCCACCCGCGACACCGACACCATGGACACGTTCGTCGACTCGTCCTGGTACTACTTCCGGTACTGCTCGCCCGGCTACGAGGGCGGCCCGTTCGACGTCGAGCAGGTCCGCCGGTGGATGCCGGTCGACCAGTACACCGGCGGTGTCGAGCACGCCATCCTGCACCTGCTGTACAGCCGGTTCTTCACCAAGGTCCTGTACGACATGGGCATGGTCGAGTTCACCGAGCCGTTCCGCCGGCTGCTGAACCAGGGCCAGGTGATCAACCAGGGCAAGGCGATGTCGAAGTCGCTGGGCAACGGCGTCGACCTGGGCGAGCAGATCGCCGAGTTCGGGGTGGACGTCGTCAGGCTGGCGATCCTGTTCTCCGGCCCGCCCGAGGACGACATCGACTGGGCGGACGTGTCGCCGCACGGCATGGCGAAGTTCCTGTCCCGCGTGCACCGCATCGCGACCGAGGTCTCCTCGGCGCCGGGCGCCGACTCCGCATCCGGTGACACGGCGCTGCGCCGCGCCACCGCCCGCACCATCGACGAGGTCACCACGCTGGTCGAGACGGAGCGGTTCAATGTGGCGATCGCGCGGATCATGGAACTGGTCACCGCGACCCGCAAGGCCATCGACTCCGGCCCCGGCCCGGCCGACCCGGCCGTCCGGGAGGCCGCCGAAACGATCGCGGTCCTGCTGTCGCTGTTCGCGCCCTACACCGCCGACGAGGCGTGGGAACTGCTGGGACGCACCGCACCGGTGATCCGCGCGGGCTGGCCGTCCGCCGACCCGGCGCTGCTGGTGGAGGAGTCGGTCACCTGTGTCGTCCAGATCGCCGGCAAGGTCCGCGACCGGCTGGAGGTCGCGCCCGGCATCGCCGACGAAGAGCTGGAGCGCAAGGCCCTGGCCTCGGCCAAGATTCGGGACGCCCTGGGCGGCGCCGAGATTCTCAAGATCATCGTCCGTGCACCCAAGATCGTCAACATCGTTCCCAAGCGCTGACCGGGCACGCCGAAACGGCCGCCGGAACCGTCCGGCGGCCGTTTCGGCGGGCGTGTCACATCTTGCGGAGGACCGCCACGACCCGGCCGAGGACCGAGGCCTCGTCGCCGGCGATCGGCTCGTAGGCCGGGTTCTGCGGCATCAGCCAGATGTGGCCGTCGTCGCGGCGCTTGAACGTCTTCACCGTGGCCTCGCCGTCGATCATGGCGGCCACGATGTCGCCCTGCTCGGCCACCGGCTGCTGCCGCACGACCACCCAGTCGCCGTCCGCGATCGCGGCGTCGATCATCGAGTCGCCGGTGACCTTCAGCAGGAAGTGGGTGCCCTCGCCGACGAGCTGCTTCGGCAGCGTGAACACGTCCTCGACGGCCTCCTCGGCGAGGATCGGCCCACCGGCGGCGATCCGGCCGACGAGCGGCACGTACGCGGGCGCGGGCCGTGCCGCGGCCGGCCGGCCCGTGGCGGTGTCGTAGGGCTCCTCGTCCGTGCGCACCGGCGTCGCGCCCGGCACCCGGACCTCGACCGCGCGCGGCCGGTTGGGATCGCGCCGCAGGAAGCCCTTGCGCTGAAGCGACCTGAGCTGGTGGGACACGCTGGAGGTACTGGTCAGCCCCACGGCCTCGCCGATCTCGCGCATCGACGGCGGATACCCCCGGCGCTGCACCGAGTCGCGGATCACCTCCAGCACCATGCGCTGCCGCTGGGTCAGGCCCGTCTCGTCCATCGGCCCGTCGGGCAGCTGCCGGACCTTGCTCATCGCTCGTCGCCTCCCGGGCGCCTCGATCGGTCACTCCTCGTCATGGAACGCTATCGCGTCCCGGCCAAATGATCAAACAATTGTTCGAAGATGCACTCGCTTTTTCTGGCCTTCCCTTGATAGAACATCGTACAGGCGTTCGATCGAAAATTCATTCGACGTCGAGGAGCGGAGATGCCCGGTTCCCCGCACAGTGACCACGTCCCGATCCGGCTGACCCGGCGCGGCCGCGCCGTCGTGGTCGCCTTCGCCGCCGCCGTCACCCTCGCCGCCCTCTGGGCCACCGTCGGGCCCGGTGCCTTCGCCGGTTCGCGCGAGAGCCGCCACGGCCCGTCCCGTCCCGCGAGAACCGTGGTCGTCGAACCCGGCGAGACCCTCTGGGACATCGCCTCCGCCGCCGACCCCGGCGGCGACCCCCGGCGCGCCGTCCAGCGGATCATGGACCTCAACGGCCTGGGCGGCGACCCCACCGTCCACCCCGGCCAGGAGATCCGCCTTCCCGCCGGCTGACCCGCGCACCGAATCCGGCCGGGCGTTCCGCGATCGCGGCGGACGCCGTGCCGCGACACGCCGGGACGGAAAATCGGGACCGGTGAGATGACCTGCGCGGACGTGTCGGGGGTGACCCGTGAGGCGCCTGATCAGGTTGCGAACCCTTGTGTCGAGCCGTACGGTTGACCACAACATCTAGTAGTCACATCGATGTAGTTCCCTATATATGGCACTCACATCGGTGTAACTCGTTTTCGTCAGGGGAGGAATCAAGCGTGCACTGCCCGTTCTGCCGCAACCCTGACACCAAAGTGATCGACAGCCGTTCGACCGACGACGGCGCCGCGATTCGGCGCCGCCGCTCGTGCGCCGAATGCGGCAAGCGATTCACGACGCAGGAGAATGTGCTCGTCATGGTGGCCAAGCGCAGCGGCGTCACCGAGCCGTTCTCCCGAGAAAAGATCATCGCCGGTGTGCGCAGGGCCTGCCAGGGCCGACCGGTGGACGAAGATGCGCTCGCGAAGCTGGGACAGCGGGTCGAAGAGGCGATCAGGTCGTCCGGATCCGCGGAAATCCCCTCGCACGAGATCGGCCTCGCGATCCTGGGGCCGCTCGGCGAACTCGATGAGGTCGCCTATCTGCGATTCGCCTCGGTCTACCGGAGCTTCGAGTCGCTGGACGACTTCGCCAAGGAGATCGAAGCACTGCGGAAGGCCGGTTCCTCGGGGGAGCCCGGCCCGTCCCGGTAGGGACGGTTCCAGAAACACACGCCAGCACATGTAAAGGCGCTTCCGCGCGGGCATGGCCCGTGCGGCGGCGCGGTTGTTCCTGAGCTGGGCCCGGCGGGAGGGCCCGAGAAGGGGGAAGGCCATGACGGAGACGGTGAGCGGCTCGCCGACGCGGCGCGGCAAGGGGGGCCGCAAAGGGCTGAAGGTCGAGCGCATTTTCACCACGCCCGGCGTGCACCCGTACGACGAGATGCGCTGGGAACGTCGTGACGTCGTCATGACCAACTGGCGCGACGGCTCGGTGAACTTCGAGCAGCGGGGCGTCGAGTTCCCCGACTTCTGGTCGCTGAACGCCGTCAACATCGTCACGTCCAAGTACTTCCGCGGCGCGGTCGGCACCCCGCAGCGGGAATGGAGCCTGAAGCAGCTCGTCGACCGCGTGGTGAAGGTCTACACCGAGACCGGCATCCGGGAGGGCTACTTCGCCTCCGAGGAGGACGCCGAGATCTTCGACCACGAACTGAAGTACGCCCTCGCCCACCAGCTCTTCAGCTTCAACTCGCCCGTCTGGTTCAACGTGGGCACCAAGTCCCCCCAGCAGGTGAGCGCGTGTTTCATCCTGTCGGTGGACGACACGATGGAGTCCATTCTCGACTGGTACAAGGAAGAGGGCGTCATCTTCAAGGGCGGCTCCGGTGCCGGCCTGAACCTCTCCCGCATCCGCTCCAGCAAGGAACTGCTCTCCTCCGGCGGCACGGCCAGCGGGCCCGTCTCCTTCATGCGCGGCGCCGACGCCTCCGCCGGGACGATCAAGTCGGGCGGCGCGACCCGCCGCGCCGCGAAGATGGTCGTGCTGGACGTCGACCACCCCGACGTCGAGGAGTTCATCCAGACCAAGGCGCGCGAGGAGGACAAGATCCGCGCGCTGCGGGACGCCGGGTTCGACATGGACCTCGGCGGCAAGGACATCAACAGCGTCCAGTACCAGAACGCCAACAACTCCGTCCGGGTGTCGGACGAGTTCATGCGGGCCGTCGAGTCGGACGGCGAGTTCGGGCTGCGCGCCCGGCTGACCGGCGAGGTCATCGAGACCGTCAAGGCCAAGGACCTGTTCCGGCTGATGGCGAAGGCCGCCTGGGAGTGCGCCGACCCCGGCATCCAGTACGACGACACGATCAACGACTGGCACACCAACCCCGAAACCGGACGGATCACCGCAAGCAACCCTTGCAGCGAGTACATGAGTCTGGACAATTCGTCCTGCAATCTCGCGAGCATCAACCTGCTGAAATTCCTCACGGACGCGGGCATGTTCGACGTCGCGAAGTTCGTGAAGCTCACCGAGCTGATCATCACGGCGATGGACATCTCCATCACGTTCGCCGACTTCCCGACCGAGAAGATCGCGCAGACGACGCGGGACTACCGCCAGCTCGGCATCGGCTACGCCAACCTGGGCGCCCTGCTCATGGCGACCGGGCACGCCTACGACTCCGCGGGCGGGCGCTCCCTCGCCGCGGCGATCACGTCGCTGATGACGGGCGTGGCCTACCGCCGGTCCGCCGAGATCGCCGGCGTGGTCGGCCCGTACGCGGGCTACGCCCGCAACGCCGAGGCGCACAAGCGCGTCATGCGCAAGCACGCCGCCGCCAACGACGGCATCCGCACGCTGGACGTGATGGACAAGGCCGTCCACGTCGCCGCCGCCAAGCAGTGGACGGAGTGCCTGAAGGCCGGCGAGAAGCACGGCTACCGAAACGCCCAAGCGAGCCTTCTGGCACCTACCGGGACAATCGGGCTGATGATGGACTGCGACACCACCGGCATCGAACCCGACCTGGCGCTGATGAAGTTCAAGAAGCTCGTCGGCGGCGGGTCCATGCAGATCGTCAACCACACGGTGCCGCGGGCCCTGGAGAAGCTCGGCTACCAGCAGGAGCAGATCGAGGCCATCGTCGAGTACATCTCCGAGCACGGCCACGTGGTGGACGCGCCGGGCCTGCGTCCCGAGCACTACGAGGTGTTCGACTGCGCGATGGGCGAGCGGGCGATCAGCCCGATGGGACACGTCCGGATGATGGCGGCGGTCCAGCCGTTCCTCTCGGGCGCCATCAGTAAAACGGTCAACATGCCAGAAAAGGCCACCATCGAGGACATCGAGAAGGTGTACTTCGAGGGCTGGCGTCTCGGCCTGAAGGCCCTGGCGATCTACCGCGACAACTGCAAGGTCGGCCAGCCGCTGTCGGTGGCCGGCAAGAAGGAGAAGGAGAAGGAGGCGCCGGCGGAGGTCACGGTCCCACGCCCGGTCCGGCGGCGGCTGCCGAAGCAGCGTCCCGCGACCGTCACCCGCTTCTCCGTCGCCGGTGCCGAGGGCTACATGACGGCCTCGTCCTACCCGGACGACGGGGTCGGCGAGGTCTTCCTCAAGCTCGGCAAGCAGGGCTCCACGCTCGCCGGCGTGATGGACGCGTTCTCCATGGCGATCTCCATCAGCCTGCAGTACGGCGTCCCGCTGGAGACGTGGGTGGAGAAGTTCACCAACATGCGGTTCGAGCCCGCCGGTATGACCGACGACCCCGACATCCGCATGGCGACCTCGGTGATGGACTACATCTTCCGCCGCCTGGCGCTGGACCACCTCCCCTACGAGGAGCGCGCGGGCCTCGGCATCTTCACCGCTGAGGAACGCGCGATGCAGGCCAACGGCGAGGACCCCGCCGCCCTGCACGCCGAGGACGAGGTCGACCACGAGTCGCTCGCCCAGTCCGCCGCGATCACCCGGCCGGCCGCGCCCGCCCCGGCCCCGTCCGCCGAGGCGCACTCGTCCGTGGAGGCGATCGAGAGCCGCCAGGGCCGTACCGCCGACGCGCCGCTCTGCCTCACCTGCGGCACCAAGATGCGCCCGGCGGGCAGCTGCTACGTCTGCGAGGGCTGCGGCTCCACCAGCGGCTGCAGCTGAAACCGGGCCTCGATACGGCATGAAAGGCCAGTTCAGAGCGGTGGAGCGATGGAGGGACGGGGCATCGCTCCACCGCGCCGAGGGGATCATGTTGCATCCAGTGCAACGCGATCTCTTCAGTGCATGTGGCATCATAAGTACGTGACGTACTTGACGTACTTACCTGCGGGCGTCACCCTGGAGGCACGATGCGACGGAGGTACTGCCATGACCGCTGTTCACTTCGACAGCTATACGGAGGCCCGTGCGCATCTCAAGGCGCTCCTTGACGCAGCTGAAACAGGACGGGTGGCCACGGTGCGTCGTGAGTCGTCCACAACCGCCATGGTGGACGTCGAGCGATTGCGCCACTACCTCGCAGTGGTCAGTCCATCGCGTGCGCAAGTGGTTTCGGAAGCCGACGGCTGGTCGATCTTCATCCCCGGGTTGCCCATCGCAGCGGACGGAGGGACCTTCGACGAGGCCGTCACGGAGATGATCGATGCGCTGCGTGAGTACGCCGAAGACTGGCAGGACCATCTGCTCGATGCTTCGAACCACCGCGAGAACTGGGGGCTCGTCCAGCTGATCAGCCTCAGCGATGATGAGCAGTTGCGTGACTGGCTGGTGGGGAAGGCTCGGTGACCTGGCCCCAGCCCGCGCGTGATGACCACGACCGCTTCTGCCGGACGGAAGGGTGGCGCCCGGTGCGGAATGCCCGCGGGCGAACCGGGACTCACCACGTCATCTATGAGTTGGATCTTGCCGACGGCCGGATCCTGAGGACTCGCATCTCCCACCCGGTCGATCGGAGCACCTATGGCCCCGGTATCTGGGGCCATATCCTCCGCGATCAGCTTCAGGTGGACGAGGCAACGTTCTGGGGGTGTGTCCAGGACAAGGTCGTGCCGGATCGCGGAACGCCCACGCCGCCATCGGAGGCATTGCCCGCCGACCTCGTCCACTTGCTGATCTCCAGGGTCGGTCTCGATGAGGCCGAGGTCGCGATGATGACCAAGGAGGAAGCCGTCGCCAGGCTGCAGAGGTACTGGACTGAAGGCGCCTGATCCGTAGGAATACCGCACCCTCGAATAAGTGCGCTGCCCCAGTACGATCCGGTGAGAGGGCGGGGAGCGGGTGGCTTCCCGCCCTCTTCGGGTCAGGGGGTGCGGGGCTCGTCGTCGGCGGACGGCTGCTTGACCGGCTGGGTCGCCGCGGCGCGGCGGCGGCGGGAGGACCTGTGGCGGCCGGCCCCCACCAGGTCGTCCCCGGAGTCCTTGGCGGGCTCTTTCGGGGGCTTGGCGGGCTCGGGCGCGGCGGCGGGGGTCTTCGCCGGGCGGCGGGATTTCTGCGCGGGTTTCGGTTCGGCCTGGCGGAGTGACTCCACGAAGCTCGCGGCGTCCTCCTCGTCCTCGTCGTCGTCCGGACGGCGCAGGCGTTTGCCGATGACCCACTGGTCGAGGGTCAGGCTGCCACCGCCGCCCGCGGCGAACAGCAGGCCGGCCATGCCGAGGACGAGGGCGAGTTCGTAGCCGTCGCGGACCCTGCCGCCGTCCACGAGGAACAGGCCCTGGTCGGCGTGGACGAAGACGAACGCGCCGGCCATGTCGACGAACAGCAGGATGCCGGTGACGGGCAGGGCCAGCCCGGCGATGAGCGCGGCCCCGCCGAGCAGTTCGATGAACGTGGAGTAGACGGCGGCGGCGGTGGGGAACGGCACGCCCAGGGCGCCGAACGAGCGGCCGGTCGCGGTGATGCCGGCCTCGATCTTCTGCCAGCCGTGCGCCATGAAGATGACGCCCACGCCGAGCCGCGTGAGGACTGCCACGCCGTCGTACAGCGGTCGTGAGCGCATGCCGTCGACTCCTTCAGCAATGGGGATGGGGCCCGGTTCGACGGAGAGTATGACGGCCTGCGGGCCGGTATCGCGAACGTCGCAGGTGGGACGGTGGCGGGGGAGGGATGCCGGGGGGAGCGGCTCACCGAGATGCCGGGGAGCGCGTTGCCGTGGCGGAGAATGATCGGGTGCGAGAGACGAAGGTGAGCCCGAGATGAAGAGCCATCAGTACGAAGTGACGGTGACGTGGACGGGGAACACCGGGGCTGGGACGAGTTCCTACCGCGCCTATGAGCGGGCTCATGAGGTTCAGGCACCGGGCAAGCCCGCCATCGTGGGAAGTTCCGATCCCGCGTTCCGGGGTGATCCCTCCCGGTGGAACCCGGAGGAACTGCTCGTCGCGTCCCTTGCGCAGTGCCACATGCTGTGGTTTCTGCATCTGTGCGCCGTCGAGAAGATCGTGGTCACGGAGTATGAGGACCGTCCGTGCGGGACGATGGCCGAGACATCGGACGGTGGCGGGCGGTTCGAGGAGGTCGTCCTGCGGCCCCGGGTCACGCTGGCCGACCCCGGGCAGGCCGAGCGGGCGGCCGGGCTGCACGAACGGGCCGGCGAGCTGTGCTTCATCGCCAACTCGGTCAACTTTCCCGTCCGGCATGAGGCTCGCTTCCCGTAGGCCGGCGGACCTCCTCGTCCGCGCGGTCGAACCTCATGGAATGGGGTGTACGGCGCCAGGGTTCAGGTGTACGTGATGCACGGTGAGTACAAGGTTCCCGGTGGCAAGCTCGTCGTCGCCGACGTCGATGTCGTGGACGGTCTGCTGCGCGCCCCCAGGATCAGCGGTGACTTCTTCCTCGAACCCGATGAGGCGCTCGATGCGATCAACGGCGTCCTGGACGGGCTGCCCGTCGGGCTCGACGCGAGGGCGATCGGTGCCCGCGTCCAGGCGGGACTGCCGCGCGGCACGGTGATGCTCGGGATCACCGCCGAGGCCGTGGGCATCGCGGTGCGGCGGGCCGTCACGCGGGCGTCGGACTGGCGCGACCACGACTGGCGGCTGATCCACGAGCCGCCGCGGGAACCCGCCCTGCACATGGCGATCGACCAGGTGCTGGCCGAGGAGGTCGGGGCGGGCCGCCGCCCGCCGACGCTGCGGGTGTGGGAGTGGGCGTCCCCGGCCGTGGTCATCGGCAGCTTCCAGTCACTGCGCAACGAGGTGGACGCCGAGGCCGCCGAGCGGCACGGGGTCGAGGTGGTCCGGCGCATCAGCGGCGGCGGCGCGATGTTCATCGAGCCCGGCAACACCATCACCTACTCGCTGTACGCGCCGGACACGCTGGTGGCGGGCATGTCGTTCGCGGAGAGCTACGCGTTCCTGGACGACTGGGTGCTGGGCGCGCTCGGCGAACTCGGGATCAGGGCGTGGTATCAGCCGCTGAACGACATCACGTCCGACAACGGCAAGATCGCCGGTGCGGCGCAGAAGCGGCTCGCGGCGGGCACGGTGCTGCACCACGTGACGATGGCCTACGACATCGACGCGGACAAGATGCTGCGGGTGCTGCGGATCGGCCGGGAGAAGATCTCCGACAGGGGCATCGCCAGCGCGGTGAAGCGCGTCGACCCGCTGCGGCGGCAGACCGGGCTCGCCCGCGAGGAGATCATCGACCGCATGATCGGGCACTTCCGGACCCGGTACGGGCTGACCGGCGACCGGGTCACCGATGACGAGCTGCGCCTGGCGCACAAGTACGTCACGGACAAGTTCAGCACCCGCGAATGGACCGCCCGCGTCCCCTGACGCCCCGCGTGGGCGGACGGAACCCCGGGGTGCCGCCGCGCGTCCTCCTCTCATGGCAGGTCGCGGGGCCGGGCGGCACGCCGTAGGTTGGTCACGTCGGCCGATGATGAGGAGCGTTCATGTCGATGCAGAAGGGCGCCAACACCCCGGTGCCGGTTCCCTCGGTGCGGATCGAGCTGGGCTGGCAGGCCGGTCCCGGTGTGCCCGACGCGGACGCGTCGGCGCTCCTGCTGGCGGAGACCGGCCGGGTGCGTTCGGACGACGACTTCGTCTTCTACAACCAGCCGGCGCACAAGTCCGGCGCGGTCCGGTACGAGGGCAAGCGGCAGGGGCCGACGGTCCTGGACGTCCTGTCGGTGGACCTGGACCGGGTCGAGCCGGCCATCGACCGGATCGTGATCGCGGCGTCCGCGGACGGCGGGACGTTCGGCCGGTTCCAGGGGCTGTACGTGCGGGTCGTGGACGCGGCGGGCGGCACGGAGGTCGCCCGGTTCGACAGCCAGGGCGCGACCACGGAGACGGCGTTCGTGCTCGGTGAGCTTTACCGGCGGCAGGGCGCGTGGAAGTTCCGCGCGGTCGGCCAGGGCTACGACTCGGGGCTCGCCGGGCTGGCCACCGACTTCGGCATCTCGGTCGACGACCCCGGTCAGGCCGCGCCCCCGCCCCCGCCCCCGCAGGCGCCTGTCCCGCCAGGACAGCAGCAGTACGCGCCTCCGCCGCCTCCGCCCGGCGGCCAGTACACGCCGCCGCCTCCGCCCGGCCAGTACGCTCCGCCTCCACCCCCCGGCCAGTACGCTCCGCCCCCGCCGCCTCCTGCCCCGGGGCAGTACGCGCCCCCGCCCCCGCCAGGGGGCCAGTACGCTCCGCCTCCGCCCGGGCAGTACGCGCCCCCGCCCCCGCCTGGGCAGTACGCGCCTCCGCCTGGCGCGGCCCAGCCGCAGCAGAGCGGCGGCAAGATCTCCCTGACGAAGAACGCGCCCTCGGTGTCGCTCACCAAGCACGGCGCGACGGGCGGGCACATGCGCGTCAACCTCAATTGGACCGCACGTGAGGGCGTAGCCAAGGGGCGGCTCGGCAAGCGGCGCCGCGGCGTCGACCTCGACCTGGACCTGTGCTGCCTCTGGGAGCTGCAGGACGGCCGCAAGGGCATCATCCACGCGCTCGGCGACATGGGCGCATTGGACCGCGCACCGTTCATCAAGCTCGACAAGGACGACCGGACCGGCGCCATCGAGACGGGTGAGAACCTTCACATCAATCTGGACCACACCCGTGACTTCAAGCGGATCCTGGTGTTCGCCGAGATCTACGACGGCGCCGACGACTTCCGCGGCCTGGACGCGATCGCCACACTGTTCCCGGTGGGCGCGCCGCCGATCGACATGCGGATGGACGACTGCATGGACGCGTCCCGTGACGCGGTCCTGGCGCTCATCGAGAACGTGAACGGTGAGCTGGTCGTCCGCCGCGAGGGACGGTTCATCCTGCCGCCGCCCGGCCGTCCGCGCTGGGGGAAGATGAGCGTCGACCAGGCGTACGGCTGGAATCTGGAGTGGGTCGCCTCGCGCGGCAAGGACTGACCGGCACGAACCGTCCCGCGGGCGATGCGGTGACCTCGTCCATCCGCGCGGGTGGACGAGGTCATGCGGCTTTCAGATGGTCCGCGAGCTTCTTGTCGTGGGCGACGCGGACCAGGGCGGCGCTGAACCGGGCCAGGTCCTTGTCCGGCACCTTCCCGGCGAGCTCGCCGGGGTCGGCGGGCAGGCCGAGCCGTTCGGCGCCCCTCTTCACCTGGTCGTCGATGTAGGGGCGGAGCCACGGCCAGATGGCCTGGGCCTCGCGGCAGAAGATGTCCGCGCCGGTGGGGCCGATGCCGGGGAACTCCTGCAGCAGTTCACGAGCCTTCCCGGTGTCGCGTCCGGCCTCGATGGCGAGGCGCCGCAGGTCGCCGTTGTACTTGTCCTGGGCCAGGTCGGCGGTGTCGCCCAGGCGGGACGCGGTGCTCTCGTCATAGCGGACGTAGTGGGCGCGTCCGAGGGCGTCCACCCGGTCCTGCCACGACATCCTGCCCATCCCGCGGGCCGTGCCGCCCCCGGCCTCGAACAGCTCGTGGGCGGCGGCGACCGCGATGTCGGACGAGATGCGCGCGCTCAGCAGGTTCACCAGGACGAGGAGCTTGAACAGCGGGCCCGGCTGGTCCTTCAGCGTTATGCCGGCCTCCTCGGCGAACGTCTGACCGGACTCGCGCAGCAGGTTCTTCACGACGGCATCCATGGCATGTACCTCCAGTGAACAGCGCCTACCCGGCCGGACGGAGATGACTCATGAACGGCACGGGGATGGCGTCAAAGGAGACTGAGCTGCCCTTCGCCCGCGAGGGGGTCGCGGTGTTTCTTCAGATGCCGCCAGCGTGGAAGGTCGTCCAGGTACGACCAGGACATCCGGTGGTGCGGTGTGGGCCCGTGCTCCTCCAGCGCCTTCTGGTGGACGGGGGACGGGTATCCGGCGCTGTCGGCGAACCCGTATCCGGGAAACTCGCCGTCCAGCTTTGCCATGAGCCCGTCACGGTGAACCTTCGCCAGGACGGAGGCGGCCGCGACCGTGACCGACCTCTGGTCGGCCTTGACCTCGCACCGGACCCGCCAAGGCCCGCCCAGGAAGTCGTGCTTGCCGTCGAGGATGACCATGTCGGGCCTGGCGGGCAGAGATTCCAGGGCCCGGACGGCGGCGCGCCGCAGGGCCTCGGTCATGCCCACCTCGTCGATCTCCTCGGGACCCGCCGCGCCGATGGCGTGCCCGGCGAGCCAGCCGGGCAGCAGCTCGGCGAACGACTCGCGGTGCGCCTCGGTGAGGAGCTTGGAGTCGGTCAGCGCGATGGTCCTCTTCCCGCGCCCCGGCAGGACGGGCGGCGGGCTCAGGTCGGTGACCGCGGCGCACACCACGACCGGGCCGGCCCAGGCGCCGCGTCCGACCTCGTCCACTCCGGCGATCCGGACCGGACGTGCGGCCCGCAGCTCGTCCTCGATCTCGTAGCCCGCGGCACGCGAGACCCCTTTGGAACCCGCAGGGGCGGGATCAAGACCGGGCAGGGCGTCGGTGGGGTCGGTCAAAGAGGCTCCTAAGAACGCATGAACGCCGCGATCGCGTGGCCGAGCCGTCCTCCGGGGTCTCCTGGAGGAAGCGGCCCGCGCCGTCGATCGTACGATGGCGGCGGACATGCCGGTTCAGAGCCAGCCGTTGTGCCGCGCGGTGCCCACCGCCTCGATGCGGTTGCGCGCCCCCGTCTTGCCGATCGCGGCGGACAGGTAGTTGCGGACGGTGCTCTCCGACAGGTGCAGGCGCCCGGCGATGTCGGCGATCGTCGATCCGTCGGCCGCGGCGGTCAGCACGTCCCGTTCCCGGCCGGTCAGCGGGTTCGGGCCCACCGCCAGCGCCGCCGTCGCCAGCGCCGGGTCCACGACCCGTTCCCCGGCCAGGACGCGCCGCAGCGCCGAGACGAGGTCCTCGATGGGGCCGTCCTTGACCAGGAACCCGCTCGCCCCCGCCTCCATGGCGCGGCGCAGATATCCAGGGCGCCCGAACGTGGTGATGATCAGCACCTTGCAGCCGGGCAGCTCACGGCGCAGGTCGGCGGCCGTGTCGAGACCGCTGCGGCCGGGCATCTCGATGTCGAGGACGGCGACGTCCGGGACGGTCCGCAGCGCCTCGGGCAGCACCCGCGCCCCGTCTCCGACCTCGGCGACGACCTCGACGTCCTCCTCCAGGCCGAGCAGCAGGGCGAGCGCGCCGCGCATCATGCCCTGGTCCTCGGCGAGCAGAACCTTGATCACATGCCTCATTGTCCACCGGTCCCGCCGGACGCCGCGCCGGGCACGGTGACGGTGAGCAGGAAGCCGCCGCCCGGCACGAGACCGGCCTCGACGGTGCCGGCCACCGCTTCCATCCGCTCGGAGAGGCCGCGCAGACCGTGACCGCCGGATCCGCCGATTCCGCCCTTTCCCGGGCCGTCGTCCTTCACCTGGAGGACGGCCCCGTCCTCGTCGGTCCGGACCGTGATCTCGCAGTGCGCGGCGCCGCTGTGCCGGATCACGTTGGTGACGCCCTCCCGTACCGCCCAGCCGAGCAGCGCGTCCGGCTCCGGCGGCAGCGCGTGCCCGCTGCGCCGGACGGTGAGATCCACGCCTGCGTCCGACAGCGCCACCCGCGCGTCGTCCAGTTCGTCGGCCAGGCCACGGCCGCGGTAGCCGCTGACCGCCTGCCGCACCTCGGCCAGGGCCCGCCGTCCCACGGTCTCGATGTCGGCGGCCTGCCCGGCGGCCACGGCCGGGTCGCGTTCGACGACGCGGCGGACGGCCTGCGCCTTGACCACCATGAGCGACAGCGTGTGGCCGAGGAGGTCGTGCAGGTCGCGGGAGAAGCGGAGCCGCTCGCGCGCCACGGCGGCGTCGGCGAGTTCCTCCCGGGCTTCCCGGAGCAGGCCGATGACGGTGAACAGCCGCAGGATCACGGCGGTGACCACACCCGCCGTCACGGTCCCGTACCAGTTGGCGGCCAGCGCTGCGCCGCCCTCGCCGGCCGCCCAGCCGATGAGGAGGCTCACGGACGAGATGCCGCCGATGCCGACGAGCAGCGGCAGCTCCGGGCCCTTCGCGTTGCGGGGCAGGTGCCCCACGACGACCCCGGCGGCGAGTCCCAGCAGCGGGAACATGGTGAACCAGCGGCCGTGGAAGGCCAGTGCCGCGGCGGACGCGACCGCAGTCTGGGCGACCAGCAGCGTGATCGGCACCCGCATCGGGAAGCGCCCGTCGAAAGCGGTGCGGACCACGGCGAAATGCAGGAACGCGAAGGCCACCAGCGCCACGACCGCGAGCCACAGCGGGTGGGTCCGGCCCCTCACCAGATCCCACCCCGGCCAGAGGAGGACGACGAGCCAGAACACGAACGCGTGGCCGCCGGGACCGCTGCGGTCCACCTGCTCCAGGTCCAGGTCGGGTATACGCCGCTGCGGAGTGCCCTTCCAGGGGATCACCTGTCGTTCTCCTCAATCACGAGACCACGGTAGATGGACGGACATCTCACACCGTGCGGGCCGAGCGCCGGTAGGCGTAGGCGGCGAACACCGCGAACAGGACGGCCCAGCCCACGAGGATCAGGCAGCCGGCCGGCGCCGGAGCGTCGCCACCGATGACCCGCCAGGACAGCTCCCCGTACCGGTTGAGCGGGGTGGCGGTCGCTACGCGCTCCAGCCAGCCGGGGAACCGCGTGATCGGCGCCCACAGGCCGCCCAGCAGGGACAGACCCATGTAGCAGACCAGACCGGCCATCTGGGCCTGCTGCCCGGTGAGCAGGTAACCGAGACCGATGCCGAGCACGGCCATGGGCGCGATGCCCACCCAGAGCAGCACGAGCACCGACGCCCACTGGCCGACGCTGAGCGACACCCCGTTCACCAGGGCTCCGGCCAGGCAGACCGAGACGATCGGCGGGACAGTGACGGCCATCGCGCACAGCGTCCTTCCCGCGACCGCCTCGAACGGGCGGAGGGGCAGAAGACGCAGCTGGCGTATCCAGCCGAGCCGCTTGTCCTCGGCGATGGACACGCCGTTGCCCATCACGGCGCCGACCGCGCCGAAACCCGCCATGCCCACCATCGAGTACGCCGCACCCTGCGGGCCGGGTCGCCCGGTCAGGTCGAGGCTGGTGAACACCAGGTACATCGTCAGCGGCGACACCAGGCTCAGCACGAGGTAGCCGGGGTCGCGCAGCAGCCGGACCATCTCCAGCCGCACATAGTCGAC
The DNA here is from genome assembly GCF_001552155.1 of Actinomadura formosensis NBRC 14204. Taxonomy (GTDB): domain Bacteria; phylum Actinomycetota; class Actinomycetes; order Streptosporangiales; family Streptosporangiaceae; genus Spirillospora; species Spirillospora formosensis. The sequence continues at coordinate 5,846 of NZ_BCQQ01000039.1, read as the reverse complement.
GATCATCGTGTGCCTCCCCGGGATCCGGTCAGGGCCAGGAACGCCTCCTCCAGCCCGGCGCCCGTCACCTCCAGGTTGCGGACCAGTCCCGCCCGGGCCAGCGCGAGTACGGTCGCGTCGGAGTCCGTGGTGTGCAGGTGCACGCGGGTGCCCCGTACCTCGCTGCCGATGACGCCCGGCAGGCCGTCCACCGCCGCGATAGGACGGTCCAGGTCGAACCCGACCGTCCGCTCGGGGATACGGCGCTTGATGTCCTCGCTGGTGCCGTCGGCGATGACGCGGCCGCGATCTATGACGACGATCCGGTCGGCGTAGTCGTCGGCCTCCTCCAAGTAGTGGGTGGAGAAGAGCACCGTCCGCCCTTGCGCGGCGTAGGAGCGCACACCGGCCCACAGTTCGCGCCTTGCCTCGATGTCCAGTCCGGCGGTGGGCTCGTCCAAGACAAGGAGATCGGGTGCGCCCGCCATGGCGATGGCGAACCTGACGCGCTGCGCCTGCCCGCCCGACAGCCGGTCGGCGCGCCGTCCGGCCAGGTCCGTGACATGCGCCGTCCGCATCAGCTCGTCCAGCGGGGGCACGGTACGGCCGCGCGCCCTCGCCGCGTAGGAGGCCCGGACGAAGCCGAGCAGCCGGCGGACGGTCACCCCGCCGATCAGCCCTCCGCTCTGCGGCATCGCGCCGACGCGCCCGTCCCGCACGGCCCGCTCCGGGGACGCGCCGAGGACCGTCACGGTGCCCGAGTCGGGCGGGATCAGGCCGAGCATCATCGAGAGTGTCGTGGACTTGCCGGCGCCGTTCGGGCCGAGCAGCGCCACCGACGTCCCCCGGCCGAGCCGGAGGTCGAGCCGGTCCACGGCCCGCACCGTCCCGTAACTCCTGGTCACACCGGTGATATCCACCGCGGTGGCCGTTTGCGTCGCTTTGACTTCCATGACGGCGACGGTACGGATTCGGCCGGTGCCGGCTGTAGATTCGGATCTCCACTTCCGGACAGGACGAATGTCCTGGTCTCGGGACCGCGGCGCACCCGTTCCGCAGCAGGCGGGCGGGGCGGACGCCAACGAACCGGGCGCGGGGAGTCCCGTTCCGGGCGGTCCTGCGCTTTACTCGCTCTTGATGGCTTTGTTCGGCAGGTCCCGCTCCCGCCCGGCGAAGGACGCCGCGGCACGGGATCTTTTCGAGCGCCTGCGGGTGCGCTACTTCCAGATCGCGCCGGGACTGCGGTTCCTGGGGGGATCACTGCTGATCGCGCTGGTCCTGGCGGGCACGGTCGTCCTGGACGGGCCGATCCTCGGTGTGGCGGCGGGCACGGTGATCCTTGTGATCGTGGTCCATCTGACCCTGCGCTCACCCACGGGCATGGTGGTCGTCGCGGTCATCGCGTCCTGGCTCGCCCTGTCGGTGCCCCTCGGCGGGCTCTATCCGGACGCCGGCGGTCCGCTTTACCTGAGCCCCACGCCGCTCTTGGCGGTGCTCGCCCTGCCCGTGGCGCTCGCCGCCTACCGCCTGCGCGGGTACGCGCCGTGGCGCACGACCCTGCTCGCGCTGGCCGCCGCGGGGGTGGCGACGGCGGTGCTCGCCCAGCCGCTGCCGGCGGCGAACGCGGCGCCCGGCTGGGCCGCGGCCCTGGCCGTCCTCGGGTACCGGTGGGACCGGGCACGCCGGACGGTGCCCGCCGAGGCGTACGAGACCGGCTGGGTGCAGGAGCAGGCGAGCCCGAAGGGGGATGCCATGACGGGACCGCGTAAGAACCCGGCCGACCCCGACAGGAGGGACCGGCCGGGCCGGTCCGACCGGCGGGGCGCGGGCGAGGAGGCCGGTGCCGCGGGCGCCGCGCAAGCGGCCCACGAGCAGCGCGCCGCGGCGCAGGCCGCCCCCGTGCCGGAGCGCACGCCTCCCCCCGACCGCCGGGCCGACGCCTCGCCGGACATCTCCGTCGCGGAAGCGCTCACCGAGCTGGAGAACATGATCGGGCTGGAGCCGGTCAAACGGCAGGTCCGCTCCATCGCCGCGTCCATCGAGGCCGCGCACATGCGCGCCGCCGCCGGTGTCCCCACCGAGAAGCCCATGCGGCACTTCGTCTTCGTCGGCCCACCGGGAACGGGCAAGACCACCGTCGCGCGCGTGCTGGCCAAAATCTTCTACGCGTTCGGGCTGCTGCCAGAGCCGGCCGTGGTCGAGGCTCACCGTGCTGATCTCGTGGGTGAGTTCCTCGGTGCCACGGCCATCAAGACCAACCGGCTCATCGACTCCGCCCTGGGCGGGGTCTTGTTCATTGACGAGGCATACAGCCTGGCCAACTCCGCTGAGGGGCAGCCCGACCGCTTCGGTGACGAGGCCGTCCAGGCGTTGCTGAAGCGCGCCGAGGACGACCGCGACAACCTGGTCATCATCCTCGCCGGGTACGACGCGCAGATGGCCGAGTTCCTCGACTCCAACCCCGGGCTGGCCTCACGGTTCGGCACGCGCGTGCACTTCCCCTCCTACCGCCCGTCCGAGCTGCTCCAGATCGCCGAGTACCACACCGGGCTCCGCGAGGACCGGCTCGACCCGGAGGCCCGGCGACACCTCGCCGCGCGGTTCGAGGAGGTCGAACGGCGCGGGATCGTCGACGAACTGGGCAACGGGCGGTTCGTCCGGTCCCTGGCTGAGGCGGCGGCGCGCGCGCGGGACGTGCGGGTCGTCGACGCGGTGGCGGCGTCCGGAGGGCCGGGCACGCCCAGCGCCGACGACCTGGTCACCCTCCGCGCGGACGACGTCGAGACCGCGTTCGCCGAGGTCACCGAGCGGTACCGCGGCTACGCCGAGACACCGACGCTGGACGAGGCGCTCGGCTCGCTCGACGCGATGATCGGGCTCGAACCGGTGAAGCGGCAGGTCCGCGAGATCGCCGCGCAGTTGCAGGTGGCCCGGATGCGCCAGGAACAGGGGCTGGTGACCCGCCCGCCGACACGCCATTTCGTCTTCACCGGGCCTCCCGGAACCGGAAAGACCACCGTCGCACGCGTGCTCGGTCGTATCTTCGCCGCCGCCGGGCTCCTCGCCAGGCCCGAGGTGGTCGAGGCCCAGCGCGCCGACCTCGTGGGTGAGCACCTCGGGGCGACGGCCCTCAAGACCAACAAGGTGATCGATTCGGCGCTCGGCGGCGTCCTGTTCGTGGACGAGGCGTACGCGCTGAGCAACCCGGGCTACTCCGGCGGTGACGCGTTCGGCGCGGAGGCGGTGCAGACCCTGCTCAAACGCGCCGAGGACGACCGTGACCGGCTCGTCGTCGTCCTCGCCGGCTATGACGCCGACATGGGCCGCTTCCTGGCGTCCAACCCGGGGCTCGCCTCACGGTTCGACGTGTGCGTGGACTTCCCCTCCTACGGGCCGGACGAGCTGCTCCGCATCGCCCAGCTGATCGCCGAGCAGGGCGGTGACCGCTGGGAGGACGGCGCCCTGGACGACCTCGCCCTCGTCTTCCAGCGGGTCTGCGGGACGGGCCGGATCGACGAGTTCGGCAACGGGCGCTTCGCCCGCTCCATGTACGAGAAGGCGTGCGCGTGCCGGGCGCTGAGGGTGGCCGGGCTCGGCGACCGCGCCACCCCCGACGACCTCACGCTCCTCACCGCCGACGACGTGCGCGACGCGTTCGCCGAGCTCGCCCACCGCCTGGCCTGACGGCGGACCGGTTTAGAGGCGGAAGCGGACCTGCTGCCCGGGACGCGGTTGCGCCGCGTCCGGGACGGCCCTCAGCACCTTCACGCGAACGGCTCCAGGACGATGCCCGCCTCCGAGAGCGCCGACCGGACGGACTTGGCGAGCGCCACCGCGCCGGGTGTGTCACCGTGCACGCAGATGGAACGGGCCTTGAGCACGATCTCACTGCCGTCTTGCGCGACGACCGTGTTCTCCATGGCCATCCTGATCGCCCGCTGGACGACCGTCTCCTCGTCATGGACCACGGCCCCCGGTTCACGGCGGGACACCAGTTCCCCGGACGGGGTGTAGGCACGGTCGGCGAAACACTCCGCGACCACGGTGAGGTCCTCGGCGACGTCGTGCATCACAGAGCCGGGGAGGGTCAGCAGCGGAAGTGACGGGTCGTACGCCCGTACCGCTTCGGCCACCGCACGGGCCTGGACGGGGTCACGGCTGACCCGGTTGTAGAGCGCGCCGTGCGGCTTGACGTAAGCCACACGGCCGCCCTCCGTACGCGCTATCCCGTCCAGGGCCGCGAGCTGGTACAGGATCTCGGCGGTCAACTCGGACGCGGCCACGTCCATCTCGCGGCGTCCGAAACCGGACAGATCCCGGTACGACACCTGCGCGCCGATCGTCACGCCGCGCTCGACGGCCGCCGCGCACACCCGCCGCATGATCAGCGGATCGCCCGCGTGGAACCCGCACGCCACGTTCGCGCTCGTGATCACGTCCAGCAGCGCCAGGTCGTCGCCCAGCTCCCAGACGCCGAATCCCTCGCCGAGGTCGGCGTTGATGTCGATGACCGCCATGCCCAGGCCCCTCCCACCGTTCTCCGTCTCAGACGGTTTCCTCGTGCAGGTCCTCGACCTCGTGCCGGGAGGCCCACGCCTGGTACACGCCGCGGTCGAACAGCTCCAGCCCGAGCCGTTCGGCGACCGGCGCCCTGCCGCCGCCGTACTCCACGCGCAGCCAGCCCTCGTGCTCGCCGAGCACCACGAACGGTTCGCCGCGCCAGGTGCAGTGCGTGGTCACGTACCGCAGCCGCTCCACCTCGGACAGGGGCACCACCTGGACGTACCGGTCGGGCGAGATCTGCTGGAACCCGTCCGTGCGCCGCGCGGTGTAGAGCCGCACCCGGTCGCCGTCGGGGCTCGCCTCGTACTCGGCGCCCCGCCAGCCCGCATAGAAGCCGTGCCGGATGCTCACCCTCGTCCTCCAGGCAGCTTCACCAGCCATCTGCGCAGGTCCGCATCGTAAACCGCGACGACCGTCCGCGCACCGCGCGCGTCCAGCCGGTGCAGCTCGGCACCGTGCGGAAGCCGCTGGCTCTCGATCTTGAACTCGGGGATCGCGGGACCCTCGCCCGGCGCGTATCCCGAACCCGGGAACGGCGCACGCTCGATCACCCATCCGCCGGGGATGATCCCCATGCTCCACTCGTCGATCCCGCCCAGCGGGCGGCGGAACAGCGCCGGCTTCACCGCGGGCCACCGGATCATGAAGATCTGCTCGTCCGCGTGCGAGAACGGGGATCCCTCGTACACCAGGCCCAATGCCCGGATCATCGCGGCGGGGGACCGGATCTCCCGCACGTCCTGCAACCGGTGCACGTAACCGGCGACCAGGTCATAGCCGCCCTCCAGGTAGTGCTGCACATGCTCCGGCCGCACCACCTTCTGCATGACCACGACCTCGGAAAGCCCCTCGGGGACCTCGTGGGGCCTGGCCACGGGCTCGCCGCGGGTGGCGGTGTCGCTCCGCTTGCCCTGGCCGTAGAGCGGCGCTACCGGGAGACCATGCGGGTCGCTCGGCGTTTTGCGGGCCGCCGGGGTCTCGGGGGGGCGCCGCGCGGGAGCCGGCGGACGCGCGGAGGGAACCGGCGGACGCTCGGCCGGTGCCGGAGGCCGCGGCGCCGGTGCCTGTGGAGGTGGTGCCTGTGGAGGCGGTGCCTGCGCCGGAGCCGGAGGCTGCGGGGCGCGTGCCGGCGGCCGTGCCTCGGGGACGGGCGGACGCGGCGCGGGCGGACGCGGCGCACCGGAGCCGTCGCGCGGGCCTGAAGGCGCCTGTGGCGGCGCTGGAGCGGGAGAGGTCAGCTGCGGCCGGGTCTGCGCCGAGCCGGGGCCCTGCGGCGGCTCAGCGGCCCGCCGCCGGGCGGCGGG
>NZ_BCQQ01000038.1 GCF_001552155.1 Actinomadura formosensis NBRC 14204 | reverse complement strand
GCGGTGCCGCGTTCGGCGCGGGCCGCCATCCGCGCGCCGCGCAGCCGGCGGCGGGTCCGCTCGGCGGCCTCGGCGCGGCGTTGCAGGAGCTCGGGCGGGATGAGGTCGTGCCGCCCCGCGATGAACTCCTGCACCCAGATCTTGCCGCGGATCAGCGGCCGGCGGAACTGCTTCTCCCGCCGGACGGCCCGCCGGTACTTGCGCGAGTCCGGGCCGTAGCGCCACCGCGACCACGGCGAGCCGGGCCGCGCCACCCGGATCGCACCCACGATCAGCAACGCGGGCACGAACAGCCCGATGAGGCCCGTCCAGATCTTGCCCTTCATCAGCGTGATCACCGCGAAGACGAGGTTGACGACGAGCGACACGGCGTAGACGCGGGTGAGGATGCCGGTGCCCGGATCGGGCGCGATGCCCTCGTAGCCCAGCGGGCGGATGCCGAGCAGCAGCAGCCCGGTCACCGCGATCGCGACGAACACGGCGTCGACGGACGCGCGGCCCTTCTCCGTCCAGTACACGTCGCTGAGGTGCAGGATCAGCGCGAACTCGTCCAGGACGAGGGCGGAGCCCATGCCGAACACGACGGCCGCACCCACCTCAAGGCCGACATAGGCGTCCGGGACGGCGAAACTCCCCACCCCGCCGAGCAGCATCAGCACGACACCGAACACGACATGGTGGATGTGGAGGTCGCCCACGGTCACATTGCGGAACCACCAGCGGACGTCCGCGCGGATCAGCCGGACGTTCACCCGCGTCAGCACGAACGTGATGATGAACGCCACGAAGAACCCGAACAGCGGCAGCCGCCCGGTCGCCAGGATCCGCTCGTCGAACATCTCGATCATCTGCCCCCCGCATCCTCCATAATGCACCGTGAAGTGCGCGGATATCGTGGACCCGGCCGATCAACGACGATCGAGGAGAACACTGCCGTGAGCCGCACCGTGGACCGCTGCGACCCTGGATACCGCGCATGGATCGCCGAGGCGATCCGCCTGGTCGACGCCGACGCCAACCGCAGCGCGGACACACACCTGCATGTGTTCCCGCTGCCGCCGGAATGGGGCATCGACCTCTACCTGAAGGACGAGTCCGTCCACCCGACGGGTTCTTTGAAACACCGGCTCGCCCGCTCGCTGTTCCTGTACGGGCTGGCGAACGGCTGGATCCACCGGGACACCACGATCATCGAGGCGTCCAGCGGGTCGACGGCGGTGTCCGAAGCGTACTTCGCGCGGCTGCTCGGCCTGCCGTTCATCGCGGTGATGCCGGCGTCGACCAGCCCGGAGAAGATCCAGCTGATCGAGTTCCACGGGGGCCGCTGCCATCTGGTGGACGACCCGTCCGCGATCTACGACGAGTCGCGGCGGCTCGCGGCCGGGTGCGGCGGCCACTTCATGGACCAGTTCACCTACGCCGAGCGGGCCACGGACTGGCGCGGCAACAACAACATCGCCGAGTCGATCTTCGAGCAGATGCGGCTGGAGCGGTTCCCCGAGCCGTCCTGGATCGTGGTCGGCGCGGGCACCGGCGGGACGTCCGCGACGATCGGCCGGTACGTGCGGTACCGGAGGTTCCAGACGCGGCTCGCGGTCGTCGATCCGGAGGGGTCGGCGTTCCACGGCTCGTTCGCCGACGGCGACCCCGGGCGGACGGCGGCGGGCTCGCGGATCGAGGGCATCGGACGGCCCCGCGTCGAACCGTCGTTCCTGCCGACGGTGATCGACCGGATGATCCGGGTGCCGGACGCGGCGTCCATCGCGGCGATGCGCTGGACGACCGGGGTCAGCGGCCGCGCCGTCGGCGGCTCGACCGGCACCAACATGTGGGGCGCGGCCGAGCTGATCGCGCAGATGCGGGCGCGCGGCGAGCGCGGCAGCGTCGTCACGCTGATCTGCGACGGCGCCGAACGCTACGCGGGCACCTACGGGTCGGACGCCTGGCTCGCGGAGCAGGGCCTCGACATCGCGCCCTGCCTGGCCGCGCTGGACGGCTTCCTGAAGACCGGCGAGATGCCCGCTATCCAGTGAACTTCACCGGGTTGACGAGGTCGGCGTAGATCAGCAGGCCGCCCATCACGATCAGCACGATGGCCATCACGTACGTCACCGGCAGCGCCTTGGCGACGTCCACATAACCGGGGTCGGGCCGGCGGAAGATCCTGGCGAACGCCTTCTTGACCGCCTCCAGCAGCGCGCCGGCGATGTGGCCGCCGTCCAGCGGCAGCAGCGGCACGAGGTTGAACAGCCCGACCGCGAGGTTCAGCGAGCCGAGCAGCATCACGAAGAACGAGACCTTCTCGGTGCCGCTGAGCTTCTCGGACGCGGCCACGTCGCCGCCGATGCGGGACACGCCCACGACGCCGATGGGCCCGTTCGGGTCGCGCTCCTCGTCGCTGAACGCCGCGTTCCAGACGCCGACCATCTTCTGCGGCATCCGCAGCAGCGCACCCGCGGTGCGCGCGGTCATATCGCCCATCGTGCTCGCGACCGCGCCGGGCCCCTGCCGCTCGATCGCGCTGGCGGGGGTGATGCCGAGGAACCCGACGTTGACGATCTTCTTCTCGTCCTTGAGGTCGTACATCTGGTTGCGGGTGATCGGGACGGTCAGCCGCACGTCCCGCCCGTCGCGCCGGACGGTCATCGGGACGGTCTTGCCGCCGTCCCTGCGGATCAGCTCCTGCAACTGCGCGTAGTCGTCGATCTTCTTGCCGTCGAACGAGACGATCCGGTCGCCCGCCTTCAGCCCCGCCTTCGCGGCGGGCGTCGGCGTGGCGTTCGCCGGGCAGTCCTTCACCTGCGACTGGCTCGCGGGCACCATGCAGGCGAGGACCTCGTGGATCACCGGCTGCGGCTGCTTCGTGCCGATCCCCATCAGCAGGATCGCGAAGAACATCACCGAGAGCAGCAGGTTCATCGCGGGCCCGCCGAACATGATGAGCAGCTTCTGCCACCACTTCTTGGCGTAGAACACGCGGTCCTCGTCGCCGGGCCGGACCTCCTCCAGCGCGGCGCCGCGCGCCGACTCGATGAGCCCCTGCCACGGGCCCGTGCTGACCCGCCGGACCTGGCCCGGGGCGTCGCCCTTGCGCGGCGGCAGCATCCCGATCATGCGGATGTAGCCGCCGAGCGGGATCCACTTGACCCCGTACTCGGTCTCGCCCTTGCGCTTGGACCACATCGTCGGCCCGAACCCGACCATGAACTGGGTCGTCCGCACCTTGAAGAGCTTGGCGAACGAGAAGTGCCCGAGCTCGTGCAGGGCGATGGACACCAGCAGGCCGAAGAACAGGATCAGCATTCCTGCCAGATAGACCATGCGGCTTGCCCCTCAGCTCGTGCTCCCGCTCACAGCGGGTGATCTCCAGCAACCAACTCAGGGTACGTGATCTGCCCCGCTCCGGTTGCCCAAGATCGGCATCACCGCCCCTCGAACCCGGGCCGACCACGGGTGGTCGCACGGCATGGCCGCTGCTAGATTGACGTCCAGCCGACGATCCCGTGCGGGAGAGTCCCTCGTAGCCGGCGAGGGACGCCGAAGGAGCAAACCCTCCCCGGAACCTCTCAGGCCCACGGACCGCACGGACCAGGCGACCTCTGGAAAGCGGGGACCCCGTTCCCCCGCCGAAGGTGAAAGCCCGCCGCCCGGCGGCGGGTGAAGCTCTCAGGCGCCGATGACAGAGGGGGAGGCACCGACACGCCCGGTGCGCGAGTGGGACGATGGACCACGCGTGCCCGTGACGAAGGAGCCGAACCCATGTCCGCCGATCCGACCGCGAAAAACGCGAAGCAGACGCCGCTGCACGACGTCCACCAGGACCTCGGCGCGAACCTCGTCGACTTCGCCGGCTACCTGATGCCGCTGCGCTACAAGAGCGAGACCGCCGAGCACGAGGCCGTCCGCACCGGCGCCGGGCTGTTCGACCTGTCGCACATGGGGGAGATCTTCCTCTCCGGGCCGGGTGCGGGCGCCGCGCTCGACTTCGCGCTGGTCGGCAACCTGTCGCCGATGCCGGTCGGCAAGGCCCGCTACACGATGATCTGCGCGCCGGACGGCGGCGTCCTCGACGACCTGATCGTCTACCGGCTCGAAAACGAGACGTGGATGGTCGTCGCGAACGCCGCGAACGCGGCCGTCGTCCGGGACGCGCTGACCGACCGGGTCGCGGGCTTCGAGGCCGAGGTCGAGGACCGTTCCGACGCGTACGCGCTGATCGCCCTGCAGGGCCCGCGTGCGCAGCAGATCCTCGAGGGATTCACCGACGCGCCGGTGGCCGGCCTCAAGTACTACGCGATCCTCGCCGGGCGGGTCGCCGGCCTGGACGCGCTGATCGCCCGCACCGGCTACACGGGCGAGGACGGCTTCGAAGTGTTCGTGGCCGCCTCCGACGCCGTCGCGCTGTGGCGGGCGCTCGCCGGGGTGGAAGGGGTCGTCCCGGCGGGGCTCGCGGCGCGCGACTCGCTGCGCCTCGAAGCGGGTATGCCGCTGTACGGCAACGAGCTGACCGCCGAGACGTCGCCGTTCGAGGCGGGCCTCGGCCGGGTCGTGAAACTGGACAAGGCGGTCGATTTCGTGGGCAAGGCCGCTCTGGCGGAGCAGGCGAAGACCCCACCGGGCCGTAGGCTCGTGGGACTGGTCGCGCGGGGGCGTCGCGCGCCCCGCAAGGGGTACCAGGTCGTCACGTCCGGCGGCACGCCGTGCGGGGTCGTGACGAGCGGCGCCCCTTCGCCCACACTGGGCAAGCCGATCGCCATGGCGTACCTCGACAGCGGTGTGGAGGGGACGGACCTGGCCGTGGACGTACGCGGCCGCCCCGAGCCGGTGGACGTGGTCGACCTGCCGTTCTACAAGCGTTCCTGAAAGAGAGAAGAGATCGTGAGCGTTCCGGAGCAGCTCCGCTACAGCGAAGAGCACGAGTGGGTGTCCGGCCTCGGCGGCGAGGACGGCATCGTCACCGTCGGCATCACGGCGCACGCCGCCGACGCCCTCGGGGAGATCGTCTACATCGAGCTGCAGCCGTCCGAGGGCGACACCGTCGAGGCGGGCGAGCCCTGCGGCGAGGTCGAGTCGACCAAGTCGGTCAGCGACCTGTACTCCCCCGTCAGCGGCGAGATCACCGCGATCAACAGCGCCGTGGTGGACGAGCCGAAGGTCATCAACGACGACCCCTACGGGGAGGGCTGGATCTTCAAGGTCCGGATCTCCGAGGAGCCGGGCGATCTGCTCGACTCCGTCGCCTACGACAAGCTGATCGAGGAGTCATGAGCCTCTACGATTCGCTCGCCGCGGCGGACCCGGAGGTCGCCGAGGCGGTCGCCGCCGAGCTGCGGCGCCAGCAGTCCACCCTTGAGATGATCGCGTCGGAGAACTTCGCGCCGGTCGCCGTGCTGGAGGCGCAGGGCTCCGTCCTGACCAACAAGTACGCCGAGGGCTACCCGGGCAAGCGCTACTACGGCGGCTGCGAGTACGTCGACATCACCGAGCAGCTCGCCATCGACCGGGCCAAGTCGCTGTTCGGCGCCGAGCACGCGAACGTCCAGCCGCACAGCGGCGCGCAGGCCAACACGGCGGTGTACTTCGCGCTGCTGCAGCAGGGCGACACGATCCTCGGGCTCGACCTCGCGCACGGCGGTCACCTCACCCACGGGATGCGGCTGAACTACTCCGGCAAGGTGCTGAACGTGGTGCCCTACCACGTCCGCGCCGAGGACGGCCGGGTCGACATGGACGAGGTCGCCGCGCTCGCGGCGGAGCACCGCCCGAAGATGATCGTGGCGGGCTGGTCGGCGTACCCGCGCCAGCTCGACTTCGCGGCGTTCCGGGAGATCGCCGACTCGGTCGGGGCGCTGCTCATGGTCGACATGGCGCACTTCGCCGGGCTCGTGGCGGCCGGGCTGCACCCCTCGCCCGTCCCGCACGCCGACATCGTCACCACGACCACGCACAAGACGCTCGGCGGCCCGCGCGGCGGGCTGATCCTCGCCCGCGAGGAGTACGGCAAGAAGATCAACTCCGCGGTGTTCCCCGGCATGCAGGGCGGCCCGCTGGAGCACGTGATCGCCGCCAAGGCCGTCACCCTCAAGATCGCCGCGTCGGAGGAGTTCAAGGCCCGGCAGGCGGTCACCATCGAGGGCGCGCGGCTGCTCGCCGAGCGCCTCCTCGCCGAGGACTCGGCCAAGGCCGGCGTGAAGGTCCTCACCGGCGGGACGGACGTCCACCTCGTCCTGGTCGACCTGGTGGACTCCGAGCTCACCGGACGCGACGCCGAGGACCGGCTGCACGACATCGGCATCACGGTCAACCGCAACGCGGTGCCGAACGACCCGCGTCCGCCGATGGTCACCTCCGGCCTGCGGATCGGCACCCCGGCCCTCGCCACCCGCGGCTTCACCGCCGAGGACTTCACCGAGGTCGCCGACATCATCGCGCTGGCCCTGCAGCCGTCCTTCGACCGCGACGCCCTCGCGGCCCGCGTGAAGGCGCTGGCGGACAAGCACCCCTTGTATCCGAACCTGTGACATCGACGCGCCCCCTCCCCTTTCCCGGGGGAGGGGGCGCAGCTACAACGAGGTAGCAATGGCCATCAGCGTTTTCGACCTGTTCAAAATCGGCATCGGCCCGTCCTCCTCCCACACCGGCGGCCCCATGGCGGCGGCGCACCGCTTCGCCCGCGGCCTGGAACGCGACGGGCTCCTGGAGAAAACGGCGACGGTCCAGGTCGTCCTCTACGGCTCGCTCGGCCTCACCGGGAAGGGCCACGGCAGCGACAAGGCCGTCATCCTCGGCCTCGAAGGCGACAAACCCGAACTGGTCGACGTGGACCGGGTGGACGAGCGCCTGGCCGCCATCCGCGAACGCGGAGCCCTCCGCCTCTTCGGCGACCACGACATCCCCTTCGTGGTCAACGAGCACCTGCACTTCGAGCGCAAGAAGTCGCTCCCCGGCCACCCCAACGGCATGCGCTTCGCCGCGTTCGACGCCTCCGGCGACGAGCTGCGCTCCAAGGTCTACTACTCGGTCGGCGGCGGGTTCATCCTGGACGAGAACGCCACCGGCGCCGACCGCATCAAGCCGGACGACACCGTCCTGCCCCACCCGTTCGACACGGCCGCCGAACTCCTCGACCGCTGCCACGAGACGGGCCTGTCGGTCTCCGCCCTGATGCTGGAGAACGAGGAGGCGTTCGGCCGCACCGCCACGGAGGTCCGCGCCGGGCTCCTGGACCTCTGGCAGGTGATGCGCGCCTGCGTGGCCCGGGGCTGCGCCCGCGAGGGCCTGCTGCCCGGCGGCCTGAAAGTACGCCGCCGCGCCCCCCAGCTCCATCGCCAGCTTTCGGCGGAGAAGGCCTCCGACCCCCTCCACGCGATGGACTGGGTCACCCTCTTCGCCCTGGCCGTCAACGAGGAGAACGCCGCAGGCGGCCGCATCGTCACCGCCCCCACCAACGGCGCCGCCGGCATCATCCCGGCCGTCCTGCACTACTACGACCGTTTCCTGCCCAGCGACGACGACGGCATCGTCCGCTTCCTGCTGACCGCCGGCGCGATCGGCGTCCTGTTCAAGCAGAACGCCTCCATCTCCGGCGCCGAGGTCGGCTGCCAGGGCGAGGTCGGCTCCGCCTGCTCCATGGCCGCCGCCGGGCTCACCGAGGTCCTGGGCGGCACCCCCGAACAGGTCGAGAACGCCGCCGAGATCGGCATCGAACACAACCTGGGCCTCACCTGCGACCCCGTCGGCGGCCTCGTCCAGGTCCCCTGCATCGAACGCAACGCGGTGGGCGCCATCAAGGCCATCAGCGCCGCCCGCATCTCCCTGCGCGGCGACGGCCGCCACTTCGTCTCCCTCGACAAGGCCATCAAGACCATGCGCGACACCGGCCGCGACATGCTCGACAAGTACAAGGAGACCTCGCGCGGCGGCCTCGCCGTCAACGTCATCGAGTGCTGATCACCTGGCCAGGGCCTTCAAGCCCTGGCCAGGACAGCACGCCTAACCCCGCCGAACTCGTCTTACGCCTTCCCGTTTCCCATGGCTTCCCCGGAAGCGGATGCGGCTCCTCAAGAGACGCGGGCTCGCAGGAGGCAGAACTCGTTGCCTTCCGGGTCGGCGAGCACGTACCAGGACTCCTGGCCGCTCTGACCGACGTCGGCGCGCTGCGCACCCGCGGCAAGAAGGCGTTCCAGCTCGGCGTCCTGGTCACGGTCGGTGCTGTTGACATCGAAATGCAGGCGCAACTTGCCGTTCTTGGGCTCCTCGGTCCGGCTGAACACCAGAGTGAGCCGGCGATCGTCCTCCCTGTCCGGGGAGCCGATCTCGACGTCGTCCCCCTCTTTCCCCAGCACGACAAAGCCCAGCACCTCACACCAGAAGCGGGCAAGGTAGTCCGGATCCCGACAATCCACCACGAGCTCGGTGATACGACAGGCCATGATCTTCTCTACCACATCCCGCTCTCAACCACTCCGCGATCGCAGTCACGCTCAGCGAGTACGGGGATCACTGGGACAACGACGCCCCCAGGGATTCGACCCCGGGCACGCAGCCACCCAGTGCCGGCGCCGAGCACCTCCACAGAGCGCACAAGCACTGTGGCGGGAGCAGGCTTGGGAGCGGTTCCGAGGCAACACGGCAGCACATACCAACACGAGGTCGGCAAATCAGCGGCCACCGAAGGGTGTAGCCGTGAAACTTCCTGAAACATCATTGACTCACCCACCGATATCCCATGAGCCTCGGGTGATGCAACACCGTGAAATACCGGCCTGGGAGGCGCCGATGATGCGTATCCGCAAGATCGCTCAAGACCCCGACTCTCGCCCCAACGGCTCACCGACGCTCTACCGGACGGACAGAGGCTCATGGCTCGTTCAGGGCTGGGACGTCACCGACCCCGACGTGCTCGCGGAGATGAACATCCCCGAGGGAGAATCCGCCGTTGAGATCCCGGACAGGATGATCCCCTTCTTCCAGAACCAGGCGGACCATGACGGAACCGAGGAAGAGGGCAGGTAAATGGCGGCACTCGGCCGCGAAGCATTCGACGCCCTCTTCGAAGGGTTCAGCAGCGAGGTCCTCCATCTGGAGATGAGGGACGCCTACGGAACCGAGACAGAGATCCCGCAAATGGCAAAATGGAAGGCCGGAGAGCCCGACGACTTCGTATGGCTGCAAGGCTGGTGTGACACGCTGCGACGCGGAACCGCAGCCGGGAAGACCTTCCGGCGCGCATTGGTGGTCTCGGAACCCCTGAGCGAGTATCAACACTGGGCGCACTCCACTACACAACCACTCGTGGACGCAGGGGAAGATATTCGCTGGATTCCCCGGCGTCGCATCTCGTCCATACCGCTCCCCGGAAATGACTGCTACATCATTGACGGCTCTCTTGTGGTCTGGATGCACTATTCAGGCGAAGGCGCCTCAACCGGAATAGAGACGTCAACAAACCCGGCCCATATCGACCTCTGCCGCTCCGCCTTCGCGGCCGTGTGGCAACTGGGCACCCCGCATAGCGAGTACGAGCCCGTCTAGGCCAGATGTCGAGTCAGGTCCACAAGGCCAAGGAAGCGTTCGGGGCACGTCTCCGTGACCTTCGCAAGGATGCGAACCTGACGGGACGTGCCCTGGCCACCGCTACGGGACTTCACTTCACCAAAGTGTCCCGCATCGAACATGCGAGACAGAATCCATCCGAGGATGACATCCGGCTTTGGTGTCGGGCCTGCGGTGCCGAGGATCAGATTCCCGAAGAAACGACGTCTCTTCGTAGCACCCGAACAGGGAAACTACAGAGTACCGGAGTGGGCGAACCCCACACCGAAGAACACGGCAGAGCCACGTAGGCGAATGGACTAGCTAAACGGCGTCCGACAGAGCATGGATTTCGCGCACTTCCGGCAGAGCGCGAGCTTGCCCAGGCAAGAGACCAACGATAGATCTAGCCAGCAAACGCCCCCCGGCACTACCACGTGTCTGCACTTGAAGCGTATCCAAAGCCAATTGAAGACCGTTCGCAATCTCGCACTCTTTTACCAGCGACACCGCTTGCATAAGTGCAAGATTTGCTTGTGGAGCAAAAGCAGTCACCGGATAGAGTGCACGGGCTTGAGTCAGAGATGATTCGGCACGTTTATCCCCAATATGCACATAGGCGTAAGATTCGGCCCAGAGTCGTTGAGCCTCTCGGTACTCAAAAACCGACTGCCCGATAGAAGAATTGGACATGCTTTCACAAGTACGGTTCAAATCCGCCAACGAGACGCGAACACCCTCATTGTCGTTTTGGTGAACCGCAAGGCAAGTACGTGCAACATAAGCACGCGCCAGCCCAAAAGAGGGTGCCCCGCCCGCTATTTGTACGGCTTCATCCACCAATTTTGCGACAACCGAGGGAGAGCGTCCAGCGAAGAATGCGTCTTGAGCGGCTCGTCCTCGCGTCCAGATCTGCATTTCCCGATCACCGGACGCGTCCGCTGCACGAATGGCGGTAGCCCATACGATGCGCGCCGAACGCTGGTCATTGGCGTCCACGAACTCAATAGCCAATAGGCCGGAAAGCGCTGCACACACTCGCAGTAATCCCGCTTGCTGCAAAGGCGGAAGGCGACGCTTGAACAATTCGCCCATGGCCACAAGGTCGGAAGTCAAGTCACCTACCATCGCGCCCGCCGGCGAAATGTGGAGCCGATAATCATAATCAGATACCAGGCGTTCCCACTCGGCAACGTCCAGGGGGTTACCAAACGCCTCCTCAACCCCGGAGAGTGCCGTTTCAATGGTTCCCGGTGGAATCGCGACCCCTGCGCTGAGCGCGGCGATCACCTGTAGTGCTGCGCGGCGTCTCACGTCGTCCTCCTGGTTGGGAGCAGGACTCCCAACCAGCGTACCCGCGAGGGACGTGTTTCGATCTCCCCCCTGCTTCCGATCGGGGACGAGCCCGGCAAGCTCGCCGTCAGCACTCAGAGCGGCGGCCGGGGTCGGGCCGAGTAGATCCGATTCGGGGATGCCCAGCACGCGGGCATACGCGGCTCGGTAACGCGCGTCGGTGATCTCGACGGCTCCGGACTCCCACCGCTTGACGTACGTCACGAACGACGGTAATTCCGGCTTTTGATGGTCATCCACGGCATCGCGCAGGAACCGGGCCATTCTACGCACGCCCCAACCGCGCCGTTCGCGTTCGGTCTTCAAGCGCACCGCTTGTGCGCGCCGAGCATCGTCGGTCGTCATGAGGGACACGCACCTTCCGCTATCCCGTTGTCAGCAGCCCCAGGCCAATCCTTTTCACAGTAACCTCAACATGGCTCCCATGCCGACCTGTTAGAGCAGATCAAGCACGGGCATCCGACAACAAAGACACGAACACCTTTGCCCACCCGTTGCCGGGAGGCTCCTACCCGGCAATGGGGAGCCGGAGAGGGAGCCAACGCCCCCGGACCAGGCCGGACCACCGCCGACCCAACACGACACGCACTCGGCGCATCCCCAGGTCAGAGGGCAGACGGGAGTCTCCGTCAAACTCCTTGACGGCAATCCTTGTGTCCCTGTCCGGCTAGGGCGTCCAGATCGCGCTCGCCCGGCTCAAGGTCCTGGACGAGCGCATCGCCGCCCAGACCGAGGCACGCAACCGTCTCGCGGTCGCCCTGCGCAAGGCGACCGGGCACCCGGGCGGTTGAGTTCCGCGGGTGGTGTCGCGGGATGCTAGTGGAGCGGGATGTCGATCCCGTGCTCGGCCGCGGGGCGCGGGCCGTGGATGCGCCGGTCGGCTTCGCCGATCGGCAGATCGTTGATGCTCGCCTCGCGGCGCCGCATCAGGCCGTGCTCGTCGAACTCCCACAGCTCGTTGCCGTAGCTGCGCCACCACTGCCCGTCGAGGTCGCGGCACTCGTACTGGAACCGGACGGCGATCCGGTTCTCGCGGAATCCCCACAGGCTCTTGCGCAGCGCGTAGTCGAGCTCCCGCTCCCACTTCTCGGTCAGGAAGGCGATGATCTCCTCGCGGCCGGTGACGAACCGGTCCCGGTTCCGCCAGACCGAGTCGGGCGTGTAGGCCAGCGCCACCCGCTGCGGGTCGCGGGTGTTCCAGGCGTCCTCGGCCGCCTGGACCTTCTGCAGGGCGGTCTCCAGGGTGAACGGCGGGTAGGGCGGACGGGCTTGCGCCATGACGGCCTCCTCATGTTGAGAACGTACGTTCTCTACCAACGTCCACTAACGTAGGGAACGACCGTTCTCAACGTCAAGCGGGAGCCCCATGCCGGCCGCGATCACCGAGGAGCAGCAGGCCCTGGACCGCCGGGCGCTGCTGGACGTCGCAGAGAGACTCTTCTACGGGCAGGGCGTCCAAGCGGTCGGCATGGACGAGTTGCGGGCCGCCTCGGGCCTGCCCCTCAAGCGCATCTACCGGCTCTTCCCGACGAAGGAGGCCCTCGTCGTCGCGATGCTGGAGCGCCGCGACCGGCGTTGGCGCGGGAACCTGGCGGCCCATCTGGACAAGGTGCCCGACCCCCGGGAGCGGGTCCTCGCCCTGTTCGACTGGCTCGGCGAGTGGTTCGCCGAGCCCGGCTTCCGCGGCTGCGCCTGGGGCAACGCGCACGGCGAACTCGGCTCGTCGTCCCCGGCGATCGCCGCCGCGGCGCAAGCGCACAAGCACGCCTTCCACGACCAGGTCGCCGCGCTGGTCGCCGCCGTCGACGCATCCGCCGCCGAACCGATCTACCTGCTCGCCGAGGGAGCGATCGTGGTGGCCGGCATCCATGGCGACCCCACCGCGGCCGTCCGCGCCCGGACCGGCGCCCAGGCCCTGCTGGACGCGGCCCCCTAGCGGCCCGCCGGTCAGAGCCGTTCGACGATGGTGGCGTTGGCCATCCCGCCCGCCTCGCACATGGTCTGCAGCCCGAACCGTCCACCGCGGTCTTCGAGGGCGTGCAGGAGCGTCGTCATGAGGCGGGCACCGCTGGCGCCGAGCGGGTGGCCGATCGCGATCGCGCCGCCGCGCACGTTGACCCGCGCGAGGTCGGCGCCGGTCTCCCGCTGCCAGGCGAGGACGACCGGGGCGAACGCCTCGTTCACCTCGAACAGGTCGATGTCGTCCAGGGTGAGGCCGCCGCGCCGCAGCACCTTCCCGGTCGCCGGGATGATCGCGGTGAGCATCAGCAGCGGGTCGTCCCCGGTCACGGCGAACGCGTGGAACCGGGCGCGCGCCCGCAGCCCCAGCCGCTCGGCGACGTCCGCGCCCATCACCAGGACGGCGGCGGCACCGTCGTTGACCGGGGAGGCGTTGCCGGCGGTGATCTTCCACCCGATCTCGGGGAACCGCTCGGCCGTCCGCTCGTCGTAGTAGGCGGGCCTGAGGCCGGCGAGGACCTCCGGCGACGTCCCGGGGCGGACGGTCTCGTCCCGCTGCCCCGCCCAGGCGACCTCCCGGTCGAATTCGCCGTTCTTCCACGCCTCGGCGGCGCGCCGGTGCGACTCATGGGCGTAGGCGTCGAGTTCCTCGCGTGCGAAGCCCCAGCGGGCCGCGATCAGCTCGGCGCTGATGCCCTGCCCCACCAGCCCGCCCGGGTACCGCTCGCCGAGCATCGTCCCGAACGGGTCGCTCCCGGGCAGGACGCTCGACCCCATCGGCACCCGCGACATCGACTCGACCCCGCACGCGATCGCGATGTCGTAGGCGCCGCTCTGCACGCCCTGCGCCGCGATGTGCAGCGCCTGCTGGGACGAGCCGCACTGCCGGTCGACCGTCATGGCCGGGACGCTCTCGGGGAACCCGGCGCCGAGCACGGCCGTGCGGGTGATGTTGAGCGCCTGGTCGCCGGCCTGGGTGACGACTCCGCCGATGACGTCGTCCACCTCCCCCGGGTCGATCCCGGCCCGCTCGACCAGCGCCTTCAGCGTCCGGGCCAGCAGGTCGGCCGGATGGTCGCCGTGCAGGGCCCCGTTCGCCCTCCCCCTGCCCAGCGGCGTCCGCACCGCCTCCACGATCACCGCGTCCCGCATGGCGTCCTCCTCGGTTGGCTTTTCCAACTAACAGTGCCAGTATCCGCACCTCAAGTTGGAAAGCACAACCGACCCCGGACGTGCGCCCCCTCACATCCGTGGCGCTGGAAACGCCCGGACTCGTGTCCGGGCGTCCGGGATGGGACGGGCCGCTAGCCGCCGCCCTTGAACATCTCGCGCATCTTGCGGGCGGCGTCGCCCGGTTTCTTCTTCTGGGGCGCGCCCTTCGCGTTCTCGGTGCGGGGCGGGCGCTCCTCGCGCTCCGGTTCGGTGTCCGGCCTGTCCTTGGGCTTGCCAGGCTTGTCGCTCACGACAACTCCCCGATGTCGCTTCACTGTCGTCCCCTAGGTACCCCGTCTACCGCGGGTAGAAGCGCACTTCCGGGCGGCCTACCTGGCCGTAGTGGGGTTTGCGGCGCGCCAGGCCGCTCTTCGCCAGGTACTCCAGGTAGCGGCGCGCGGTGACGCGGGAGACGCCGGTGAGGTCGGCGGCAGCGGCGGCGGACAGCCCGTCGGACGCACGGGCCAGCACATCGGTGACGGCCTGGAGCGTCTCCTCGCTCATCCCCTTCGGCAGCACGCGGCGGTCGGGAGTGCGGAGGGTGGCGAGCATCCCGTCCACGTCGGCCTGGCCGCTGACCTCACCGGTGCCCACCGTCTGCTCGCGGAAGCGCGCGTAGCTGACGAGCTTGTCCCGCAGGGAGGCGAAGGTGAACGGTTTCAGCAGGTACTGGACGACGCCGACCGACACGGCGGAGCGGATCACCGCGAGGTCCCGGGCGGAGGTGACGGCGATGACGTCCACGTCACGGCCCCCGGCGCGGAGCGCGCGGCAGACGGTGAGGCCGTGGGTGTCGGGCAGGTAGAAGTCGAGGAGGACGACATCGACGAGGGTGCGTTCGCAGAAGCGGAGGGCGTCCGCCCCGGAGTGGACGACGCCGGCGACGGTGAATCCGGCGACGCGTTCGACATAGACGCGGTGCGCCTCGGCGGCGACCGGGTCGTCCTCGACGACGAGCACTCTGATCATGGCCGGTCCAGGGGGAGTCGGACGGTGAACACGGCGCCGGAGTCGTGCCCCACGCGGACGTCGCCGCGATGGCGCCGGACGGCCTGGCCGACCAGCGCGAGGCCGAGGCCGTGCCCGACCAGGCCGCCGGAGGTCTTGGTCGTCCACCCGCGCCGGAACATGTCGGGCACGGCGGCCGGGTCGATGCCCGGTCCGCTGTCGGACACCCGCAGCAGCAGCGTCCCGTCCTCCACGCGGGCGGTGACGACGACGCGGGGCGGCCGGGCGCCGGCGTTCTCGATCGCGGCGTCCACCGCGTTGTCGATGAGGTTGCCGAGGATCGTCACGAGGTCGCGGGCCTCGACGGCGCCCTCGATCGCGGTGTCCTCGGTGATGACGAGTTCGACGCCGCGCTCGGCGGCCTCCGCGGACTTGCCGAGCAGCAGCGCCGCCAGGACGGGTTCGGTGACGGCGTCGACGACCCGGTCGGTGAGCCGCTGCGCGGTGGCAAGCTCGGCGGTGGCGAACTCGACGGCCTGCTCGGGACGGCCCAGCTCGACCAGCGAAACGACCGTGTGCAGGCGGTTCGCGGCCTCGTGGGCCTGGGAGCGCAGCGACTCGGCGAAGCCGCGCACCGTGTCCAGCTCGCCGGTCAGCCCCTGCAACTCGGTGTGGTCGCGGAACGTGACGACGTTCCCCATCGCGCGGTCGCGGGAGCGGACGGGCGAGGTGTTCACCACGAGGACGCGGGTGTCGCCGACGTGGATCTCGTCCGGACGCGGTTTGCGGGACACAAGGGTCGCGACCAGCTCGTCCGGCAGGTCCAGCGCGGTGACCGGCCGTCCGCGCGGCTGCTCGCGCAGGTCGAGCAGGTCGAGGGCGGCGTCGTTGCAGAGGACGACGCGTCCCGCCCGGTCGAGGATGAGCAGGCCCTCGCGGACGGAATGCAGGATCGCCTCGTAGTACTCGAACATCTCGCGCAGCTCGCCGGGCGCGACCCCGCGCGTCTGGCGGCGCAGCCGGGCGGAGACCAGGTAGCTGCCGGTCATCCCGGCGGCGAGCACGACGCCCGCCACGGCGGCGAGGAAGAGCAGCCGCTGCCGCAGCTCGGCGGAGATCACCCGGACCGTGATGCCGGCCGCGACCAGCGCCACCACGCGGTGCCGGTCGTCGAACACCGGCGCGACGGTCCGGACGGACGGGCCGAGCGTCCCGGTGTAGGTCTCGGTGAACGTCCGGCCGGCGACGGCGGGCGCGGTGTTCCCGACGAAATGCCCGCCGATCCGGGCCGGGTTGGGATGGGTGTACCGGATCCCGTCCGGTGTCATGATCGTGATGAAGTCGACGCCGGTGTCGCGCCGGACGCGTTCGGCGTACGGCTGCAGCAGCCGGCTCGGGTCGGGGGTCGCGAGCGCCGCCCGGACGTCCCGCGCGTCGGCGATGCTCGCCGCGACCGCCGTCACGGTCTGCGCCGCGCTCTCGTTGGCGACCCGCCCGGAGTCCAGGTAGGCGAGGACGGCGCCGGCCACGACGAGCAGCCCGACGACCGCGGCCTGCAGCACCAGCAGTTGCCGCGCCACGCTCCAGTTGCCGGGCATCGCCCAGCGGGGACGCCGCATCGGTCTTTCGTACCTCTTCCTCCGGTCACGTCGTGAACGAAATGTACACAAGCGTGACCGTCGTCACAGAACCCCGCATAGTGACGGTTGCAAGCATTCCACCCCCGCCCGACCACGCTCCCGACCTGCGGCTTCCCCCCACAGCGGGCGCCCACCGTGTGCCTGCGCCGCCCGTCCCGGCGCAGGGGCGACCGCCGGGCAGCGGGCGCCCGTCCCGGATCCTCCCGGGACGGGCGCCGCTCCTCCCGCCGCGCCCCGCGTGTTCGTTCCCGGTGATCAGAGCCGAGGAGTTCACCATGGCCGACCCGACCAAACCCGATTCGCCGCAAAGACCGGAACGCTCTGAGCGCGACCGCATCCATTACCTGTATCTCGCCGTCCTCGGGGCCGTGGTCGCGGGCGCGGTCGTCGGGCTGATCGCCCCCGACTTCGCGAAGGAACTGAAGCCGATCGGCTCGGGGTTCGTGAACCTGATCAAGATGATGATCTCACCGATCATCTTCTGCACGATCGTGCTCGGCATCGGCTCGGTCACCAAGGCGGCCAAGGTGGGCAAGGTCGGCCTCGTCACGATCGGCTACTTCATGGTGATGTCGACGTTCGCGCTGGCCATCGGGCTCGCGGTCGGGAACGTCCTGCATCCGGGCGAGGGCCTGCACCTGGATCCGTCGTCGGTCGCGGCGGCGAAGGAGCAGGCGGCGGGCGGCGAGGGCACCACCGAGTTCCTGCTCGGGATCATCCCGGCCACGCTGGTGTCGTCGCTGACCGAGGGCCAGGTGTTGCAGGCGCTGCTGGTCGCGCTGCTGGTCGGATTCACGCTGCAGGGCCTCGGGCCGGCGGGCGAGCCGGTCCTGCGCGGCGTCGAGCATCTGCAGCGGCTCGTCTTCCGCGTTCTCTGGATGATCATGTGGGCGGCACCGGTCGGCGCGTTCGGCGCGATCGCGGCGGTGGTCGGGTCGAGCGGCTGGGCGGCGCTGAAGAGCCTCGCGGTGATCATGCTGGGCTTCTACGCGACCTGCGTGGTGTTCGTGTTCGTGGTGCTCGGCGCGGTGCTGTGGGCGGTCAGCCGGATCGGCATCCTGTCGCTGCTGCGCTACCTGGCCCGCGAGTTCCTGCTGATCCTGTCGACGTCGTCGTCGGAGTCGGCGCTGCCGCGGCTCATCGCGAAGATGGAGCATTTCGGGGTGAGCCGGCCGGTCGTCGGCATCACCGTCCCGACCGGCTACTCGTTCAACCTGGACGGCACGGCGATCTACCTGACGATGGCGACGCTGTTCATCGCGTCCGCGCAGGACCAGCCGCTGTCGTTCGGCGCGCAGCTCCCGCTGCTGCTGTTCATGATCGTCGCGTCCAAGGGCGCGGCGGGCGTCACCGGCGCCGGGCTCGCCACGCTCGCGGGCGGCCTCCAGTCGCACAAGCCCGAACTGGTGGACGGGGTCGGCTTCATCGTCGGCATCGACCGGTTCATGTCGGAGGCCCGCGCGCTGACGAACTTCGCGGGCAACGCCGTCGCCACGGTGGTGATCGGGTCGTGGACGAAGGAGTTCGACGCGGACAGGGCCCGCACCGTCCTCGCCGGTGAGGACCCGTTCAATGAGGACACGCTGCTGGACGACCACGCCCCCGTCCCGAAGCCGGCCACCGCGGAACCCGCGCCGGCGACGGCGTGAGGACCAGCCGTCCGGTGCCGGGCCGCCCCTCCTGGCACCGGACGGCCGTCAGCGGAAGACGACCGTCCGGTCGCCGTTGAGCAGGACGCGGTGTTCGGCGTGCCAGCGCACGGCGCGGGCGAGCGCGAGGCACTCGACATCGCGTCCGACGGCCACCAGTTCCTCCGGGCTGTGGGTGTGGTCGACGCGTGCGACCTCCTGCTCGATGATCGGCCCCTCGTCCAGGTCGGCGGTGACGTAGTGCGCGGTCGCGCCGATCAGCTTCACGCCGCGCGCGTGCGCCTGGTGGTAGGGGCGGGCACCCTTGAAGCTCGGCAGGAACGAGTGGTGGATGTTGATGATCGCGCCGGGCAGCTTGGCGCAGAAGTCGTCCGAGAGGATCTGCATGTACCGGGCGAGGACGACGAGGTCGGCGCGGTAGTGCTCGACCAGCGTGAGGACCTCCGCCTCCTGCGCCGGCCTGCCGCCCGGCCCGACCGGCAGGTGGTGGTAGTCGATCCCGTACGACTGGGTGAGGGGCCGCAGGTCGGGATGGTTGGACGCGACGGCGACGATGTCGATGTCGAGCAGGCCCGACCGCGTCCGGTAGAGCAGGTCGTTCAGGCAGTGCCCGCCCTTCGACACCATGATCAGTACGCGCGGCCGGTCGGCCAGCGCGTGCAGCCGCCACTGCAGCCCCAGCTCCGGCGCCAGCGCCGCGAACGCGCCGCGCAGCTCGTCCGGGTCGGCGCCGCCGGGCACCGCGAACTGCACCCGCATGAAGAACGTGCCGGACTCGCCGTCCCCGAACTGCTGGCTCTCCACGATGTTGCACCCGCGCTCGGCCAGCAACCCCGAGACGGCGGCGACGATGCCGGGCCGGTCGGGGCATGACAGGGTCAGGACGAATTCGTTCACGGGTCTCACTCTTCATCGCAACGCGGCAGCTCAGAATGGGTCCCATCGAGCTTACGCGTCCCGTCCCCGTCCTTCGCGTGGCGACACGTGAGACGGCGTGCCGGCTCACGTGCGAGGACCTGTCTACTGGTGAGTAGTTTGCGGGGGTTCATTGGGGTTACGTTTGCCGGCATGCGGCGGATCCTGCTCGTGGCCCTGACGACCGTCCTCGTCGTCGCCGGCTGCACCCAAGAGACCGGAGACGAGGGCGGCAAGCGTCCGGCGAAGGTGGACGGCATCCCCACCTCCGCGGGCACGCACAAGCAGAAGCTGGACGTGGGGACGGTCGGGCACCGGGAGTTCCTGCTGCACGTCCCGCCGAAGGTGGCGGACGGCGAGTGGAAGGACGGCAGGCCGGCCGATCCGCCCGCGCTCGTCATCGCCCTGCACGGCGGGCTCGCCAACATGAGCAAGATGGAGGACCTGACCGGCTTCGATGAACTGTCGGACGAGCACGGCTTCCTCGTCGCCTATCCCGACGGGTTCATGACCACCTGGAACGCGGGCGCCTGCTGCGGCCCCGCGAAGATCGGCGACATCGACGACGTGGGGTTCCTGACCAAGCTGATCGACACGATCACCGATGCCGGGCTGGCCGACTCCAGGCGCGTCTACGTCACCGGGTTCTCCAACGGCGCGGGCATGGCGTACCGGATGGCCTGCGAGAAACCGGACAGGGTGGCGGCGATCGGGGTCGTCGAGGGCGCCCTGGTGACCGAGTGCGATCCCGGCCGGCCGGTCTCGGCGATGATCTTCCACGGGACGGCCGACCGGAACGTCCCGTATCACGGCGGCGGGAACCGCGATCTCAACGACAGGCGCCCGTTCCCGCCGGTGTCCGAGGCGGTCGAGTTCTGGCGTAGGCTCGCCGGTCTACCGGAACCCCGCCAGAAGGTGAGGGCGCCGGACGCCCGCACCGAGTGCGCGAGCACGGGGAAGGGCGGGCAGGGCGTCGCGGTGACCTTCTGCAAGATCAACGGCGGGACGCACGAGTGGCCGGACGAGGCCACCCCGATGCTGTGGGACTTCTTCGCCGCACATCCCCGCAGTACGTGAGGACTTTTCACATTTCCCGCTAGTGTGGCAGTGTGACGACCATGAACCTCCGGGACCGCTATGACGCCGCGACCGCCGGAATCGAGGCACCGTTCGCCGTCGTCGACCTGGCGGCCTTCCGCGCCAACGCCGCCGACCTCGTCCGCCGCGCCGCGGGCAAGCCGATCCGCATCGCGAGCAAGTCGGTGCGCTGCCGGGCCCTCCTGGAGGAGGCCCTCGCGATGGACGGCTTCGCCGGGATCATGGCGTTCACGCTCCCCGAGGCGCTCTGGCTGGCGGCCGAGGGCGTCAGCGACGACATCCTCGTCGCCTACCCGACCGCGAACCGGACGGCCATCGCCGCCCTCGCCGCCGACCCCGAAGCAGCCCGCGTCATCACGCTCATGGTCGACTGCCCCGAGCACCTCGACCTGATCGAGGCCGCCGCCGGCGACCGGAAAATCCGGGTCTGCATCGACATCGACGCCTCCTACCGTCCGCTGGGCGGACGGATCCGGATCGGCGCGCTGCGCTCCCCGCTGCGCACCCCCGCCGAGGTGCGCGCGTTCGCCGAGCGGATCCTCAAACGGCCCGCGTTCGACCTCGTCGGGCTGATGGCCTACGAGTCGCAGATCGCCGGCGTCGGGGACGTCCCGCCCGGACGTCCCGCGCGGGCCCGTGCCATCCGCGCCATGCAGCGGCGGTCCCGGATCGAGCTGGCCCGGCGGCGCGCCGCGATCGTCCGGGCCGTCCGGGAACTGACCGACCTGGAGTTCGTCAACGGCGGCGGCACCGGCAGCGTCGAGAAGACCGCCGCCGAACGCGCCGTCACCGAGATCGCGGCGGGCTCCGGCCTCTACCAGCCGCACCTGTTCGACCAGTACTCCAACTTCACCGGACGTCCCGCCGCGCTGTTCGCGCTGCCCGTCGTCCGGCGTCCGGGCCCCGGCGTCGCGACGTGCCTCGGCGGCGGCTACCTGGCGTCCGGACCGGCCGACGCCGCCCGCCTCCCCCAGCCGTACCTGCCGACCGGCCTGTCCTACGACACCGACGAGGGCGCCGGCGAGGTGCAGACACCGCTGCTCGGCCACGCCGCCGACGTGCTGGCCATCGGCGACCGCGTCTGGTTCCGCCACACCAAGGCCGGTGAACTGTGCGAACGCTTCGACGCCCTGCACCTGATCGAAGACGCCCGCCACATCCGCGCCGTCCCGACCTACCGAGGCGAGGGCCGGACGTTCCTGTAGCGCGTAGGTTGGGGGGATGAGCGATGCTCCCCTGATCTGTGTTCGCGGTGAGGCGGTGGTGGAGGCCGAGCCGGAGATCGCGCGGCTTTCGGTGCACGTCCAGTCGCAGGAGTCCGATCGGCGCGCCGCGCTGGACCGGCTCACCGAGCGGAACCGGCAGTGCCTCGACCTGGTCGAGTCGTTCGGCGAGGCCGTGGAGAAGGTCGAGACCGGCGGGCTGTCGATCATGCCGCTGCTGAAGTACAAGCGGCGTGAGGGCGATATCCGGGGCTACCGGGGCACCGTCTGGATCAAGATCACGGTGCGCGACTTCCCGGTGCTCGGGGAGCTGGTCGCCCGGCTCGGGGAGCTGGAGCGGACGTACGTCAACGGCCCGGAGTGGGAACTGCGGCCGGGCAGCGAGGTGTACGAGCGGGCCGCGCGGCAGGCGACGCACGAGGCCGTCGCCCGTGCGCGCGGCTACGCCGAGGCGCTCGGGGCCCGGCTCACCGGGCTGGTGGAACTGTCCGACGAGGGGGTGGGCCGCACCCCGGAGGCCCCCATCGCGCTCGCCGCCGCGTACGGGGCGAGCAGGGGCGGGGTGGAGGAGGAGCCGGAGCCGATCGACCTGGAGCCCGAGACGCAGATCGTCCGCGCCGCGGTGGAGGCCCGTTTCACCGCGACGCAGCCCGACCTGGAGCCGCGGTGAAGATCGCGATCGTCGGGGCGGGCAGCGGGTACATGCCCGGGATCATCCGCGGGCTGCTGCACCGCGCGGACGACCTCGCCGGCACCGAACTCGCCTGCCACGACATCGACGCCGCGCACCTGGACGTCATGACGCGGCTCGCGCGGAACATGTTCGCCGCGCGGGGCGCCGCGTTCGCCGTGTCGTCGCACACCGTCCTGGAGACGGCGCTGGACGGCGCGTCCTACGTGTTCACCACGTTCCGTCCGGGCGGGCAGGCGGCGCGGCACCTGGACGAGTCGATCCCGCTGAAGCACGGCGTGGTGGGGCAGGAGACCGCGGGTCCCGGCGGGTTCCTGATGGCGCTGCGGTCGGTGCCCGTCCTGCTGGAGATCGCGGCCCGCGCCGATCCGGGGGCGTGGATCGTCAACTACACGAACCCGACGAACGTGGTCACCGACGCCGTCTCGCGGCACACCGATGCGCGCATCATCGGGCTCTGCGACCAGTTCATCGGCGACACCGAGATGTGGGCCGACCTGCTGGGGCTGCCGTTCGACGGGCTGGAGGCCGACTGGATCGGGCTGAACCACGCCACCTGGGCGCAGCGGCTCCGGCTCGACGGCCACGAACTCGACGTCCCGCTGCTGCTGGACGATCTGGAGGTCCCCGGCGGCGGCGGCGCGACACCGTGGCGCGACCCGGCCCGGATGGCGGAACTGGCCAAGGCGCTCGGCTTCCTGCCGAATTCGTACTCCAAGTACTACTTCTTCCACGATGAGGTGGTCGAGGAGTTGCGGAGGAAGGGCACGACGCGGGCGCAGGACATCCTCGCCATGCTGCCCGGCTACTACGAGCGGGTCTCGGCCGAGGCCGGCAAGGCCGATCCCGACCCGCCCCGCGAGCGCGGCGGCGGTGAGCACGGCGAGTTCGCCGTCGACGTCATCTGCGCCCTGCACCGCGACGAGGGCCGCCGGATGATCGTCAACACACGGAACAACGGGGCGATCTCGTCGCTCGACGAGGACGCCGTCGTGGAGGTCCCGGCCCTGGTGGGGCGCTCCGGCCCCGTCCCGCTGACGATGGGGCCGCTGCCCGGCCCCGTGCGCGGCCTCACCCAGGCGATCCACGCCTACGAGCGGCTCGCGTCCGACGCGGCCGTCACCGGTGACCGCCGCACCGCGCTGCAGGCCCTCATGGCGCACCCGTTCGTCCGCGGCAAGCACACCGCCGAGAAGATCCTGGACGAGGGCCTCGCCGCCCACCGCGACCATCTCCCCCAGTTCGCCTGAACGGCACGCGCCCCGGCCCCGTACTCCATGACGTGGGAGGAGACGTGGGAGGAACTGACTGCGGGGCGTACCGGCTCGGCCTCGGCATCTACGCGATCGGACGGCTGGCGGGCGCCGAGGCCGCCGAGCTGTCGGCACACCTGCGCGGCTGCCCGCCCTGCCGCGCCGAACTCGCCGAGCTGCGGGCCGTCGCCGAGCTCCTCGCCCACTCCGTGCGGAGCAGCGGCCCGGCACACGAAAGCGCCGGCCGCGGACCGCGGACCGGCGCCTTCGGCAGGGGCGTCAGCGGCGCCTGCGCTTACGGCGCCAGAGGATCAGGGCGGTCACGGTGACGGCGGCCCCGGCGCTCACGAGCAGCAGCCGCCTGTCGATCCCGCCGCCCTGACCTTCCTCGTCCGTACCGGACGGCCGCACCATGGTGCCGACGGCCTTGGCGACGTGGTCCGCCTCCTCCTTCAGCCGCTCAATGCCCCGGTGCGCGACGTTCTTCGGATTGACCCGGTCGGCGAGCTCGTCGATGGTGCGCGCCAACTCCTGGCGGGCCTGCTCTATCTCGCGTTCCAGCGCCTCCGGGTCGCGGCTCCTGTCAGCCATGCCGTGTCCTTATCTTGTCGGGCGAACTCGCGGTGGAGCGAGACCACGAGGGAAGCATGATCCGAACAGTGTTGCAGGTCTTGTCCGCGGGCGCCCGTCACACCCCGGCCGGTAGCGTTGGATCCACCATCCGAGCGAAAGGCGGGACAGGGTGTCCGAGCGGCTGCAGCCGGGCGATGTCGCCCCCGATTTCGAGCTTCCCGACGCCGATGGGTCACCGGTGTCGCTGGCCTCGTTGCGCGGCAAGCGCGTGATCCTCTACTTCTACCCCGCGGCCATGACTCCGGGCTGCACCAAGGAGTCCGTCGACTTCGAGAGCAGCCTGCCCGAGTTGGAGGCGGGCGGCGTCACCGTGGTCGGCATCTCCCCCGACAAGCCGGCGAAGCTCGCGAAGTTCCGGGAGAAGGAGGGGCTGACGTTCCCGCTCCTGTCCGACCCGGACGCGGAGGTCCTGCGGGCGTACGGGGCGTACGGGGAGAAGAAGCTGTACGGGAAGGTCGTCGTCGGCGTCATCCGCTCGACCTTCGTCATCGACGCCGACGGGGGGATCGAGAAGGCGTACTACAACGTGAAGGCGACCGGGCACGTGGAGCGGCTCCGCCGCGACCTGGCGGTCTAGACGCCGGACGGGCCCGCGCGCCGCGCGGGCCCGGTGCGGGCGGGGGGATTCGAACCCCCACGGTGTCGCCACCAACAGGACCTAAACCTGCCGCGTATACCTGATTTCGCCACGCCCGCCGGTGCTTCCGCCGGGAAGCGGGTTCAGCTTATCGGCTTGATCCGCCGGCTCGGCAATGGATTCGGCGGCGTCGGCGCGGGACGTCCGGTACAGGGCCGCGACGATGACGGCGGCGACGACGAGCGCGCCGGACGCGGTGAGGAACGCGGCCTGCACACCGTCGCTGAACGCCGTCCGCGCCTGCTCGGCGACCTGCGGGCCGAGCCGCATCGCCGTCGCGAGGGACGTCCTCGCCTGTTCGGCGGCCGGGCCGGGCACCCCGTCCAGGTCCAGGTTCGCGCGGTAGGACGACTGGAGGATGCTGCCGAGGACGGCGATGCCGAGCGCGCCGCCGAGTTCGCGCGCCAGGTCGTTCATCGCCGAGCCGACGCCCTGCTTGTCGGGGGGCAGCGCGTCGGTGATGGAGGCGGTGGCGGGCGTCATCGCGAGGCCCATCCCCGCACCGAACGGGATCAGCCCGGCGAGCAGCAGCCAGTAGGTGCTGTCCCGGTCCAGCAGGGAGAAGATCAGCATCGCGACGCCGACGAGCAGGAGGCCGGCCGTGATGACGCGGCGCGGGCCCAGCCGGGCGGCGAGCCGGGGCGCGGCGCCGCGGGCGAACGGCATCATCGTGAGCGCCATGGGCAGCAGGCTCAGCGCCCCGACGAGCGCGCTGTCGCCCTTCACCAGTTGCAGGTACTGCAGGACGATGAACACGAACCCGAAGAAGGCGAAGAACTGGAGGGTGATCGTCAGGGTGCCCGCCGAGAACGCCCGGATGCGGAACAGCCGCGGGTCGAGCAGCGGGTCGCGCCGCCTCAGCTCCCACAGCACGAACCCGGCGAGCACGAGGAGCGCGGCGGCGAGGCCGAGCAGCGTCCGGGCGCTGCCCCAGCCCCGCGTCGGCGCCTCGATGATCGAGTAGACGCCGATCCCGAGCCCGGCGACGGTGATGGCCGCGCCGGTCAGGTCGAGTTTCGGGGCGTCCGGCTCGGCGGATTCGGGGACCACCGCCAGCGTCGTGACCAGCGCGATGACCGCGAGGACGACGTTCATCCAGAACACCGACCGCCACGACCACACCTCCAGCAGGCTGCCGGAGGCCAGCAGCCCGAAGATGCCGCTCGCACCGGCGACGCCCGCCCACGCGCCGACCGCGCGGGTGCGCTGGCCGGGCGGGAACGTCGAGGTGATCGTGGACAGCGTCGCGGGCATCACCAGTGCCGCGCCGACGCCGAGGACCCCGCGCATCGCGATCAGCCAGCCGGGGTCGCTGGACAGCGCGGCGGCGGCCGAGCCCGCGCCGAACACGACGAGCCCGGCGGCGAGCGCGCGGCGGCGCCCGTACCGGTCCCCGATCGCGCCGCCGAGCAGCAGCAGCGCGGCGAAGACGAGCGCGTACGCGTCGATGATCCAGGCCAGCTCGGTCAGCCCGGCGCGGGTGTCGCGGGCGATGGACGGCACCGCGGTGTTGAGGGACGCCACGGCCGAGACGACGGTCGCGAGGGAGAGCATCACAGCCGGCAGCACCGCGCGGTGGACGGTGCCCGGCCCCTCCGGAGTCATGGTGGTCATGGGTCGAATGTCGCTCCCGCCCGGCCTATATTTCAACTGTGATGAATAAATCCGGAGGGGCGCCGCGCGGCCGGCGCCGCGGCAGCCCCGACACCCGCGAGGCGATCCTCGGCGTGGCGCGCCGCCGCTTCCTCGCCGACGGCTACGGGCCGGTCACCCTGCGGTCCATCGCCGCCGAGGCCGGGGTGGACGCCGCGCTGATCAGCTATTTCTTCGGCTCGAAGAAGGGCCTGTTCGGCGCCGTGCTGGGCTTGGCCGTCAACCCGCCGGAGGTGCTCGCCGGGGCGCTGCCCGGCGACCCCGCCACGCTGCCCGAACGCGTCCTGCGGGCGATGCTGACCGCGTGGGACGACCCGGAACGGGCCGCGCCGCTGCTGTTCATGGTGCGGGCGGCGGTGCAGGAGCCCGAACTCGCCCGGCTGGTGCGCGGCATCCTCGAACAGGAGATGATCACCCGTATCGCCGAGCACGTCGGCGGTCCCGGTGCGGGGGCGCGGGCCGGCGCGTTCGGCGCGCAGCTCGCCGGGGTGATCTTCGCCCGCTACATCCTCGCCGTGGAACCCGTCGCGTCGATGCCGGCCGATGAATTAATCGAGCACCTCGCGCCCGGGCTCCGGGCCGTCCTGTACCGGCGGGCTCCGCGGCCGCACGTCCGGTAAGGGACGTGACCCCGCAGGGATTCCGGACAGGCGATTTGACAAAATGTCGTGGTATATGGAAAGGAGCCTCGGCAGGGCGGGGGCGGAGGGCCTATGCTGGTCTGGTCCATCCGGCACGCACATTCGGTGACATCATGATCACAGAAGCGTCGGGATCTCCGTGAGCGACCACTTCACGCATCGCGTACTGCCCTACGACGGGGTGGAGGAGTTCCTCGGCGGCACCGTGCCGTTCCTGTCCGCGGGCGTCGAGGCGGGCGACCGCGTCCTCGCCGTGTGCGGGACCGCCCGGGAGACGCTGCTGCGCGATGCGCTCGGGTCCGCCGCGTCCGCCGTGGAGTTCACCGACGCGGCGACCTGGTACGCCCACCCGTCCCGGACGCTGGCCGACTGCCTCGGCGCCGCCGGCCGGGCCGCCGGCCGGGGCCGCAGGTTACGCCTCCTCGGCGAGCCGGTGTGGGCGTCGCGGTCCCCGCTGGAGGTCGTCGAATGGCAGCGGACCGAGGCGCTGCTGAACATCGCGCTCCTCGATACGGGCGCGTCCGTCATGTGCCCGTACGCGGCCACACTGCCCGCCGCCGTCATCGCGTCCGGGCGCAGGACCCACCCGGAGACCGTGCGCGGCACACGCGCCCTCGCCAATCCCGGTTTCGTCGACCCGTGGACGTTCTGCGCCCGCTGCGACGCCGAACCGCTGCCCGCCCCGCCGCCCGACGCCGACACGCTGCCGATCGACGCGCGGCCCGACCTGTACTGGCTGCGCGCCTACGTCACCGAATGCGCGCGGCAGACGCCGCTGCCGGAGGAGGACCTGCAACGGCTGCTGGTCGCGGTCACCGAGGTCGTGACGAACGCGCTCCGGCACGGCGAACCGCCGCTCACCCTGCGCATGTGGACGGACGCCGCGGACGGCGCCTCCGCTCTCGTCTGCGAGGTCACCGACGAGGGACGGTGGCCGCCCGGCGCGGGCCACGGCCTGCTCCCGCCGCGACCGGCCGGCACGGCGTCCGGCGGACGGTTCGGGCTGTGGGCCGTGCGGCTGCTGTGCTCCGCCGTCCAGATCCGGACGGGCGAGGGCGGCACGGCCGTCCGGCTACGGCACGACCTTCCCCGCACGGACCGATCCACCTGCACAGAGCGTGAGGATTTCCATGCGCCGGGCTTCCACCACCTCCCCTGCGGCGTACGCTGACCAGATCCGTCTTGAACCCGGCGGGCACGCCATGGGCACATCCTGGGTCGCCGAACGTTCCGTCGGCGCCATCCTGCCCGGAGACCACGGCTGGCTGGCCTACAGCGGCCCGGAAGAACGCGGCCGGGTCATCGGGCCGTTCGTCCATGAGGGGCTGCTGACCGGCGAGAAGGTCGTGTACGTCACCGACACCCCCGCCGGCCGGCTCCCCGGCCTCGGGCACCGCATCGACGTGCACGACCACCTGCGGGCGGGCCGGCTGCGGGTCATCTCGCGGGAGGACGCCTGCCTCGACCGGAGCGGCGCCTTCGAACCGGCCAGGATGCTGGACACCGTCGAGCGGGAGATCGGCGAGGCGTTCGGGCAGGGCTTCCGCGCGGTACGCCTCACCACCGACTACACCTGGCTGCTGGACGAGCCCGGCCGGATGCTGGGGTGCGAACACCGGCTCGGCGGCGCCGTCGCACCGAGCACGATGGCGATGGCCATCTGCCAGATCGACCGGCGCGCGTGCCCGCCGGATCAGCTCATCGCCCTCCGCGACCTCCACGAAGTCCTCGTGGAGGTGGACCCCGAGTTCGATGACGGAGTCCTGAGGATGGTGCGCACGTTCGCACCGGCCGGGCTGCGGCTCGAAGGCGAACTGGACGCCACCCGGCACGGGGCGGTCGCCGCGCGGCTGGCGCAGGTGATGGCGCGGCACGGTGGCGTCCATCTCGACCTGTCCCGGCTCGGCTTCATCGACCTGGGCGGGCTCGACCTGCTGGCGCGGCTCGCCGCCCGGCTGCCCGCCGGCGGGACGCTCGTCCTCGACCATCTCCGGCCGTCCGTGCTGAGCGTCATCGAGACGGTCGGCTGGCACCGGCTGCCCGGCCTCGTCCGCGGTGCCGGGCGGGGCCTCCCGGAGACGGAGGGCATCGCCCGCTGACATCGGAGCACGGGGCGAGGATGAAACGCTCGCACAGGTGAGGGCGAGTCAGCCCAGCGGGAACCCCTCCTGGGTCAGCAGGGTGAATGCCTTGCCCCGGTGGCTGATCGCGTCCTTTTCCGCGGGGGTCATCTCCGCGTTGGTGCGGGTTCCGCCGTCGGGGACGAAGATGGGGTCGTAGCCGAAACCGTTCACGCCCCGGGGTTCGCGGATGATCGTGCCGTGCATGCGGCCCTCGACGCAGCGTTCGGTGCCGTCCGGGGTGACGAGGACGGCGGCGCAGACGAAGGCGGCGCCGCGGTGCTCGTCGGCGACGTCGGAGAGCTGGTCGAGGAGGAGCTGCAGGTTCGCGGTGTCCCGGTCGCCGGTGGCGGCGCCGAAGCGGCCGGACCAGCGGGCGGACAGGACGCCGGGCATGCCGTTCAGCGCGTCCACGCACAGGCCGGAGTCGTCGGCGACGGCGGGCAGGCCGGTGAACGCGGCGATCGCGCGGGCCTTGAGGAGGGCGTTGCCCTCGAACGTCAGCTCAGTCTCGGGCACGTCGGGTGCGCCGGGGAACTCGTCGAGGCCGACGACGTCGAGGCCGCCGAGGATGCGGTTCAGCTCGGCGATCTTGCCCTTGTTGCGGGTGGCGAGGACGATCCGGCTCATCGGCCGAGGGCCTCCTTCTGCAGCCGGGTCAGCTCGGCGCAGCCGCCGGCGGCGAGATCGAGCAGCGCGTCCAGTTCGGCGCGGTCGAACGGGGCGCCCTCGGCGGTGCCCTGCACCTCGACGAACCGGCCGTCACCGGTGCAGACGACGTTCATGTCGGTGCCGGCGGCGGAGTCCTCCTCGTAGCAGAGGTCGAGGCGGGACTCTCCGTCCACGAC
Organism: Actinomadura formosensis NBRC 14204; assembly: GCF_001552155.1. GTDB lineage: Bacteria > Actinomycetota > Actinomycetes > Streptosporangiales > Streptosporangiaceae > Spirillospora > Spirillospora formosensis. The sequence continues at coordinate 23,125 of NZ_BCQQ01000038.1, read as the reverse complement.
CCCGACGCTGACCGCGGAGACCGAGGTGATCAGCGGGTCGCCCCTGAGGAGTTTGCGCTCGCGCATCCAGGTCACCGCGTCGGCCAGCGCCACATAGGCACCGGTGATCGCGGCGGTGCGGGTGCCGCCGTCCGCTTGCAGGACATCGCAGTCGAGCTGGACGGTGTTCTCGCCGAGCGCCTTGAAGTCGAGGCACGCGCGGACCGAACGGCCGATCAGCCGGGAGATCTCGTGGGTGCGGCCGCCGATCCGCCCCTTGACCGACTCGCGGTCGTTGCGGGTGTTGGTGGCGCGGGGCAGCATCGCGTACTCGGCGGTGACCCAGCCGAGGCCGCTGTCACGCCGCCAGCGGGGCACCGAGTCCTGCACGGACGCGGCGCACAGTACCCGGGTCGCGCCGAACTCGATGAGCGCCGACCCTTCCGCGTGGTCGAGCCATCCGCGCTGGATCCGGACGGGACGGAGCTGGTCTGAAGCGCGAGCATCGGGGCGGGCCATGCGCCCCACCCTAGCGGCCGGGCGGGCGGGCGGGGGGACGGGTCCGCGGCGCTCACAGGTCGTAGACCGCGCCGACCTCGGCGAGTTCGATGGGGCCGCCGAAGCCGCTGTCCTTGGCCTCGGCGAGCGTCTCGGCCGGGTCGTTCCACGGCAGCAGGTGGGTGAGGACGAGCCTGCCGACACCGGCGCGTTCCGCGTGCTCGCCCGCCTCCCGGCCGGTCAGGTGCATGTTGGGCGGCAGGTCGGGACGCTGCGCGAACGCCGCCTCGCAGAGGAAGAGGTCGGAGCCGCGGGCGAGCCGGACGAGGGCGTCGCTGTGCCCGGTGTCGCCCGAGTAGGTCAGCACGCCGCCGCCGTGCTCGATCCGCAGCCCGTACGCCTCGACGGGATGGTTCATCAGCGCGGTGGTCACGGTGAACGGGCCGATGCGCATCGGCCCCGGCTCCAGCGTCAGGAAGTCGAACGTGCCGGTCATCTCCGGGTTCGGCGCCAGCTCGTACGCCTTGATCATGTGCTCGGCGGTGCCGTGGGGGCCGTAGACCGGGATGCGGGGCGCGGGACCGTCCGGACAGTAGGTCCGCGCGATCCAGTACACGGTGAGGTCCAGGCAGTGGTCGGGATGCAGGTGCGAGATGCAGATGGCGTCGATGTCCAGCACGTGGTGGAAGCGCTGGAGGGTCCCGATCGCGCCGTTGCCGATGTCGAGGAGCATGGAGAACCCGTCCGCCTCGACCAGGTAACTGGACGCGGGGCTGTCCGGCCCGGGGAAACTGCCGGAGCAACCGATCACAGTGACCCGCACGCTCACTCCTCCTCTGGTGTCCCTGTCCTTCGGTGTCCCCGGGATGTCAGGTGGTCAGGGCGTCGTTCAGCGTCGTCTCCACCGAGCCGATCTCCGGCCCGAGGAAGCGGCGGCCTAGCTCGGCGAACACGGCGGGGTCGCCGGTGGCGCGGAACCGGTGCCGCGGCCGGGGCGTCGCCTCGATGCGGGCCAGTCCCCGGTCGTGCAGTACCCGGTACACGTCCTTGGCGGTCTCGTCGGCGCTTGAGACCAGTGTGACCCCGTCCCCCACGACATACGAGATGACGCCGGTCAAAAGCGGGTAGTGGGTGCAGCCGAGGATGAGCGTGTCGCAGCCGGCGTCCACGATCGGCCCCAGGTACTCGCGGGCGGCCTCCAGCAGTTCGTCGCTCATCGTCACGCCCGCCTCGACGAACTCGACGAAGCGGGGGCAGGCGGCGCTGACCAGCTCGATGTGCGGGGCGGCGGCGAACGCGTCGTCGTAGGCCCGGCTGGTCACGGTGGCCTGCGTGGCGATCAGCCCGACCCGGCCGGTGGAGGTGGCGCGGGCCGCGCGCCGGGTGGCGGGGTTGATGACCTCCACGACCGGGACGTCGTAGCGTTCGCGGGCGTCCCGCAGCATCGCCGAGCTGGCGCTGTTGCAGGCGATCACCAGCATCTTCACGCCCTCCTCGACGAGCCGGTCGAGCATTTCGAGGGCGTACGCGCGGACCTCGGCGATGGGACGCGGGCCGTAGGGCTGGCGGGCCGAGTCCCCCAGGTAGATGATCGGCTCGTTCGGCAGCTGGTCGAGGATCGCGCGGGCCACGGTCAGCCCGCCGAAACCGCTGTCGAAGATCCCGATGGGAGCGTCTGGGAGGCCGCCCCCCCGGGATGGATCTGACATGGTGTCCAAGGCTAGGCGACCGGGCCCCGTCCGGGTGCGTCATGCGTCGGACATCACACCCCCATGCGCCGGAAAACCGTCCAGGTCACGTACCTCGCGCGCGATCCTGTCGGTTACCCGGGCGAAACGCCGGTGAATCCGTTCACAAGCCCCCGGGGGCGCCCCCCACGCAGAAACGCTTCGCAAGCCTCCGGGGTCAGGAGCGGGTGCGGGGGACGCGGGCGATCTGGCGGCTCTGCGCGACGAGCCGGCCGGCGCGGTCCCACACCTCGACCTCCTCGTCGAACCAGCCGTCGGCGAGGAGCCGGCCGGTGCCGTGGACGGTGAGCCAGCCGGGCGCGGGGACGGCCCGCATGTGCCAGGTCAGCTCGACGGTCGGCGCCCAGCCCAGCGCGCCGAGGTTCAGCGCGACGGGCGGCAGCGCGTCCACGGCGAGGGCGAGGGAGAACGCGTCCACCGCGTAGCCGTCCCGGTGCCGGAACCAGGCGCGGATCTCGGGGCTGCCGCTCGGCCGCCCGTCGAGCCAGCCCATCGTCGCCCGGTCGAAGCGCATGTCGATCTGGTCGGCGAAGCCGCGGCTGCCGGTGGGCGGCTGGAACTCGGTGCACTCCTCCAGCGGCGGCACCGGCGCGGGCGCCTGCCCGGCGTACCCGGGCTCGGCGCCGGCGTCGAGGGTGCCGGTGGTGATCAGCGCGTCCACGACGGGACGGTCGTCCTGGACGAGTGTGACGAACGCCGACGCCGCCGTCCGGCCCTCCTTGCGGGGCTGGACGATCACCTGGGCGGGGCCGGGCTTGGCGACGCGGTGGAAGTTGGTCGCGGTCGAGACGGGGTGCGCGTGCGGGGAGGCGTCCACGGCGGCGCGGCCGAGCAGGGCCATCAGGTAGCCGCCGTTGAGCGCCTCGGCGAACCCGAAGTCGCCGTCCAGGACGGCCTCGTACCGGCCGTCGCCGACCCGCTCGACGGCGGTCGCCTCGCCGAACCCGCTCATCCGCACACCCCCACGCCGGCCGGGGCGGCGGCCGTCCCGCCGGCCCGATACTAGAATCACGTTCGAAAACGCACTCTACCGTGCCGGGCGGGACGCCGTACCCGCCGGGGCGGGCCCAGAACCGGCCGGGTCAGGCCCAGAGCTGGCCTTCGAGACGCGCCTCGGCCTCCTCAAGCGTGCCGCCGTAGGCTCCGGTGGACAGGTACTTCCAGCCCCCGTCCGCGACGACGAACACGATGTCGGCCCGCTCACCGGCCTTCACCGCCTTGCGCGCCATGCCGATCGCCGCGTGCAGCGCGCCGCCGGTCGAGATGCCCGCGAAGATGCCCTCCTGCTCCAGCAGCTCGCGGGTGCGGCGCAGCGCGTCCTTCGAGGTCACCGAGAACCGGGTGGTCAGCACCGAGTCGTCGTACAACTCGGGGATGAAGCCCTCGTCGATGTTGCGCAGCCCGTACACGAGGTCGCCGTACCGGGGCTCCGCCGCGACGATCTTCACGTCCGGCACCCGCTCGCGCAGGAACCGGCCGACGCCCATCAGCGTGCCCGTGGTGCCGAGCCCGGCGACGAAGTGCGTCACCGTCGGCAGATCCGCCAGGATCTCCGGGCCGGTCGTCTCGTAGTGCGCGAGCGCGTTGGCCTCGTTGCCGTACTGGTAGAGCATCACCCAGTCGGGATTCTCCTCCGCCAGGCCCTTCGCCACCCGGACCGCCTCGTTCGAGCCGCCCGCCGCCGGGGAGGAGATGATCCGCGCGCCCCACATCTCCAGCAGCTGCCGGCGCTCGGCCGAGGTGTTCTCCGGCATCACGCACACCATCTGGTAGCCGCGCAGCTTGGCGACCATGGCCAGCGAGATGCCGGTGTTGCCGGACGTCGGCTCCAGGATCGTGCAGCCGGGCGTCAGCAGCCCGTCCTTCTCCGCCTTCTCGATCATGTAGAAGGCGGGACGGTCCTTCACCGAGCCGGTGGGGTTGCGGTCCTCCAGTTTGGCCCAGATCCGCACGTCCCCGCCCGGCGACAGCCGCGGCAGGCCGACCAGCGGCGTGCGGCCGAGCGAGTCCAGCAGTGAGTCGAAGCGCATGAGCGGCCCGTCCAGCGCGGCTCAGCCGCCGGCGACGGCCGGCAGGACGGTGACGTTGTCGCCGTCGGCGACCTGCGTGTCCAGCCCGCCGAGGAAACGGACGTCCTCGTCGTTGAGGTAGACGTTGACGAACTTGCGCAGGCCCTTGTCGTCCACCAGCCGGTCGCGCAGGCCGGGGTGCCGGGTGTCCAGGTCGGTGAACAGCTCGTCCAGCGTGTCGCCCTTGCCCTCCACGGCCTTCGCGCCGTCGGTCAGGTTGCGGAGGATCGTCGGGATCCGGACCTCGATCGCCATCGCGGTGATCTCCTTCTACGTTCGTACGGGGGCTTCCCGCCCCTCTGCGTCACAACCGGACGGGCGGCGGGATGATTCCAGGCGAGATCAGCGCGTCAGCGACAGTCGTAGACGACTTCGGCGCGCGAGTGCCCGAACAGGAAGCTCTGCACGGGTGGCACGGCGGCGGACCCGGCGCGGCGTCGCACGCCGTCCGCCTCATGCCCGCTCGTCCACATGTCGACCAGTTTACCGGCCGCGACCATGCCGATCCGTGCCGCCTCACGCCTCGAAGGCGTCGACGATGGTGACCTCTTCCTCGGAGACCTCACCGTCCACGATCCGGAACGACCGGAACTCGGTGTCGTCCTCCTCGCGGGTCGACACGAGCACGTAGTGCGCGTCCGGCTCGGACGCGTAGGAGATGTCGGTCCGGGACGGGTACGCCTCCGTCGCCGTGTGCGAGTGGTAGATCACCACCGGCTCCTCGTCCCGGTCGTCCATCTCCCGCCACACCTTCAACTGCTCCTGGGAGTCGAACCGGTAGAAGGTCGGGGAGCGCTCGGCGTTCACCATGGCGACGTACCGGACGGGACGGTCCGAACCGACCGGGCCGGCGATGATTCCGCACGCCTCGTCCGGGTGGTCGGCGCGCGCGTGCGCGATGATCTTCTCCACGAGGGCGCGCTCGATCGTCAGCATGGTCCGAGCTTATGGAACGGTCACCAGAGGACGCGAACCAGGCTCTCCTGGAGCATCGTCAGCCAGTCGTAGGCGGCGAACATGGGGGTGCGAGAGTCACGCGGGTCCATGTGCTCCGCCTCCTCGTACCAGTCCTCGGTGATGTCGAGCCGGGTGCCCAGCGCCAGCCGGACGTCGTTCAGCGCGCGCAGCCAGCCCTGCGCCTGCTTGTCGTCCAGGACGATCTTCCCGCCCTCGGCGCCCAGCGCGTCCAGCACCATCCCGGCGGCCTCGCGCTTGCCGTCCCGCAGGCCCATCTCGGTGTAGCGGCGGAACTCCCCGGCCGCCTCGCCGTCGTCGCGGTACGCGTCCGGGAACAGCCGCGCCAGCACCGGGTCGTCCGGCGTCGCGGCGTTCTCCGCGATGCCCAGCGAGGCCAGCTCGTCGTCCCCGCCCGGCGCCTCGCCCAGCAGCGCGAGCAACTGCTCCATCAGGGCCCGCAGCAGCGCGGCCTCCTCCGGCTCCAGCCGGATCCTGATGCCCTCGCGGGTCTTCTTCACGTGGCTCATCGCTCAGTCGTCCCGCTTCACCGTCGCCCACAGCCCGTAGGAGTGCAGGATCTCCACGTCCCGCTCCATCTCCTCGCGGGTGCCGTTCGCCACGACCGCGCGGCCCTTGTGATGGACGTCGAGCATCAGCTTCTCGGCCTTCGTCTTGGGGTAGCCGAAAACGGCCTGGAACACGTACGTGACGTACGACATCAGGTTGATCGGGTCGTTCCAGACGATCGCGAGCCAGGGCCGGTCGGCGCTCACGTCCTCCGCGGCGTCCGGCCGTTCCAGCTCGACCGGTGCGGGCGCCGTGCTCATGGCGCTCATTGCCCGGTTCGCCCCCTTTCTTTCGGTGATGGCGGTCCGCCCACCGCACCCGATGCTATGCGCCGATCCCCGCCCGGGTGCGCGGGCCCGCACACCCATGGTGCCCATAGTCGCCCTTAAGGTTCCACTTGTGGACCTTGGTGACGGCACCGCCCTGCTGACCGACCGGTACGAGCTGACCATGCTGCAGGCCGCCCTGCGCAGCGGGACCGCCGACCGCCGCGCGATCTTCGAGGTGTTCGCGCGGCACCTGCCGGCCGGGCGCCGGTACGGGGTCGTCGCGGGCACCGGGCGGCTGCTGGACGCGATCGAGGCGTTCCGGTTCGACGCCGCCGAACTGGAGTTCCTCACTTCCAACGGCATCGTGGACGAACCCACCGCGCACTGGCTGGAGAAGTACCGGTTCAGCGGGAACGTCTGGGGCTACGCCGAAGGCGACTGCTACTTCCCGGATTCACCGATCCTGGTGGTCGAGGGGACGTTCGGCGAGGCCGTCCTGCTGGAGACGCTGGCGCTGTCGATCCTGAACCACGACTGCGCGATCGCGTCCGCCGCGTCCCGGATGGTGCAGGCCGCGCAGGGGCGCCCGCTCATCGAGATGGGATCGCGGCGCACCCACGAGCGCGCCGCCGTGGCCGCCGCCCGCGCCGCCTACATCGCCGGGTTCACCACCACGTCCAACCTGGAGGCGGGCCGGCGCCACGGCGTGCCGACCGCCGGGACGAGCGCGCATTCGTTCACGCTCCTGCACGACGGCGAGCGGCACGCGTTCGAGGCGCAGCTCGCCTCGCTCGGCCACGGCACGACGCTGCTGGTCGACACCTACGACGTGGAGCGGGCCGTGCGGACGGCCGTGGAACTGGCCGGGCCGTCGCTGGGGGCCGTCCGGATCGACAGCGGCGACCTCGGCGTGGTGGCCCGCCGCGTCCGCGACCAGCTCGACGCCCTGGGCGCACGCGACACGCGCATCGTGGTCACCGGCGACCTGGACGAGTTCGGCATCGCCGCGCTGGCCGCCACCCCCGTCGACGGGTACGGCGTCGGCACCTCGCTCGTCACCGGCTCCGGCGCCCCCACCGCGTCCCTCGTCTACAAGCTCGTCGCCCGCTCCGACGGCCCCGAGCCGGGCGCGCCCATGCGTCCGGTCGCGAAACGCTCGACGGGCAAGCCGAGCCGCGGCGGGCGCAAGACGGCCGTGCGCCGCGTCGACGGGCACGGCGTCGCCTACGCCGAGACCGTGTCCACCGGCCAGCTCGTCCCCGGCCCGCGCGACCGCCTCCTCCAGGTGCCGCTGGTGCGGGACGGCAAGGTCGTCGGACGCGAGGCCCTCCGGGAGGCCAGGGAACGCCACGCGAGGTCGGTCGCGGAGCTGCCGACGACCGCGATCCAGCTCTCCAGGGGCGAGCCCGCGATCCCCACCGAGTTCATCGACGGAGGCCCGCGCCCGTGAAGCGGTATCCCCGCAGCTCTGGGGGTACGGTCAAGGGTGATCCGGCGGGGCAAGTGGGACAGGGAGCGGTCATGGGCAAGAAGGCTCTGATCATCGTGGACGTGCAGAACGACTTCTGCGAGGGCGGCTCGCTCGCCGTCGCCGGCGGCGCGGACGTGGCCGCCGCCATCTCCGAGCACGTCGCCGAGCACCGGCCCGAGTACGCGCACATCATCGCGACCCGCGACTTCCACCTCGACCCCGGCGACCACTTCTCCGACGAACCCGATTTCGCCGACTCGTGGCCGCCGCACTGCGTGATCGGCACGCCCGGCGCCGACTTCCACCCGAACCTGACCCTCGCCCCCATCGAGGCCGTGTTCAGTAAAGGGCGCGAGACCGCCGCCTACAGCGGCTTCGAGAGCGACTCCGACGACGAGACGCCCCTCGCCGACTGGCTCGCCGCCCGCGACGTGGACGCCGTGGACATCGTCGGCATCGCCACCGACCACTGCGTCCGGGCCACCGCCGTGGACGCCGCCCGCGCGGGCCTGCGCACCACCGTCCTGCTCGACCTCACCGCCGGCGTCAACAAGGCCACCGTCGACCAGGCCCTAGAGGAACTACGCGCGGAAGGCGTCACCCTGTCCGGCACCCCGGTGGTGAACACCTGAGCGTGGCACCCCCGGAGGTCATCCTGGTCGCCGGTGTGTCCGGCAGCGGCAAGACCACCATCGGCACCCTCCTCGCCGAACACCTCGGCTGGGACTACGCCGAGGCCGACGTGTTCCACTCCGAGAACAACATCGCGAAGATGCGCTCCGGCCGCCCGCTCACCGACGCCGACCGACTCCCATGGCTCCAGGCGATCGCCGCGTGGATCGACGACCGCCTGGCCACCGGCCGCCCCGGCGTCGTCACCTGCTCTGCCCTCAAACGCAAGCACCGCGACATGCTGACCGGCAGCCGCCCCGGGGTCGCGACGGTCCTGCTGGACGGCGACCGCGACACCATCGCCGCCCGCATGAAGGCCCGCACCGGCCACTTCTTCGGCGCCGCCCTCCTCGACACCCAATTCGCCGACCTCGAACCCCCGGCCCCGGACGAGAACGTCATCACGGCCCCCATCACCGGTACCCCCGGCGAAACGGCCACCCACATCCTCAACTCCCTGAACCTGGCTCCCCACCCTCACCCGGGCCAACCGACCACGCTGATTCACGCGAAGGAGTGACCGTGGCCGACCTGCTGACCGGCGACCGGTTCGGCGCGCTCTTCCACGCCGCCCGCCGCTCGGCGTTCCGGCTGGAGACGCGAGACCGCTACAACGTGCCGTCCGAGCAGGAGCGGATACGGCGGTTCCTGGCCGGTGACCCCGACGAGGACTACCTTCTGGGGGCGCACGAGTGGGGGGCGATGACGCGGGCGGCCGCGGCCGAGGGCCGCCCGTTCCGGCGCGTCCGCGTGGTGACTCTGCCGCTCGGCGACTACTCCCGCTACGCCCTGTGGTCCGCGCAGGGCAACCTCGGAGCCGGAGAGGAGATCCGCTACCTCGACCGGGACCGGGCCGACACGCTCGGCCTGCCGGTCCGGCCGCCGCATGACGCATGGCTGCTCGATGACGAGAGGGTCGCCGTCCTGCGCTTCGACGACGAAGACCGGCTGCTCGGCGCCGAGTTGCTCGACGCCCCGGCCATCGTCGAGCAGCACCAGGCGTGGCGGGACATCGCATGGAAGGCGTCCGCCACCCGGGCCGAGTTCCTGCGGAGCCTGTGACCGCCGTTCATCGAGGAGCGGCTCCGGCAGGAGTCCCCACTTCTCGGTCGTCCGCACCGGCCAGGCCCCTGATGGGCGGCGCATCCCTCCCTCGTCCGCGAGAACCTGTCCCGAGTGAACCGTGCAATGTTCGACGCTGACACGCCCGCCGAGTTGCACTTCCTGCTGGGCGCCACCGGCTCATGACCACCGTCACCGGCTACAACCTCGTCAAGTACGGCAGCCTCTGGTTCTGACGAAGGACCGGCGGCATACCGTTCTTGGTCGTCGATATCGGCTGCCGGTCTCACTCGACGTTCTGCTGAACGACGGATGGTCCTGGGAAGTCCTCCGGTATCGCATCCATGAGTACCTCATTCACTCGCCGACCGAGCCAGTACCCGGAGTTTCGGCGCTCCCCGGTCTTACGGAATCCGGCCCGCTCGTAACTGGCGATAGCACGCGTGTTGGGTGCCAGCACGGACAGATATACGCACTTCAGGTTGGTGATGTGAAAGGCGTAATCCAACGTGAGCCGGGCCGCCTCGGTACCGATTCCCTTGCCCCGGCTGGCGCTGTCACCAAGCTGGATGATGAACTCGCCGGTCCGGACGCGATGGTCAATCAGGACCGCCGTCGTACCAACAGGAGTCGGCGAAGTGGTGTTCACATCGTAGATGGTGAACCGCAACTGGTCGTCGGTGCCCCGCGCCTGGTGCTGGTAGCCCTCACGCCGGTTGTCCAGTGAGTCCGGGGTCTGACGGCCATATCCGACCAGAACCGCCGGTTCTTGCTCCCACCTCCAGTACAGGTCAACCAGGTCCCCGGAGAACGGGCCGAGCCCGACCCGCTCACCCTGTAGCCATATGACGGGTTCATCTTGTCCGCTGATTGCTCTCTCCTCCTTGAGCGCGTGCCGGGATGACACGGAGCACCGCACATCGCAGGGTGGACGGCGGTTCGGCCACCGGCTGTCGGTCAACAGTCTCCACCCACGCATGAAGCCGTATGGGGTCGGCTGCCACTCCATGACACCAGATCACCCGGCGGCTGGATGCGGCCAACACGAGCATGACGACGGCCGACTCCTCAAGACAGGCCACTCGGCCGGGCACCAACCGTCCAGCCCGGCGAACCGCGTGAACGACCTGGCGCGCGTACTCGGCCGTCGCCGAACGCGTCGTGCACCGAGCAGCCCACATCAGTAGCCGGATAAGCCTGGCCATACGCACACGTTTACGGCCAACGGCGAGCACCCCGAGCACGACAACCAGTGCCAGGCCCGCACGCACGGTTGCGCCGAGCGGCACGCGAGGTGGCTCAGCGTAACCAGCCACCAACTCCTGTGTACCCCAACTCGGCACCCATGGTGGCCCGGCCACCGGAGCAGGCCACGGCCGGATACGCCACGTTGGCACGATCAGCCCTGCCGCATGAAGCTGACTGAGCAAGGTTCGGGCGGACGCTGCGTCCAACGCGGTCGGCGTGTCAGGATCACCCGTGGCCGCCAGCTCGGCCCACCAGCGCGCGGCCGGGCCGATCAGGGTTTCCGCATTCCCTGTCCGGTAGTTCACGATCACCGTTACCGAGCCCAGATCGGCCGCCGAGACGTAATCGGGCGCGGTCACATACGGCGGGCTGCTCATACGGCCCCCCTACCATGTTGAGCAGCTGACCAGGCTACGGGCTGGGCCATGTCCACTGCCCGTAGCCAGACTTCAGCGGCTACGGCCGGTTCTACCGTGGAAAACGGGACAGGCAACCCTGCCGCCGTCATGCTCAAGGTGCGCCGGAAGGCGGCCGGATCGACCAATCCGAGCGCCGCCAGCCGACCGTCCGCCAGGGAGTGAAGTTCGGCCAAGTTCGCCCGCATACCACCGTAATGGTCGGGGTTGAAATCACCCTTGGTGATACGAGCGGCCAGTGCGGCCGGGAATAGGTCGCACAGCGCGTCCCGCAAGATCGGTTTGTAGTCAGCAGGACCGGGCCGCTCGGCCAACGGAATAGACAGGTATGCGTCGATCACGCGGGAGTCGGTGAACGGGTTGTGCAGCGACACCCCGGTAAACTCGGCAAGCTGTACGTCGGCTCGCGCCGTCCGGCCGACTTCGGCCATGCTGTCCGCTGCCGTGATCGCGGCGAACAGCGTGGCCGGGGCCGGAGCCGTGCGCTCAGCGACACGTTCCGCCACGGTCGCGGCCTGTTCGCATGCCTCCATCGTGGCCCACGGCGGTACCGGATCGGTGGCATACCACCGAATATCGCCGTCCGTACGGCTCTGGGACCGCCCATTGCGCAGCATGATCGCCAGATCCCGGAGTGCGTCTGTACGGCTGGTGCGTGCCGTGCGGTACGCGGAACTCAACAACGGCCATGGGGGTAGTCGGCGCAACCGCGCCCATTTGAGAGTTTCCGCCCATGCGCGCCGGTACTGCCCTGCCGCCACCAGATCAGCAAGCATGATCGGCGGAGAGCACAGCAGGCTGTCCCCACCGTCCCCAGTCATGTGGCAATCCGTCCCAAGTGTTTCCCGCATCCATTCGAGCTGACCGGAAACCCGGGCATGCGCGATCGTGGATGGGGCCGGTTCGTCGGTAACCGGCACGGCACCGAGGCGGGAATACGGTGCGTGCTCGACATCAAGTGGCATTAACCGATGCAAAATTCCCGACCGCTCTGCTGCCATCCGCGCATAGTCAAGGTCACCGCCGCTCGGACGGCCGACCGGATATACCGTGACTCCGGTCACCTCCCTGCCGAGACGGCTCATGTTGGCCGCCAGCAGCGTAAGTGCCGTGGAGTCGTAGCCGCCCGACAGGTCCACGGTCAACGTGGAGGCCGTGCCCAACCGCAAGGCCACGGCCGCCGCCAGTTCGTCTCGCAATCGGGCGGCGGGACTCCCCGAACGAGGCCGTGGCGTCCACACTGGACGCCACGGCCTCGCCGGACCGCCAGCGGGCAGGGTCCCCCGGTGTCCGGCGGGAATGCGCTGAATATCCGTGAACGCCGACCGGGAGTCCAACAAGATGGGCACCGACGGAGCTAGCAGCCTGGCAGCCAGTTGCTCTACGTCCGGTCCGGTCATGGTCAGCCCGGCCAACGCACGGGAACTGGACGACCAGTACACCCCTCCATCTGCTGCCGTGACGTAGATCGGCCACGCGCCACCAAGATCGGTCCATATCGTCGTGGCATCATCGGTGACCTCCACCACGGTGTAACCTCCCGGCCACCGCCACGCCACATCGTCCGGAACACCATGCAGGGCCAGACACGACAGGTCAGCCCATGTGATATCAGACGAGCCGAACACGACTATGGAACGATGCCCCTTCCTCGTCGCACGCACCTCATGCTCGGCCCAGTCCCCGACCGTCCAGCAAACCGGCAGTTCGGGCCACACGGCACGACCACCTGCAGGAGCCCGTGATATGGCCGCGGGGCCGCTGAATCCTCCAAACCAACGCATGTTCCCACCCTCCGCGAATGGTCACGCGGTGGCTGGTACCCGACCCGCGTGAGCCGGGCACCAGTGATCACGCACTAGTTGTAGGCCCGCCGCTTGTCCTCCGAACTGCCCTTCCCCTGACCAAGCGTCAACGCCGACGTCTCGCCCAGGTGCACGAGCAGGATCGGCGCATCGGACTCTTGGTCCTGATCGCTCGGTTCCGCAGTCACGTTCGTCCAGCAGTTCTTCAGCGTGCCGGTCACGGCCATGAGCACCGCCTTCCCTTGAAGCCTCCGACCCACCACAGGATGCAATATGCACTAGTGCTGATCACACTGTCTGGCCAGCATGGGCCAGGAAGGCTTTTGCGTCTTCAGAGGAACTTGCAGTACGGCTATGCCGTGGAGAACGTTGAAGGCCCCCGCTGTGGCGGGGGCCTTCAACGTCAGCAGGCGAGTCAGGAGGTGGTCAGGTCCCACTCCCCGGCCTTCGCATGCGCAGCGAACTTACGCCACACGTCGGAAGCGAAGTGCAGGTGCGGCCCGTTCGGGTCCTTGCTGTCACGGACGGCCACGCCGGGCATGGCAGCGGCCAACTCGACACAGGAGCCGTTCTGGGTACTGCGGGTACTCTTGCGCCAGCCGAGGTGGTGGGTGTCGTCAGGCATGACTCCACGCACCTTTCTAGTGTCACGCGGTCGTTCGGGTTATCTCGTCCGCTATGTCTACCAGCATCGCACGGGATTCCTCGGGACCGAGCGCCCTGGCCACCAGGTGTGTGAAGATTTCACCATACTCCCGGAGATCTACCTGTTCCTCCAGGTAGAGGCCACCTCTGCGGGACTGGACGTACACGACGTCCGGATCACGGGGCTCAGGGAAGCCGATGATCTCGAAGGCCCCATCCATTGCCGGATGCGACCCGGCGGCGAATGTGAGGATCTGGATGACGACGGGTCCGGTCGACGACGATGCCTCTGCGAGATAGCGGAGTTGCTCGGCCATGACGTCAGGCCCACCGACCTGCCGCCGTACCGCTGCCTCATTGAGGACGATCCAGAGCCTGGGCGCTCCGGGGCCGCGCAGGCGAGCCTGACGCATGAGGCGGACCTTCACCCGCTGGTCGAGTTCCTCCTTCGTGAAGGACTCGAGTTCATTGGCCATGAGGCCCCGCATGTAGCCCTCTGTCTGAAGCAGCCCGAAGATCGCTTCTGGCTGGTATGAGCGAACCTCGGACGCCTCTTCCTCCAAGCCGACGTAGAACTTGAAGTAGTCCGGGATCGTGCCGCCGTACTTCGACCACCAGCCTCGCCGCCGCGCCTGCTTGGCGACGGTCACCCACATCTCCTTCTCCTCGCCGGCGACGCCGTAGAAGTCGAGCATCCCCGCGACGGTCATCGCCGGCGGCGCGGCACTCGCATTCTCGAAGCGAGTGATCGTCGAAGGTGCGACGCCGACATACTCGGCCACCGCTTCGCGGCTCTTGCCGGACTCCTTGCGAAGCTTGGCCAGTTCGGCCGCCAGCCGGCGGCGGCGGACGGTAGGGCTCGTTCGATTCGCCACCCTGTGTACCTCTCTGACACTCTTTGTCGGAATTTCTATTGAACCCAATCTGCACTAGTGCAACTCAGACTGTTTACAAAGAGTGGTCCGAGGAGCACACTCTGACGTTATCGGAGCGACATGGCCTGTGTTCAGGGCTTTCGTGACCCGGCCCGTGCCGTCTCGCCGGTACCCCCTGTGTTTCGGCGGACAGGCAGAACGAGCTCCGTCCCGGACAACTGGCAAGCGCCGGAAACAGTCCTGCGCACCGAGGTGACATCAGGAAGGAAGTGGGGTTGATGACGTTGACCGCCGAGCAGCCATCCATCACGTGGCGCTTGCTGGCGTCCGCGGCATCCGCGGGGCTGGCACGTGACCTGGTCGGCAACGCGTTGAAGCGCTGGGGCATGCCGGTCGTGGAAGCGGACGCGGTACTCATCATCGGCGAGTTGATGGCGAACGCGGTTGCGGTCTCCAGCACGGCGGAAACAGTCAAAGTCCACGCCCGGTGCGAGGACGGCCACGTCGTCCTCGCAGTGTGGGACGGCGGCAAGGGACATCCGATGACCAGGCATGTCGAACTCGACCTCGACACCTTGGACCTGTCGGAGGAAAACCACGACGCGAACGGCGGATGGGGCCTGCGGCTGGTGGTTGCTCTGGCCGTCCGGTGTTGGGTGGAAGCGACCCCGCCCAGGGGAAAATGGGTCTGCGCGATGATCGCGACGGAGGTCGCTCGGTGAGTATGCCCTCGCATGTGCTGGCCGCACTGGCGTGGACGATCTTCTTCGCTGTGGCGTGCTCGGTGGCATTCGGGTATGCACTCGCGGTCCTGTCCTGGCCGTTAGTGCGTGCCCGGATACAGCTCAGCATCCGTGCCGTCCGCCGTCTCCGGAACCGAAGGGCGGCCCGTTCAAGTGCGGGAAGGTGACGTGGGCGCGGCTCGGCGGGTGAAGGTCGCACGTGGACGGTTCGTCTTGTGGTGGTGGCGCGTTCGGTATGGGCACACCACAGCCGAAAGGCATCTCGATGTGCTCGCAGATGCGGTGCGTGCCCATGGCTGGTCGCACGTCAAGGTCTACATCGAGTCGCCGCCGGTGCTGTGGGTCCTTTCCGAGGACGCCGAAGACCGCGCATTGAGCGTCAGTGCGGAGAGGCTCGGCGGGCGCTGGTTCTACCGGGTTTCGCGGTCGATGCTGTACCCGTGCGATGCCGTGCAGCGGGTGGCGGCCGTCCTTGACGACGTCCTGCGGGATGGCTGGGGGTGCCGCGGCTTCGCCGGGAGGCGTTAGTGGCGGCGTTTGGCGGCCCATTCTCGGATCTTGGCGATGCGTTCGCGGATTTCGGTGGCGGTGGCCTGGGGGACGGGCGGGCCGCCGCAGGAGCGGCGCAGTTCGTTGTGGATGACGCCCTGCGGCTGGCCGGTGCGGTGGTTCCAGGCGTTGACGAGGCCGTTCAGCTCGCGGCGCAGGGACGCCAGGTCCTCGGCGGCGGTGCGGTCGGCGCGGGGGTCGCCGGTCTTGCGCCTGCGTTCGTTGGCGAGCTGGTCGGCCTGTCTTTTGCGGAGCAGGGCCGACACCTGGTCGGGTTCCAGCAGGCCGGGGATGCCGAGGAACTCCTCCTCCTCGGCGGAGCCGGGCTCGGCGTGCATGCCGAACTCGCCGCCGTCGTACAGGACGCGGTCGAACGTCGCGGACGCCTCGACGGTCTCGAACGGCAGTTCCTCGCCCACGTCGGGGGTGTCCTGCTTGCGGTTGGCCTCGGCGAGGAGTTCGTCGTCCAGGCCGTCCTCGCGGACGGGACGGTCGAGGACGTGGTCGCGTTCCTCTTCCAGTTCGGCGGCGTGGCCCATCAGGGTGGGGACCGACGGCAGGAAGACCGACGCCGTCTCACCGCGCTTGCGGGCGCGGACGAAACGGCCGATGGCCTGCGCGAAGAACAGCGGCGTGCTCGTGGACGTCGCGTAGACGCCGACGCAGAGCCGCGGGATGTCGACGCCCTCGGACACCATGCGGACCGCGACCATCCAGCGGTCGTCGGTGCCGCCGAACTGCTTGATCTTCTTGGACGCGGACGGGTCGTCCGACAGCACGATCGTGGCGCTCTGCCCGGTGACCGCGCGCAGCATCCCGGCATAGGCGCGGGCGGTCTCGTGGTCGGTGGCGATGACCAGGCCGCCGGCGTCGGGGATGACGCGGCGCAGTTCGGTGAGCCGCCGGTCGGCGGCGGTGATGACCTGCTTGATCCAGTCGCCCTTCGGGTCGAGCGCGGCGCGCCACGCCTGGGCGGTCTGGTCCTGGGTGAGCGGCTCGCCCAGGGTGGCGGTGATCTCGTCGCCGGCCCGGGTGCGCCAGCGCATCTCCCCCGCGTACGCCAGGAAGATCACCGGGCGGACGACGCCGTCGGCGAGGGCGGGGCCGTAGCCGTAGGTGTAGTCGGCGCTGCTGCGGCGGATGCCGTCCGGCCCCTCCTCGTACCGGACGAACGGGATCGGGTTGATGTCGGTGCGGAACGGCGTGCCGGAGAGGGCGAGGCGCCGCGTCGCGGGCTCGAACGCCTCCCGGACCGCGTCGCCCCAGGACAGGCCGTCGCCCGCGTGGTGCACCTCGTCGAAGACGACCAGCGACTTGCGCGCCTCCGTGCGGTTGCGGTGCAGGGCCGGGCGCGCGGCGACGGTCGCGTAGGTGACGGCGACGCCGTGGAAGTCCTTGCCGACGGGCCCCTGCCCGTTCTGGTACTCGGGGTCGATCCTGATGCCGACACGGGCCGCGGATTCGGCCCACTGCCGCTTGAGGTGCTCGGTCGGGCACACGATCGTGATCGCCTGCACGGCGCGGCGCTCCATCAGCTCGCGGGCGAGGCGCAGCGCGAACGTCGTCTTGCCGGCGCCCGGGGTCGCGACGGTGAGGAAGTCGCGCGGGCCCGGCTCGGAGCCGTCCGTGCCGAAGTAAGCCTCCAGCGCCTGCTGCTGCCAGGCACGCAGGGACGACGCGGTCCCCCAGGCGGCCCGCTCGGGGAATGCGGGGGGCATGCTCGATGCGGCGAAGGTGCTCACGGTCATCGAAGGCTACCGAGCCCCGCCGACAGATCGCACCGCGGCACCGCCTCCGCGGGACGGGCACGACCGGATGAGACGGCCCTGACCTGCGGAAAAGGCGCGCGGACAGGTGTAGTTCATGATGTTGCGCACCCGTGTGTCACGGGGCCGCGGCCCCGCGGTATCCGCCACCGCGGGACCTGGAGGCGCGCGGCCGGGCACGGCGGCGCGCCGGAACGCCGCGTCTCAGCGGCGGGTCACTCGTCGCCCTCGCGGCCCGGCTTCATGGATTCGTAGATCTCCTTGCACTCCGGGCAGACCGGGTACTTCTTCGGGTCCCGGTTCGGCACCCACACCTTGCCGCACAGCGCGATCACCGGCGTGCCGGTCACCGCGCTCTCGGTGATCTTGGCCTTCTTCACGTAGTGGGCGAACCGCTCGTGGTCGCCGTCACCGTGCGAGAGGTCTGGCCGGACATCGCTCTGGGTGTCGCTGTCAGGAAGGATCTTCGTACTCACGTCGTCCACCTTAGTTCAGCGTGGGATCGTCGGGAAAAGTGGAAACGAACGCCAGATCGCCCCCCTGCCTGCGCAGAACGTCCCGCCACAGCCGATCCGGGGCGGCGGCGAACACGTCCCCGGCCTCGGCCGGCACCAGGTACCACGAGCCCTCCTCGATCTCCCCGCGCAGTTGTCCCGCCGACCATCCGGCGTATCCGGCGAACACCCGCAACTGCAGCAGTTCGGCGGCCAGCAGGCCGGGCGGGGCCTCCAGGTCGACCACTCCCACCCGGGCGACCTCGGTGCCGCCGTCCAGGGCGCGCCAGCCGAGCGGCTCCTCCTCGCCGGGGAGGCGGGCCAGGGCCAGCGCCTGCTCCAGCGCCACCGGACCGCCCTGGAAGACGACCGCCGGCCCGGTGACGAGTTCGGCCCACGGCGGCAGGACGCGGTCCACGGGAACGTCGGTCGGCCGGTTGAGGACAACCCCCAGCGTGCCTCCGCCGGTCTCGTGCTCGACCAGCAGGACGACGCTCCGGCGGAAATTCGGATCCTCCAGTTGGGGGGTCGCCACCAGCAGGAGCCCCACTCTGATGCCGTCTTCCATGGGTTCCATCATGCGTTGCGCGGACCTCCGGCGGCACGTCTCCCGGCTCGTTAGCCTGTTACGCATTCCTATCGATGGGGATATCGGCACCACAAGAACCTAGGTTAAGAATGATCTAGGAACATCGGGCACCCGTTTGGTGCGCGCCGGGAGGACAGCGATGCAGTTGCCCAGGGTCGTCATCGCCGCCGTGTTCGTCGTGATCGCAGCGTTGTTCGGGATCCAGGCGCTGTTCAAGTCGAACGGGAACGCGGCGCCGGCCTCCGCCTCGGCCTCGGCCTCGGCGAGTCCCAGCGCGTCCGGGACGTCGCCGGCGCCGACCTCGACCAAGCCGACCCGGCCGGGGACGCCCGAGCAGCCGGTGACCGCGAGCATCGGCGCGGTCTCCTGCCCCGAGCGCACCGTGAACGTCAAGATCCGCAACACCGGGACGCAGACCGAGGACTTCTCGATCGAGCGGGACGACGGCGGCGCCGCGATCCCCGGCCAGATCCGTCCGAACAACACCCGGACGGTCCCGGTCAGGCTGCGCGAGGACCGCCGCACCGCCCTCACCGTCACCTGGGCCAACAAGCGCATCGAGTCGCAGGCGGTGAAGGCGAACTGCAAGAAGGCGGGCGCGGCGCCGTCCGAGACGCCGCCGGCCAAGCTGCCGCACACCGGCCCGGACACCGTCCTGTGGGCGCGGGCCGCGACCGGCGCCGCAATCGTCCTCACCGGCGCGATCATCTTCTGGTACGGCGGGATCTGGCCTCGCCGCCGCGAGCGGATGTTCGCGGACAAGAAGGACTGACCCCCGCCTTTCGGGGGTCGTCCCCCACACGAACCGCGCCCTATCCGGGGGTGCCCCCGCGGTGACTCAGGCTTCGGTGCGGGGGCGGCCACCGGCGGCTTCGCGGACGGCACCGGCGACGCGGGTCGCCACCTCCGGGTGGAAGACGCTCGGGACGATGTAGTTCGGCCCCAGCTCGCCCGGCGTGACGACCTCGGCCAAGGCCGTGGCGGCGGCGGCGAGCATGTCGAGGGTGACACCGTCGGCCT
Organism: Actinomadura formosensis NBRC 14204; assembly: GCF_001552155.1. GTDB lineage: Bacteria > Actinomycetota > Actinomycetes > Streptosporangiales > Streptosporangiaceae > Spirillospora > Spirillospora formosensis. The sequence goes on along the minus strand of NZ_BCQQ01000038.1, from coordinate 3,683 downwards.
GGGCGTCCAGCAGGCCGCGGAAGACACCGGGGAACGCCAGCACGTTGTTGATCTGGTTGGGGTAGTCGCTGCGGCCGGTGGCGACGACGGCGGCGTGCTCGCGGGCCTCGTCCGGGGACACCTCGGGCTCGGGGTTGGCGAGCGCGAACACGATCGCGCCGTCGTTCATCGTGGCGATGTCGTCACCGGTCAGGATGCCGGGCGCGGACACGCCGATGAACACGTCGGCGTCCTTGACGGCGCCGCGCAGATCGCCCGCGTAGCCGGCCGCGTTGGTGTGGTCGGCGATCCAGCGGAGCGAGTCGTCCAGGTCGTCGCGGCCCTTGTGGACGGCGCCCCGGTAGTCGCACACGACGAGGTCGCGGGCGCCCGCGTGCATCAGCAGCTTCAGGATCGCGGTGCCGGCGGCGCCCGCGCCCGCCATCGTGATGCGGACGGACCCGATCTCCTTGCCGACGACGCGCAGCGCGTTGGTCAGCGCGGCCAGCACGCAGATCGCCGTGCCGTGCTGGTCGTCGTGGAACACGGGGATGTCGAGCAGCTTGCGCAGCCTGGCCTCGACCTCGAAGCAGCGCGGCGCGGAGATGTCCTCCAGGTTGATGCCGCCGAACGCGGGCGCGATGATCTGGACGGTCTCGACGATCTTGTCGGTGTCCTGCGTGTCGAGGCAGATCGGCCACGCGTCGATCCCGGCGAACCGCTTGAACAGCGCGGCCTTGCCCTCCATGACGGGCAGCGCGGCCTCCGGGCCGATGTTGCCCAGGCCGAGCACCGCCGACCCGTCGGTGACGACGGCGACGCTGTTGCGTTTGATCGTCAGCCGCCGGACGTCCTCGGGGTTGCGGGCGATCGCGAGCGACACCCGGGCGACGCCGGGCGTGTAGGCCATGGACAGCTCGTCGCGGTTGCGCAGCGGCACCTTCGACTGCATCTCGATCTTGCCGCCGAGGTGCATCAGGAAGGTCCGGTCGCTGACCTTGTGGATCTTGACGGCCTCGATCCGCTCCAGCGCGCCCGCGATCGCCTGGGCGTGCTGGGTGTCGCGGGTCGCGATCGTGACGTCGATGCGCAGCGTCTCGTGGCCCGCGGTGTTGACGTCGAGGGCCGTGACGATGCCGCCGGCGTTCTCGACCACATGGGTGATCTGGCTGACGGCCTTGCCGCCGGCCGGGACCTCCAGCCGGACGGTGATGGAGTACGACACGCTCGGCACGCTCGCCACGACGACTGCTCCCTATGTTCCGCGTTGTTTCCGTCCCGCGCGCGCCGTTCCCGGGGGGACTGCGCGTCCGGGGGCCGCGGCCCGGACGCGTGCCGCGGCCCGGTGAGCCCACGCCGCGACGACGGTCGGTTCGACGGTCGCGGGCCCGGGTGACCTCGTGGTGTCGGTCACGAGGCGGCAGAGCCGCGGATCGGCGGGGGCGACCCCGTGGAAATGCTGCACGTAGGCCGTCCGGGCACGGTCATTGCATTGAGCATACGCGCAACATCGCGGCCGGGTGCCCCGATTGCCCAGGCTTGCTCCGCTTGCCGGAGTCACCGCGCGCCACTTCCGTCTCATCCCCGGCCGCGCGGGGCCGGGACGCTCCCGACCAGGGCGGACGGCTCAGAACAGGGCGGACTGCAGGGCGCGGCGGGCCTTGCCGACGCGCGGGTCGTCCGGCGGCAGCAGCTCGAACAGCGACAGCAGGTGCTTGCGGGCCGCGTCGCGGTCGTCGCCCGCGCTGCCGCGCACCGCGGCCAGCAGCCGGTCGAACGCCGCGTCGATGCGGCCGGACACCATCTCCACGTCGGCCGCGCTGATCTGCGCCTGGACGTCGCCGGGCTTCTCGTTCGCCTCCTGGAGGGCGCGCTCGGGGTCCAGCGAGCCGACGCGCAGGCTCAGCTCGACGAGCACGAGGCCCTGCTTGGCCTGGGCGTCCCTCGGGTCGCCGGCGAGGATGCGCTCGAAGGACGCCTTGGCGGCGGGCAGGTCGCCGCGCTGCAGGGCGTCCTCGGCCTCGGCGTACACGGGGTCGACGGCGGGCGCGGCCCCGGCGGCGGGCTCCTCGCCCGGCGGGACGTCCGGCAGGATGCCCTCCTTGTGCAGCGCCTCGAAGAGCTGGTCGATGGCCTGGCGCACCTGCGGCTCGGGCGCCGCGCCGTTCAGGAACGGCAGCAGCTGCCCGGCGACGACCGCCGCCACGAACGGGATGCCGCGCACGCCCATCTGCTGCATGTACGCCGCGAGCTGCGGGTTGGCGTCGATGTCGACCTTCGCCAGGATCCACTTGCCGGCGGCCTCGGCGGCGAGCTTCTCCAGGATGGGGCCGAGCTGTTTGCACGGTCCACACCAGTCGGCCCAGAAGTCCACGAGGATGGGAACGGACTGCGACCGCTCCACGACCTCGGTGTTGAAAGTCTGGTCGGTGACGTCCACGACGTACTGGCCCGTGGCCCCGCCCGCCCCCGACGGCGCACCGCCGCCCTGGGCCCGGCGTTCCTGCTGCTTCCTTGTGGCCGCCTGGCGCGCCCCCAGGTCGATGGCCCCGTGCAACGAAAAGTCCCGAGAAGGCATAGGTCCATCCTGCCCCATGACCGCACCCGGCCGTACGCCCGTACGCTCCCAGCGGAGCGCGCCGCCGGGGCCGGCCGTCCGCCCCACCCCGCTCCATGGCTATAAATCGGCAACTGTCCGCCTTTTACGAATTCTCACCTTCAACGCGGTAGGCAAAGAATCCAGGCGTCCTGCCGTAAAGGCAATAAGATTGCTGACAGCCATCACCAAGCCCGGTTATAGTCATGATGTCGATGCATCGCGGCTCGGCAAAAGCGGCCGGTGCCCGCCGAACGGCGGCCCGGCGCGCAGTCACCGTGTGGCGGGTTGGGGGACCCGGAGCCACCGGAACGTCCAGGCCGGCGCCGCGGCCGCATGACGAGCAACGGGGGGAACACTTGTGATCGCGGAGCATTCCGTGATCGTGGCCCGAGGAATGGGTGTCCGCCGCGGGGGGCGGTGGCTCCTGCGCCCGGTGACCTTCGGCGTATCCGAAGGCGTGGTCGGCCTGGCCGGTCCACCTGGTGCCGGTAAATCCACTCTGCTGGCCACGTTCGCGACCTTGCGCAGACCGAATACCGGCCTGCTGCACATTCTCGGACATGACATATCGAACGCCGCCGGGCTGCGCGCCGCGCGGGCCGGGATCGGCTACCTGCCCGCCCGGTTCTCCCGGACGGAGAACATGACGGCCGGCGAGTTCGTCGCGTACGCGGCGTACTACAAGCGGACGAGCGCGTCCGCCGCCCGCTCCATGGTGAAGCGGCTCGACCTCGCCGACGCCGCCGGGACGGAGCTGGCGCTGCTGCCGCCGGACGTCCGGCTGCGCGCCGGGCTCGCCGCCGCGTGCGTCCACGAGCCCGACCTGCTGCTCCTGGACGACCCGTTCGGCGAGCTGTGCGCCGCCGCCGAGCCGTGGCCCACCGGCGCCGCCGGTCCCGGCCGGGGCGCGCTCACGGCCGCCATGGCGGAGCTGATCCCGGTGCTGCGCTCGCTGGCGCCGGCGGTGGTCGTCACCGCCGACGCCACCGACACGCTCACCGGCTGGTGCGACCGCCTGTTCACGCTGGCCCGCGGCAGGCTGAGCGAGCAGCCCACGCACTCGGCCGGCGCGCGGCGCGGCCGGTCCGCCGCCGACCGGCGCGGC
>NZ_BCQQ01000037.1 GCF_001552155.1 Actinomadura formosensis NBRC 14204 | reverse complement strand
GGCACCCGCTACCTCGAGCACGGCGAACGGGTCTAAGCCTCGATCCACCGGTTGAATGATCGCCCAGGTGACCTTCTCATACACCGCCCGCCTGGACGCGGCCCGCAAGACCACCCCGGCGTGGCGGCTGTTACGGGATCATGATCGCTTCTCGGGCTCGGTCGGTTCCGGGGCGGACTCGTCGAAGATCAGCCAGGTGCGGGTCGCGCGGACGCCCTCGACCGCGTGGATGCGGGCCAGGACGACGTCCCTGAGCGAGGCGTTGTCCGGGGTGCGGACCAGCATGACGAGATCGACGTCGCCGCCGACGAACGCCAGGTGCTCGATGTGCGGCACCTCCCGCAGCAGGGCCGAGACCTTCCGCCAGGAGTTCTGCTCGATGTTGACCATGACGTAGGCGGCGGTGCCGAGGCCCGCGCGGACGGGGTCCACCTGGGCGGTGAAGCCGGTGATGACGCCGTCGGCGATGAGGCGCTCCACCCGCGCGTAGGCGTTGGAGCGGGAGACGCGGACCCGCTCGGCGAGCGTCCGCATGGACATGCGGCCGTCCGCCCGCAGTTCGCGCAGGATCGCGCGGTCGAGGTCGTCGAGCGGGGCCGCCGAACGTCCGTCGGGACCGGGAGGCGGCAGATTCTCGGGCGACAGTTGGTCCATGAAAACTCCACTTCTGAGCCGAATGTCCTTGTTTTTACCCGTCTATTGAGACTTATGGTCGATCGGGTTCATATTTCTAGCACCGATCGAGTGCGGAGGTGCAGGCGTATGACGGATCGGGTTGAGGCGCTGCTCCCCTCGGCGGAACCCGTGCGGTTCCTGACGGACAGCGGCGCGGCGGTGCGCGGACGGCAGCGCTACGAGGTGCCGGACCCGGAGCTGCTGCGCCGGGCGCACCGGGCCATGGTCGTCGGGCGGCGGTTCGACGCGCAGGCGACCGCGCTGACCAAGCAGGGCCGGCTGGCCGTCTACCCCTCCAGCCATGGCCAGGAGGCATGCCAGGTCGGGTCGGTGCTCGTCCTGGAGGACGGCGACTGGTTCTTCCCCACCTACCGGGAGTCGATGGCGCTGGTGTCGCGCGGCATCGACCCGGTCGAGGTGCTCTCCCTGCTGCGGGGCGACGCGCACTGCGGGTACGACCCCCGGCGCCACCACACGGCGGCGCAGTGCACGCCGCTCGCGACCCAGACCGTCCACGCGGCGGGGCTCGCGTACGCGGAGCGGCGCAAGGGGACCGGACGGGTCGCGCTGGCCTGCGTGGGCGACGGCGCCACCAGCGAGGGCGACTTCCACGAGGCGCTGAACTTCGCCGCCGTCTTCAAGGCGCCGGTGGTGTTCCTCGTCCAGAACAACCAGTACGCCATTTCGGTGCCGCTGGAACGCCAGACCGCCGCGCCTTCGCTGGCCTACAAGGGAATCGGTTACGGGGTGCGCTCCGAGCGGGTGGACGGAAACGACCCGGTCGCGGTGCTGGCCGTGCTGTCGGCGGCCGTCGAGCACGCCCGGTCGGGCCACGGCCCCTTCCTGGTCGAGGCGCACACCTACCGGCTCGAACCGCACACGAACGCCGACGACGCGTCCCGGTACCGGACGGACGCCGAGGCCGAGGAATGGCGCGGGCGCGATCCGATCACCCGGCTGGAGAACTACCTGCGGCGGCGCGGGCACCTCACCGACGAGGACATCGCGGCGGCGTCCGCCGAGGCCGAGGAGTTCGCCGAGCGGCTGCGGACCCGGATGAACACCGACCCCGAACTCGCCCCGATGGGGCTGTTCGAGCACGTCTACGGCACCCCGACCCCGCAACTGGACGAGCAGCGGGCCCGGCTGCACGCCGAACTCCAGGCCGAGGAGGCGCTGTCATGACCACAATGGCCCAGGCGCTCAACACGGCGCTCCGGCACGCCATGGACGAGGACGAGCGGGTCCTGGTGTTCGGCGAGGACGTCGGCGCGCTCGGCGGCGTCTTCCGCATCACCGACGGGCTGACCGCGAAGTTCGGCGACGACCGCTGTTTCGACACGCCGCTCGCCGAGGCGGGCATCGTCGGGTTCGCGATCGGAATGGCGATGGGCGGTTTCCGGCCCGTCGTCGAAATGCAGTTCGACGCGTTCGCCTACCCGGCCTTCGAGCAGATCGCCTCGCACGTGGCGAAGATGCGCAACCGGACCCGCGGAATGGTGGAACTGCCGCTCGTCATCCGCATTCCCTACGCGGGCGGAATCGGCGGCGTCGAGCACCACTGCGATTCCAGCGAGGCGTACTACGCGCACACGCCGGGCCTGAAGGTCGTCACCCCGGCGACGGTGGAGGACGCGTACTCGCTGCTGCGGGAGGCGATCGACGACCCCGACCCGGTCGTGTTCCTGGAGCCGAAGAAGCTGTACTGGTCCAAGTCGGACATCGAGCGGCTCGACCGGACCGGGCCGTTCGGCCGCGCCGCCGTCCGCCGGCCCGGCCGGGACGCGACGGTCGTCGCGTACGGGCCGAGCGTGCCGGTCGCGCTGGAGGCCGCGAAGGCCGCCGCGGACGAGGGCTGGGACCTGGAGGTCATCGACCTGCGCACGATCGTCCCGTTCGACGACGCGACCGTGGCCGCGTCCGTGCGGAAGACGGGCCGCTGCGTCGTGGTCAGCGAGGCCGCCGGGTTCGCGGGCGTGAGCGCGGAGATAGCGGCCCGCGTCCAGGAGCGCTGCTTCCACAGCCTGGAGGCGCCGGTGCTGCGGGTGGCGGGGTTCGACATCCCGTACCCGCCGCCGATGCTGGAGCACCACCATCTGCCGAGCGTCGACCGCGTCCTGGACGCGCTCGACCGCCTCCAGCGCGACGACCGGCCGGACACCCGTTACCTGCCTGCGGACGGTGTGGCATGAGCGGAGCGAACCGGGGGGCGCCGGGGGTCGTCCCCCCGCAGGAAGCCCGCATGAGCGCGACCGTCTTCCGGCTGCCGGACCTCGGGGAGGGGCTGACCGAGGCCGAGATCCTGGAGTGGAAGGTGTCGGTCGGCGACACCGTGGCCACCGACCAGATCATCGTCGAGGTGGAGACGGCGAAGGCGGCGGTGGACGTCCCCGTCCCGATGGCCGGCACGGTCGCGGAGCTGTTCGCCGAGGCGGGCACGGTCGTGGACGTGGGGTCGCCGCTCATCTCGATCGCCGCGCGCGACGCCGCCGCCGAGCGGTACCGGGAGGAGGAGCGGGCCGGCTCCGGCAACGTCCTCGTCGGCTACGGGACGACCGGGACCCGCCGCTCCCGCCGCCGCGCCGCCCGACCGGCCCCCGCACAACCGGCCCCGGCGCAACCGGCCCCCGCGCAACCGGCGGCGCCGTCCCGCGACGAGGCGCCGCGCGTCATCTCACCCGTGGTGCGCCGCCTGGCGAAGGACAACGGCGTCGACGTCGCCGCGCTCACCCCGACCGGCCCCGGCGGCGTCATCCTGCGCCGGGACGTCGAGCGGGCGATCGGCGCCGCCGCGCCGGCCCCCGAGCCGCGGCAGGACGAAACCGGCGTCGTGCGCGTCCCGCTCAAGGGCGTCCGCCGGACGATGGCCGACAAGCTGTCCCGCAGCCGCCGCGAGATCCCGGACGCCACCACCTGGGTCGACGTGGACGCGACCCGCCTGGTCAAGCTGAAGAAGAAGATCCAGCGGGCCGACCCGGACGCGAACGTCGGCATGCTGGCGCTGTTCGCCGGGATCTGCGTGGCCGGGCTCCGCCGCTTCCCCGAACTGAACGCCTACGTGGACACCGAGCGGCAGGAGATCGTCCAGGTGCCGCACGTCCATCTGGGGTTCGCCGCGCAGACCGGCCGGGGCCTCGTCGTGCCGGTCGTCCGCGACGCGCACCTGATGACGGTCACCGAACTCGCCGCCGCCCTGCGAGCGCGGACGCAGGAGGCGCGCGAGGGGCGCCTGTCCCCGGCCGATCTCACGGGCGGCACGTTCACGCTGAACAACTACGGCGTGTTCGGCGTGGACGGCTCGACCCCGATCATCAACCATCCCGAGGCGGCCATGCTCGGCGTCGGGCGGATCACCGACCGGCCGTGGGCGGTCAAGGGGAAGGTCCGGCTGCGCAAGGTGACGCAACTGTCGTTCACCTTCGACCACCGGGTCTGCGACGGCGGTGTCGCCGGCGGTTTCCTGCGGTTCGTCGCCGACTGCGTCGAGCATCCGGAAACGCTGGTCAGTCATCGCTAGCCACCGCGCGGCGGCGCAGGCCGTCGAACGCGACCTTGCAGAGCGCGTCGGCGATCTCTTCCCCGCTCGCGCCGCCGCGCGGCCGGTACCACTCGATCAGCGAGTTGACGAGCCCGAACAGCAGCCGCGCCGCGATCGCCGGGTCGATGTCGGGCCGGATGTCGCCGTCGGCCTCGGCCCGCGCGACCAGCCCGGCCACCAGCCGGTCGAACTCGCGGCGGCGGGCCAGCGCGCGCTTCTCGACGGCGGTGTTGCCGCGCACCCGCAGCAGCAGCGTGACGAACGGCTGCCGCTCGACGAGCACGGCGACGCTGGCCCGGACGAGGTGCTCCAGCCGGTCGATGGCGCGCCCCTCCACGGCCGCGGCCTCGTCGGCGGCGGCGAACAGCCCGTCGAGTGCGCGGTCGACGGCGAGCTGGAGCAGTTCGCTCTTGCCGGCGACGTGGTGGTAGATCGCGGACTTGCTGATGCCGAGCCGCTTGGCCAGGTCGTCCATGCTAGTGCCGTCGTAGCCGCGCTCGTTGAACACCGTGACGGCGACGCGCAGCAGCGACTCCCTGTCGTAGCCGGGCCGTCCCCGCCGGCTCGGCCGCCCGCCGCCCATGGTGGTCACGGCGGTCATTATCGCAGCGCCGCACCCCCGGCCACGGCGCCGCGTCCCTTCACCGCGGGCCGTCCCCGGGGTAAAATCCTGACTGAACGGACGGTCGGTAATTCAATGGTCGGCAAGTCGAGGGAGGCCCGATGGCTCCGCTGCCCAGCTACGTGTCCGGCACCTGGCATGTTCCGCCGGACGAGGGCGCGCCGCTCACCGACGCGGTGACCGGCGAGGAGATCGGCCGGCTCTCCTCGACGGGCATCGACATGGCCGCGGCGCTGGAGCACGGACGCCGGACGGGCGGCCCGGCCCTGCGCGAGCTGACCTTCCACCAGCGCGCCGCCCTGCTGAAGCAGCTCGGCCTGCACCTGCGCGAGCACCGCGAGGAGCTGTACGCGCTGTCCGCGCGCACCGGCGCGACCCTCGCCGACTCCCGGATCGACGTGGACGGCGGCATCGGCGTGCTGCTGGCGTACGCGAGCAAGGGCAAGCGCGAACTGCCGAACGACACCGTCCTCGTCGACGGGGACGTGGAGCCGCTGAGCAAGGGCGGCACGTTCGCCGGACGGCACGTCTGCACGCCGCTGGAGGGCGTCGCCGTGCAGATCAACGCGTTCAACTTCCCGGTGTGGGGCCCGCTGGAGAAGCTCGCGCCCGCGTTCCTCGCCGGCATGCCGAGCCTGGTCAAGCCCGCACCGCAGACGGCCTACCTGTCCGCGCGGCTGGTCGAGCTGATCATCGGGTCGGGCATCCTCCCGGAGGGGACGCTCCAGCTCGTCTGCGGCGGCCCCGGCGACCTGCTCGACCACCTGACCGAGCAGGACCTGGTGGCCTTCACCGGGTCCGCGGCCACCGGGCACATGCTGCGCGCACACCCGGTGGTGATCGGGCGGTCCGTCCGGTTCACCGCCGAGGCCGACTCGCTGAACTGCTCGATCCTCGGCCCCGACGCCCGGCCCGGGACGGCCGAGTTCGACCTGTTCGTCAAGCAGCTCGTCACCGAGATGACGGTGAAGGCCGGGCAGAAGTGCACGGCGATCCGGCGGGCGCTGGTGCCGTCCGGCCTGATGGACGAGGTGGCCGGGGCGGTGCGCGAACGGCTGGCGCGGGTGCGGGTCGGCGCCCCGTCCCACCCGGACGTGCGGATGGGCGCGCTCGTCACGCTGGAGCAGCGCCAGGAGGTCCGCCGGCAGCTGAAGAAGCTGCTGGACGCGGGCCGGATCGTGTTCGGCGACCCCGAGCACGTCGAGGTCCTCGGCGCCGACGCCGAGCGCGGCGCGTTCCTGTCCCCGATCCTGCTGCGCGCCGACGACGCGAACCGCGCCGAGCCGCACGAGGTCGAGGCGTTCGGCCCGGTCAGCACGCTGCTCCCCTACGACGGCGCCGAGCAGGCCGTCGCGCTGGCCGCACGCGGGCGGGGCAGCCTGGTCGGCTCGGTCGTCACCGCCGACGCGGGCTTCGCGCGCCGCGTGGTGCTGGGCGCGGCGCCCTGGCACGGGCGGCTGCTCGTCCTCAACGAGGAGGACGCGAAGGAGTCCACCGGGCACGGCTCACCGATGCCGGGGCTGGTCCACGGCGGGCCGGGACGCGCGGGCGGCGGCGAGGAGATGGGCGGGATGCGCGGCGTCCTGCACCACATGCAGCGCACCGCCGTGCAGGCCGGGCCGTCCATGCTGTCCGCGATCACCGGGCGCTGGACGCCGGGCGCGCCCCGCGTGCAGGCGGACGTCCACCCGTTCCGCAAGCACCTCGAAGACCTGCGGGTGGGCGACACCGTCATCGCCGGCCCCCGCACGGTCACCCTCGACGACATCGAGCACTTCGCGGAGTTCACCGGCGACACGTTCTACGCCCACATGGACGAGGAGGCCGCCAAGGCGAACCCGTTCTTCGGCGGCCGCGTCGCGCACGGCTATCTGGTGGTCTCGTTCGCGGCGGGCCTGTTCGTCTCGCCCGAGCCCGGTCCCGTCCTCGCGAACTACGGGCTGGAGAACCTGCGGTTCCTCACCCCGACGTTCCCCGGCGACGAGCTGACGGTGAAGCTCACCGCCAAGCAGATCACCCCGCGGGAGAACGCCGGCTACGGCGAGGTCCGCTGGGACACCGAGGTGACGCGGCAGGACGGCAAGGTCGTCGCGGCGTACGACGTCCTGACCCTGGTGGCCAAGCGCCCGGAGGAGACGCCATGACGCAGCAGCACTTCGAGCGGACGATCGAACGCGACCAGCGGATCGAGCCGCGCGACTGGATGCCCGACAGGTACCGGGCCACGATGATCCGGCAGATCGCCCAGCACGCGCACTCCGAGATCATCGGAATGCAGCCGGAGGGCGCCTGGATCACCCGGGCACCGTCGCTGCGGCGCAAGGCGATCCTGCTCGCCAAGGTGCAGGACGAGGCCGGCCACGGCCTGTACCTGTACTCGGCGGCGGAGACGCTCGGCGCCGACCGGTCCGACCTCACCGCCAAGCTGATCTCCGGGCAGCAGAAGTACTCCTCGATCTTCAACTACCCGACGCCGGCGTTCGCGGACGTCGGCGTGATCGGCTGGCTGGTGGACGGCGCCGCGATCTGCAACCAGGTGCCGCTGTGCCGCAGCTCCTACGGCCCCTACGCGCGGGCGATGATCCGGATCTGCAAGGAGGAGTCGTTCCACCAGCGGCAGGGCTACGAGCTGCTGATGACGCTGATGCGCGGCACGGACGCGCAGCGGGAGATGGTGCAGGACGCCGTGAACCGCTGGTGGTGGCCGTCGCTGATGATGTTCGGCCCGCCGGACGCGGAGTCGACGCACACCGCGCAGTCCATGGCCTGGAAGATCAAGCGGCACACCAATGACGAACTGCGGCAGCGGTTCGTGGACATGACCGTCCCGCAGGCGGAGGCGCTCGGCGTCACGCTCCCCGACCCCGACCTGAAGTGGAACGCCGAGCGCGGCCACCACGACTTCGGCGAGATCGACTGGTCGGAGCTGAAACGCGTGATCAGCGGCGACGGCCCGTGCAACGCGGAGCGGATCGCCGTGCGCCGGCAGGCCCACGAGGACGGCGCCTGGGTCCGGGAGGCCGCCGCCGCGTACGCCGCGAAGCAGGCTCACCGGGAGGTGGCGTGATGGAGAAGGACTGGCCGCTCTACGAGGTGTTCGTCCGCGGCAAGCGGGGCCTGAACCACGTGCACGTCGGCTCGCTGCGCGCCGCCGACGGCGAGATGGCCCTGCAGAACGCCCGCGACCTGTACACGCGGCGCAACGAGGGCGTCAGCATCTGGGTGGTGAAGGCGCGGGACATCACCGCGTCCAGCCCGGACGAGAAGGACCCGTTCTTCGCCCCCAGCGGCGACAAGGTCTACCGGCACCCGACGTTCTACGAGATCCCCGAGAACGTCCCCCACATGTGAGGCTCCATGTCGTTCGACAACGCGTTCGACGCGCTCGCCCAGGAAAGCGACGACACCCGCTGGGCGTTCGGCACCGGGTTCGACGACCCGCTCGCCGGGATCGACCCGGCCGTCCCGGACGGCGTCGACCGTGCCGCGCTGGCCGCCTACTGCCTGATGCTCGGCGACGACGCGCTCGTCATGTCGCACCGGCTGCAGCAGTGGTGCACGCACGCGCCCGAACTGGAGGAGGAGGTCGCGCTCGCCAACATCGCGCTCGACCTGCTCGGCCAGGCGCGGCTGCTGCTGGCGCGCGCCGGGGCCGCCGAGGACGCCGGCCGGGGCGAGGACGACCTGGCCTACTTCCGGGACCCGCCCGAGTTCCGCAACGTCGGCCTGGCCGAGGCGGAGAACGGGGACTTCGCGTACTCGGCCGTCCGGCTGCTGGTGTTCGCGACGTGGCGGCTGGCGCTGCTGGACCGCCTCACCGCGTCCGGTGACCCGGTGCTGGCCGCGATCGCCGCGAAGAGCGTGAAGGAGGTCGCCTACCACCGCGACCACGCCGCGCTGTGGACGGTCAGGCTCGGCGACGGCACCGACCTCTCCCACGAGCGCGCGCAGCGGGCGCTGGACGACCTCTGGCCGCTGACGGGCGAGCTGTTCGCGACCCACGAGGTCGAACGCCGGCTCGCGGGCGCCGGGGTGGGCGTCGACCCGGCCGACGTCCGCGAGGAGTTCGACGCGGTGCTGGACGAGGTGCTGGCGAAGGCCACCCTCCGGCGCCCTGATCCCGTCCCGTCCCACCTGGCCGGACGCGACGGCGCGCACTCCGCGGCGCTGACCGGTCTGCTCGCCGAGATGCAGGGCCTGGCCCGCGCCCATCCGGGGGCGACATGGTGAGCGCCCGCGCGGTCGCCGAAACCGTCACCGACCCGGAGCTTCCGATGCTCACGCTCGCGGAGCTGGGCGTCCTGCGCGACGTCACGGAGCGGACCGGCCGCGTCGAGGTGACGATCACCCCCACCTACACGGGCTGCCCCGCGCTGGACACCATGCGCGCCGACCTGCGGTCCCGCCTCGCGGCGGCCGGCTACCCCGAGGTCGAGATCCGCACGGTCCTGGACCCGCCCTGGACGACCGACTGGATCACCGAATCGGGTCGCCGCAAGCTCTCCGAGGCGGGGATGGCGCCACCCGGTCCGGCCCCCCGCCGCGAGCCGGGCCCGATCCCGCTCACGCTGGGCCCGGCCCGCCGCGTCCGCTGCCCGCGCTGCGGCTCCGCCGACACGGTCGAGCTGTCCCGGTTCGGCGCGACCGCCTGCAAGTCCCTGCGCCGCTGCGACGCCTGCCGGGAGCCGTTCGAGCACTTCAAGGAGCTCTAGATGACGCTCACCGAGGTCGCGCCCCGCCGCGCCGGCTTCCACGCGCTGCGCGTCGCCGCCGTCGAGCGCCTGTGCGACGACGCGGTCGCGGTCACCTTCGACGTGCCGCCGGAACTGGCGGACGCATACGCGTTCCGTCCCGGCCAGTTCCTCACGCTGCGCCGCCGCGTCGACGGCCGGGAGGAACGCCGGTCCTACTCGATCTGCGCGCCGGCCGGGGCCGCGCCCCGCATCGGCGTCCGCGAGATCCCGGCCGGGCTGTTCTCGTCCTGGCTGGTGCACGAGGTGCGGCCGGGCGACATGATCGAGGTCCTGCCGCCGTCGGGCACGTTCGTCCTCGCCGGCGGCGCCGCGCACCACGTGCTGATCGCCGCCGGGTCCGGCATCACCCCGGTGCTGTCGATCGCCGCGTCCGCGCTCGCCGACCCGGCCGGCCGCGTCACGGTCCTGTACGGCAACCGGACCAGCGGCACGGTCATGTTCGCCGACGAACTCGCCGATCTGAAGGACGCCCACCCGGACCGTTTCGAGCTGGTGCACGTCCTGTCCCAGGAGCCCCGGGAGGCGGAGCTGTTCAGCGGTCGCCTGGACGCGGACAGGCTGCGCACCCTGCTCCCCCTTCTCGTCCCCGTCCCGGACGTCGACCACTGGTGGCTGTGCGGACCGTTCGGCATGGTCACCGACGCGCGCGGTGTCCTGGACGGCTTCGGTGTGCCGCGTGACCGCGTCCACCAGGAGCTCTTCCACGTGGACGACGTGCCGCCCGAGCCGAACCGGAGGCGGTCCGCGCCCACCGGCCCGGCCAGCGAGGTCACGATCGTCCTGGACGGACGTTCCACGACCCTCACCCAGCCGCGGGACGCGACCGTCCTCGACGCCGCCCAGCGCGTCCGCCCCGACCTGCCGTTCGCCTGCAAGGGCGGCGTGTGCGGCACCTGCCGGGGCAGAGTCGTCGAGGGCGAAGTGGACATGCGCCGCAACTTCGCCCTCGACCCCGCCGAGGTGGCCGCGGGTTACGTCCTGACCTGCCAGTCCACCCCGGTGACCTCCGAGCTGACCATCGACTACGACAGCTGACCCGGCTCGGGCGGGCAGGTGAGATCGCGGCCGGGCAGGCGGCCGGTCAGCAGGTAGCCGTTGACGGTGGTCATCACGCACGTGTTCGGGTAGCCGCGCTGGTAGGGGGCGTGGACGTTCGCGGGCAGGGTGATCATCCGGCTGCCCCGCAGCTGGCGGTGCACCACTTCGTTGCGTTCGTAGATGGTTCGCGTGTCGCCGGTCGCCGCCACCATCAGGGCGGGGAGGGGGCCGACGGCCCGCGTCGGCGGCTCGGCCGGACGGGTCGGCCAGAACGCGCAGGGGCCGATGTTGTGGCTCACCGGGCCGAACATCGGGGCGGCGTGGCGGGTGCGCTGGACGTCGCGCCAGTAGAGCGCCGGGTCGCGCGGGGCGGCTCCGTCACCGCAGATGATGGCGGCCTGGCCGGAGGCGTCCCGCCCTTCGGCCCCGGTGAGCAGATAGGTGAGCTGCTCGTCCAGTTGCGGGGTGGGGCGGGCGGGGCGCCCCGCGGCCGCGTCGGCCAGGACGCGAACGGACGCGGCCAGGTTCGCCCGGGCCGCGTCCTCGTCGGTGTCCAGGGCGGTGAACAGCACGAGGGGCACCATCGTGTCGTCGAGGCGGTGGCGGCCGACGGCCAGGGGGGCGCGGCCGGACGCCTTGAGGATCCGGTGCACGGTGGCCAGGACCGCGGTCCGGGTGTCTCCGAGGCGGTATTCCGCGTCGCGCTCCGCCGTCCAGGCCGCCCAGCCGGCGAGGCCCCGCTCGTTCGCCTGCTCGACGCCCACGAGGGTGCGCGGACCCCAGGTGAACAGGTCCTGGGAGCTGTCGAGGACGACCCGGTCGAGGCGGCCCGGGAACATCGAGGCGTAGACCTGGCCGAGGACCGTGCCGTAGGACGCGCCGTTGTAGGACACCTTCCGCTCGCCCAGCGCGCTCCGGACCACGTCCATGTCCCGGGCGATGTTGCGGGTGCTGATGTGCGGGAGCATGCCGGCGTTCGTCCGCGCGCATCGTGCCGCCAGGTCCTTCGCGAAGGCGGCGGCGCGTCCGTAGGAGCGGCGTGTCACGCCCGCACCCTTGATCCACGTGCCGGCGGGCCAGCCGCAGTCGACCGGGGTGCTGCGGCCCAGCGAGCGGGGGTCCATGGCCACGAGGTCGTAGCGGGTGCCCGCCTCGCCCATGATGCCGCGCATGTAGGGCGGCATGTCGAGGGCGGGTCCGGGGCCGCCGCCGTTGAGGATCATCGTGCCGATCCGCGGGCCGGACGCCGCGAGCCGGGAGATCGCGACGGTGATGGTGCGGCCGTCCGGGCGGGTGTAGTCGAGCGGGACGGTCACGCCGGCGCACCTGGCGCCGGCCTTGTCGAGCTCCGTGCCGATCTCGTCGCCCGGGCCGAGCGTGCAGGGCTTCCAGGTGAGCCGCTGATGGTGGAAGCGGCCGAGGGGGTCCGGGGCCGCGGTGGCCGGGACCGCCGTCGCCATGGCGAGTGCGGCGGCCGTTCCCGTGAGGGCCGCCGTCCAGCGGGTCGTTTTCATCGGTTCTCCTCGCAGAGGGCGGTCCTGGCGATGTTCAGCTCGTCGTTCCACGCTTCCTGCGTGGCGGGGTTCTCGTTGAAGACCACGGTGACGGTGCGGCCGGACGGGGCCACCCCGGCGAGCGAGGTGAAGCCGTCGATGTCGCCCGCGTGGCCCCACCACGTGCCGCCGCAGCGCAGCGGCGTCCCGATGAGGCCGAGACCGTAGGACGCGCCGTCCCACACCCGGTCCGGGTCGGCGGGGACGGTCCGCCTCATCTCCGCGAGCATCGCCGGGGGCAGCAGCCGCCCGCCCGGCAGGGCCGCGAAGAACCGGTTCACGTCGCGGGGGCTGGAGATCAGCGCGCCGCCCGCCCACGCGACCGACGTGTTCATCTCGGTGCGGTCGGCCCACGCGCCCGTCTCGGTACGGATGTAGCCGCGCGGGTGCGGGCCCCGGATCCGCGTCCCGTCGCCGGGCCAGTAGGTGTCGCGGAGCCGCAGCGGTTCGATGATCCGCCGCCGGACCTCGTCCTCCAGGGGGTGGCCGCTCACCTTCTCCACGATCAGCCCGGCGATGACGTAGTTGGTGGTGGAGTAGTGCCAGCCGGGGCCGGGGCGCGGCAGCGTCAGCGCGCGGGCCACCAGTTCCTCCGGCTCGAAATGGCGGAAGCGGAACTCCTCGCCGCTCGCGAAGGTGTCCATGTGGTCGGGCAGGCCGCTGGTGTGCCGCAGCAGGCTCCGCACGGTGATCTCACGTCCGTCGTGGCCGCCCCGGCCGAGCAGGCCGGGCAGGTAGCGCTCGACCGGGGCGTCGAGCGAGATCCGGCCCCGCGCGGCGAGCCCGAGCAGGGTCGCCGCCGTGAACGTCTTGGTGATGCTGGCGACGCGGACGCGCAGGTCCGCGCGCATCGGGCGGTGCGTCCGCCGGTCGGCGACGCCGCTTCCCGCCGTCCAGGCGCCGCAGCGGGGGTCGTCGATCCGTACGGCCGCGCCGGTGAGGCGGTGCACGCGCGTCATGCGTTCCAGCGCCGTGCGGGTGGCGTCGTGGTCGCCGCACCGGGGCCGGGCGGCGCGGGCCGGCGCGGGCGCCACGGCGGTGACGGTGACCGTGGCCGCCGCCACCAGCAGCGCGGTGATTCGGTGCCTGATCATGTGTTCCGACGCTAGGCGGGCGCGCTCACCGGCACATTGGGGCGATCACCCGGAGCGGTGGTGGGGCCGGCCCCCGTGCGCGGATTCCGGTGATCGGGACAGGGGTTGGGGAGAGGGGTTCGTCCCTCTAGGATCGGCGCACCCATTCAGTCGCCGACCGGGCCGGGCGCGAGGCCCTCGGAGAGCGGCCGTCCCGCCGTGCGCGGTGGCCGCCGAGAGGAAGACATGGACCTGAGCGCCGATTACGTCGTGGTGGGGGCCGGCAGCGCGGGATGCGTGCTGGCGAAGCGGCTGGCCGAGTCGGGGGCGAGCGTCGTCCTGGTGGAGGCGGGTGGGTCGGACCGGACGCCGCTGGTCCGCAAGCCGGGGCTGATCGCCGTCTTCCACAACGTCCCCCAGTTGAAGAAGAAGCTGGACTGGGGGTTCTACAGCGCGCCGCAGAAGCACGCGCTCGACCGGAGGATCCCGCAGGTCCGGGGGAAGGTGCTCGGCGGCTCGGGGTCGATCAACGGCATGCTGTTCGTGCGGGGCCACCGCAGGAACTACGACGACTGGGCGGCGGACGGCTGCGACGGCTGGGGCTTCGACGACGTGCTCGCCGGCTACCGGCGGATGGAGAACTGGGAGGACGGCGCCACCGAGCTGCGCGGGGCCGGCGGCCCGATCGAGGTGACCCGGCAGCGGAACCTCACGCCCGCGTCGGAGGCGTTCATCGAGGCGCTGATCGACACGGCCGGGGTGAAGCGCAACGACGACTACAACGGCGCCGAGCAGGAGGGGGCGGGCGTCTTCCAGCAGAGCGTCGCCAAGGGGCTGCGGTACAGCTCGTCCGTCGGCTACCTGGACGACCACGGGCTGCCGAACCTGACGGTCGTGACGGGCGCGCTGGTGGAACGCGTGACCGTCGGCAAGGGGCGTGCCACGGGCGTCGAGGTCGTCTCCAAGAAGGGGCGCGGGACGATCCGGGCGTCCAAGGAGGTGGTGCTCGCGGCGGGGGCGTTCGGGTCGCCGCAGCTGCTCATGCTGTCGGGGGTGGGTCCGGCCGCGCATCTGCGGGAGCACGGCATCGAGGTCCACGCGGACCTGCCCGTCGGCGACAACCTGCACGACCACATGTTCGTGCCGATGACGTTCATCATGGACACCGCCCGCAACAAGGGCACCGCGCCCTACTTCGCCCGGGGCGTCGCCAAGGAGTGGACGAAGGGCGGGACGTGGGTGGCCCGCAGCGTGTTCGAGGCGGTGGGGTTCGTCCGCAGCGGGCAGGCGGGCGAGATCCCCGACCTCCAGTTGCACGCGCTGCCGTGGTCGTACCCGTTCCCCAACCAGGACGCCCCGGTGCGGCACAAGGTGGACAAGCGTCCCGCCCTCACGGTCATGCCGACGCTGATCTACCCGAAGAGCCGCGGCACGGTCCGGCTGGCGTCCGCCGACCCGGCCGCCGCGCCCGTCATCGACCCCGGCTACCTGACCGACCCGGACGACGCCCGGCTGCTGCTCGACGGGATCGAGCTCGTCCGCGAGGTGATGGCCAACAAGATCATCGCCGGGGACGTCAGGGCGGAGCTGTCCCCCGGGCCGCGGTACCCCGATCGCGCCGCGCTGGCGGAGGAGCTGCCGAACCGCGCGACGACCGTCTACCACCCGGTCGGCAGCTGCCGGATGGGGTCGGACGAGCGGGCCGTGGTCGATCCGGCGCTGCGGGTCCGCGGCATCGAGGGGCTCCGCGTCGCGGACGCGTCGATCATGCCGAGCATCATCGGCGGCAACACCAACGCCCCGAGCATGATGATCGGCGAACGCGCCGCGACGCTGATCCTCGGCGGCTGATCCTCGGCGGGCCGAGCCTCAGCGCGGGAAGCGGGCCACCCAGCGGCGCTGCCAGGGCGTCTCCACGGCGCGCGGGTGGTGGTGCTCGCGCGCCCAGGCGACCGCGTCGGCCGGGTCCACGCCGGACAGGATGGCGAGGCAGGCGATGACGGTGCCGGTGCGGCCGACGCCGCCGCCGCAGGCGACCTCGACGGAGTCGCCCGAGCACGCGCGGGCGTGCAGGTCGCGGATGCGCCGGACCGCGTCATCCCGGTCGCGGGGCAGCAGGAAGTCGGGCCAGTCGATCCACGCCGACTCCCAGTTCAGCCCCGGTTCGTGGCGGCGGCGCAGGCGGCCGGAGCCGAGGTAGAGGCCGAAGCCGGGGACGGGTCCGGCCGGCAGCGGGGCGCGCAGGCCGCGGCCCCGGATCCATGCGCCGTCCGGGAGCCGGATCGCACCGTCGAGCGGGGCGGTCACCGGGTCACCCCCGCTTGGCGGCGGGCGCGGTGGTTGGCGACGTTGAGCCGGTTCCCGCACCGCTCGGGCATGCAGTAGCGGCGGCGTCCGGCCCGGCTGGCGTCGATGAACACGCCGCGGCAGCCGGGGGCGGCGCAGGCGCGGAAGCGTTCGTGGCCGAGCGCCCGGACGACGCCGAGCACCGCGACCGCGATGACCGCGGCCAGCTCGTCGGCGAGGGACGCGTCCGGGGCGGTCGGGACGAACCACTGCCACCGCCCGGACGGGTCGCGGCGCAGCACGGGCGCGCGTCCGGCGCGCCGGAGCAGGACGGCCGCGCCCGCGGCGCTCTGCTCGCCGTTCTCCGTCTCCACGATGCCGCGGGCCTCCCGGCGGAGCAACTGGACCGGCTGGACGTCCGCCGCGTCCGGCACCCGAAGGTCCCGCCCCGCGGGCAGACCGGCCAGCAGGCCGGCCAGCGCCGCCGCATCGGGCAGCGCCTCCGCTCCGCGCACGGTGGGCGACGTGCTGATCAGGGCGTTGGCGAGCTCCGCGCCCGCCACGTAGTCGCCGATCGGAATGTGCACCACAGGTCCTCCTGTAAGGGTTACAGGAGGACCATAACACTTACTTCACCGGCTCCGTGCTGACGTCGAACTGGAGACCGCCGTTCACGGCGGACACCTCCACGTGCCGGCCGTGCTCCAGGTCGCCGGCCAGCAGCAGGTCGGCGAGCTGGTCGTCCACCTCCCGCTGGATCGTGCGGCGCAGCGGCCGGGCGCCGAACTCCGGCTGGTAGCCGCGCTCGGCGATCCAGTCCACCGCCTCGGGGGTGAAGTCGACGTCGACGTCCTGCGCGCGGAGGCGGCGGCGCGTCTCGTCCAGCAGCAGATCGGTGATCTGCCGGAGCTGGCCCGCCTCCAGCCGCCGGAACACGATGATCTCGTCGATCCGGTTGAGGAACTCGGGCCGGAACGACTCGCGCAGCCGGCGCATGATCCGGTCGCCGAACGCGTCCCCCTCCCCGCCGGACACGCCGAACCCGATCTCCGTCGTCCCGATGATCAGCTCCGAGCCGAGGTTGCTCGTCATGATCACCACGGTGTTGCGGAAGTCGACCGTGCGGCCCTGCGCGTCGGTGAGCCGCCCGTCGTCGAGCAGCTGGAGCAGGACGTTGAACACGTCCTGGTGCGCCTTCTCGATCTCGTCCAGCAGGATCACCGAGTACGGCCGGCGGCGGACGGCGTCGGTGAGCTGCCCCGCCTCCTCGTAGCCGACGTATCCCGGCGGGGCGCCCAGCAGCCGGCTGACGGTGTGCCGCTCCTGGAACTCGCTCATGTCGAACCGGACCATCCGGTCCTGGCTGCCGAACAGCGCCTCCGCCAGCGCCTTCGCCAGCTCGGTCTTGCCGACGCCGGTCGGGCCGAGGAACAGGAACCCGCCGATCGGGCGGTTCGGGTCGCCCATCCCCGCGCGGGACCGGCGCACGGCCCGCGCCACCGCCGCCACCGCGTCCTGCTGCCCGATCACCCGCTGGTGCAGATGCTCCTCCAGGCGGGTGAGCCGCTCGCGTTCGGCCTCGGTGAGCTGGGTGACGGGCACGCCGGAGATGCGGGAGACGACCTCGGCGATGTCCTCGGGGGTCACCTCCGGGACGGTCGCGGGGCCGTCCTCCTCGCCGGCGTGCCGCAGCTCCTCCTCCAGCCCGGTCACCTCGTCCCGCAGCTCGGACGCCTTCTCGTAGTCCTCGTCCGCGACGGCCTGGTCCTTCTCCCGGCGCCGCCGGTCGAGCCGCTGCTCCAGCTCGCGCCGCCCGCCGTCGCGCGTGCCGGACCGCAGCCGGACGCGGGCGCCCGCCTGGTCGATCAGGTCGATCGCCTTGTCCGGCAGGAACCGGTCGGTCAGGTAGCGGCTGGACAGGTCCACGGCGGCGACGAGCGCCTCGTCGGTGAACCGCACCTGGTGGTGCGCCTCGTACCGGTCGCGGAGGCCGCGCAGGATCTCGATGCTGTCGTCGACGCTCGGCTCCGGCACCAGGATCGGCTGGAACCGGCGCTCCAGCGCCGCGTCCTTCTCGATGTTGCGGCGGTACTCGTCGATGGTCGTCGCGCCGACCGCGTGCAGCTCGCCGCGCGCCAGCGGGGGCTTCAGCATGTTCCCCGCCGACACCGCGCCCTCCGCGCCGCCCGCGCCGACGATCGTGTGGATCTCGTCGATGAACACCACCAGCTCGCCGGCGTGCTCGCGGATCTCGTCCACGACCTTCTTCAGCCGCTCCTCGAAGTCGCCCCGGTACCGGGTGCCCGCGACGACGCCGCTCAGGTCGAGCTGGACGACCCGCTTGCCGCGCAGCGCCTCCGGGACGTCGTCGTCCACGATCCGCTGCGCGAGCCCCTCCGCGATCGCCGTCTTGCCGACCCCCGGGTCGCCGATCAGCACCGGGTTGTTCTTGGTGCGGCGCGACAGCACCTCGACGGTCTCCTCGATCTCCCGCTCCCGCCCGATCACCGGGTCGATCCGGCCCTCCCGCGCCAGCACGGTCAGATCGCGGCCGAACTCGTCCAGCGTCGGGGTGCCGGACGGCGGCCCGCCGCCGGGACCGGCCGGAGGCTGCCCGGGACCGCCGCCGGCCGCCGCCGACTGCAGCGAATCCGGCGTGATGTGCTCGTGGTCCAGGATGCGTCCCGCACTGGACCCGCGGTCGAGCGCCAGCGCGAACAGCAGATGCTCCGGCCCGATGTAGGACGAGCCGAGCGCCCGCGACACCTGGTGCGAGTCCAGCAGCGCGCGCTTCGCCGACGGCGTCAGCTCCGGCGGGACGTCCCGCGGCTCACCCCGCCGGGCATGGTCCTCGATCTCGTTCTTGATCTTGTCGGGGTCGGCGCCGGCCCGCGCGATCCACTGCCGCGTCCCCTGCTGCCGCGTCGCCGCCCACAGCAGGTGGTCGGTGTCCAGGTCGACGCTGCCCCACTGCGCCGCCTGGGCCGCCGCGTCCCGGACCAGCTCGCGCGCGGGCTCGCTCATCAGCCGCGCGATGCTGATCCGCTCCACCGGGCGGCGCTGCGCCCGCGCCCCGAAGAACCGGCCGAGCATCTCCTCGAACGGATCCATCCCCCCAGGCCCGTACCATCCCGCGCTCATCTGCGAACCCCCCTCGCCTGCGCACCAAGGCGCCGGCGCCCCGTCCGAGATGCGCGAGCACCGCACGCCGAAGGCCCGTTACTGCAACGGTCAGGGACCTGCCCGTGGGACGGCCCGGAAAACCCCGGGTGAAGCCCCTGGGCGGGGAGGCGTCGCGCGGCCGGCGCGCGGCACGCCGTTCCCGGCGGGCTCAGAGATGGTCGGCGGGCTGGACCAGCGGGCGCAGCAGGGTCGCCCGGACGCGCTGGTCGTCGCCGACGCCCGTCATCGGGTACTTCTGCGCGGTCTGCAGGTGACCCCGCAGCAGGCGGGCCACCCCCTCGGCGTCGCCCTCCTCGATGAGCGCCAGCGCCTGGGCGTGCTCGTCCAGGGCCTGGCGGCGCAGCGCGGGTTCGGGAAAGAAACCGGCGCGGGTCGCGTGCTCGGACCAGTCGCTCTCCTGCGCCGTCCACAGCGTCTCCAGGGCGCCCGCCACGACGAACAGCGTCTCGTTGCCGCACAGCCGGACGATCGCCTCGTGGAACTCGCGGGACGCGGGCGTCGCGCGCTTCTCGTCGCCGGTCTCGACGGCGTGCACGAGGCTCTCGTGCGCACGGCGCAGCGCCGGCACGACCGCGGTGTGCCGGTCGGGGCGCTGCGCGCACAGCGCCGCGCAGAACGGCTCGATCTGCTGGAGCGCGAACCCGACGTCCGGCAGCGCGACCTGCCGCGACTCCAGGACCAGTGCCAGCATGTAGGCGACGCTGTCGCGTTTCGGCGCGTGCACGACCGACCCTCCGGTGTTGCCGCGCCGGACCGTGATCAGCCCCTCGGTCTCCAGGATGCGCAGCGCCTCGCGGGCGGCGAGCTTGCTGACCCCGAACTCCTCCAGCAGGTCCGACTGCTTGGGCAGCAGGCTGCCGTCGGGCAGCTCGCCGCGCAGGATGCGGGACCGCAGGGTGTCGGCGAGCAGGTCCGCGACCCGCGGCTGGCGCATCTGCGCCCGCGGCTCCGGGCTCTCGGTGTCCTCCACCGTGTCGATGTCCTCTCGGATGTCATGGTTCCGGCCGTCACGTGCGTCTCTCATCTTCCACCCGGGGGCGAGACCGCGTGCGGTTCCGCGCTCCCGGCCGTGACGCCCATCGCGCGCTGGTAGGCGGCGTCCAGTTCCCGGCCGCCCTCGACCGGGTCGGACGCCCGGCCGCGCAGCAGCACGTAGCCGCGGTCGAGGCGGTCCCGGATCGCGCCGATCGACGGCTCCACGACCACCACGACGGTGCCCTCCTCGGCGAGCCGGCGCGCGGTGTCCATCAGCTCCGCGACGACCAGCGGCGCCAGGCCGGTGGACATCTCGTCCAGCAGCAGCGCCTTCGGCGAGCCCATCAGGGCGCGGGACACCGCGAGCATCTGCTGCTCGCCGCCGCTGAGCACCCCGGCGAGCGCGCGGGCACGTTCGCGCAGCACCGGGAAGCGGTCGAGCGCCGTCTCGACCTGCCCGCCCGGCAGGCCCAGCGTGTCCGCCATGACCTGGAGGTTCTCCCGGACGGTCAGCCGCGGGAAGATCTGCCTGCCCTGCGGGACGAGCGCGAGCCCGCGGGCGGCGCGGCGGGCGGCGCTCAGCCCGCCGATGTCCTCGCCGTCCAGGGTGACCCGGCCGGTCGCGGCGACGGACCCGTACGCGGCGAGGAGCAGGCTCGACTTCCCGGCGCCGTTCGGCCCGACGACGCCGGTGACGGCCCCGCCGGTGAAGGTGAGCGAGGCGTCCGCGACCGCGACCGACTCGCCGTACCGCACCGAGACCCCGCTCAGGATCAGCTCATGGGGCAACGCTCTCACCACCGGTTCCGAAGTAGACGTCCTGCATCTCGGCGCTGGCCAGGCATTCGGCCGGGTCGCCGTCGAACACCACCGTGCCGGTGCGCAGCAGCATGACCCGGTCGACCAGGGACGCGACGATGTCCACGTTGTGGTCGACGAGGATGATCCCGCAGCCCTGCGCGCGGACCGTGCGGACCGCCGCCGAGATCGCCCCGATGCCGATCGAGTCGGCGCCCGCGAACGGCTCGTCCAGCAGCAGCACCGACGGCTCCTGCGCGAGCGCGCGGGCGACCTCGACGAGCCGCTGCTCGCCGAGCGTGAGGTCGCCGCAGCGGCGGCTCAGGTCACCGAGTTCGAGGGCCTCGGCGACCCGGCGCAGCGTGCCCTCGAAGCGGGCCCCGGCGGGCCGGAACGCGCCCGCGACCAGGCCCGCGATGAGCCCGCCGACCCCGGCGAGCTTCGGCGCGGCGGCCCCGAGCAGGATGTTCTCCCGGACGGTGAGGTCGTGCGCGAGGTGCGGATGCTGGAACGTCCGGGCGAGACCGGCGCGGGCGCGCCGCGAGGGCGGGCCGCCGAGCCTGCGCCCCCGGATGGTCAGCGTCCCCCGGTCGGCGGGCTGCGCGCCGTCGAGCAGGTCCACCAGCGTCGTCTTGCCGGCACCGTTCGGGCCGATCAGCCCGAGGACCTCCCCGGCCGACAGGCGCAGCGACACGTCGTCGACCGCGTGGACGCCGCCGTAGCTCTTACCGAGCCCGGTGCCCTCCAGCAGATACGGCCCGTCATGAGTCGTCTCGGTCATCGCGTCCCTCCCGTGCGCGTGAGCCGGCCGCGCAGCCACCGGGCGCCCTGCCCGGCGTAGCCGAGGATCCCGCGCGGGGCGATCAGCAGGACGGCGAGCACCGCGATCCCGAAGATCAGGGACCCGGCGCGTTCGAAGATCTGCAGGTTGAAGGTCAGCTCGACGACCAGGACCGCGCCGAGCACCGCGCCCCACGCCGACCCCTGCCCGCCGAGCAGCGGCATGAAGATCGCCAGCATGACCAGGCTCAGCGTGAACGTGTCGGGCCCGATCGTCTGGTTGGCGGTGGTGAACAGGCCGCCGCCGACCGACGCGATCGCCGCGCCCGCGCCGAGCACCGTCAGCCGCAGCGCGGGGACGCCGATCCCGGCCGCCTCCACCGCCGCCGGGACGTCCCGGGAGCTCTGCAGCGCCACCCCGAACGGCGACCGGCGGACCCGGTCCACGGCCACCGCGACGATCCACACGACCAGCAGGGTCAGCGCGATGAACGACCGCCGGTCCACTTCGCCGCCGAAGAGGGTGAGCGGGCGGATCGAGCCGATGCCGAGCGCCCCGCCGGTGATCTCCTTGGCGTCCAGCAGGAAGCTCTGGAACGCGACGCCGAACAGCAGCGTCACCGCCGCCAGGTAGAAGCCGGACAGCCGCCGCGTCGCGAATCCGAGCACGACCGCGAGCACGGCGGACGCGACCGCGCCGAGCAGGTAGGCGACGGGCAGCGGCCAGCCGGTCTCGGTCGCGACGAGCCCGACCGCGTACCCGCCGATCGCGACGTAGGCGCTGTAGGCGAGCGACAGCGCCCCCGCCAGGTTGAACGGCAGGTACATGCCGAGCGCCAGCAGCGCGTACGTGGCGCCGAGAAGCGCCAGGTCCTGCCGGAACAGGTCACCGCCCGCCCACGCGATCACGCCCAGCGTCAGCACCAGCGTGCCGAGGACGCGCGCCGTCTCCGCCGACCGGACCCACCCGAACGACCCGGCCGACTCCTTCACCGATACCGCACTCATACTCGGACCCTCCGTACGAACAGACCGCTCGGCCGGAGCGCGAAGAACAGGATCGCGACGGCCAGGACGGCGTAGTCGAGTGAGGCGCTGCCCAGGTAGTAGGGGACGAGGGTCTGGGCGAGCGCGAGCAGGAGCCCGCCGGCCAGCGGCGCCCACACCGAGCCCGTCCCGCCGATGACCAGGGCGAGGAACCCCGACAGCGCCCATCCGAAGCCGGACTGGAAACTCACCCCCGCCTTGGCGGAGAACAGCTGCCCGGCGAGGCCGACGACGAGGCCGGCGAGCGCGAACGCGACCAGCCGGACCCGTCCGACCGGCATCCCGAGGGTGCGCGCCGCCTCCCGGTTGCTGCCGACGGCGCGCAGGATGCGGCCGTACTTGGACTTGCGCATCCACACCCACACGCCGGTGAACGAGACGAGCGTGCAGGCGACGAGCACGAGCGTCTGCCCGTCCACGGTGACGAAGCCGAGGTCGAGGGTCGTGTCGGGCAGCCATGACCGGCCCGGCATGAGCTGCCGGCCGAACAGGGTGCCGGCGAGTTGCTCGACCGCGAACAGCACGGCGACCACCGCGATGAGGGAGGGCAGTTCGCCGCCGCCGGTGCGCGCGTCGATCGGCCGGACGAGCGCGACCTCGGTGACGACCGCGAGGACCGCGGCGATCGCGATGCCGAGCACGGCGGCGAACCCGAGCGGCCAGCCCTGCTGCGCCATCAGCCAGGACGCCGTCAGGCCGGAGAACATCGCGAACGGACCGAGCGCGAAGTTGAAGAAGTCGGCTCCTTCGAGGACCAGGTAGTACCCGAGGGCCACCAGTCCGAAGAAGCACCCGATCTGCACGACCGAGACCCACAGTTGCGCTGACATCCCGCTCCTTCTGAGCTGCTTCTGCGGGATCTTATGTTTAAAAGAAAGCTATGACAATGCTAACTTCGGGGCAGGTTGGGAGACCGGGGAGGCAGCTGTGACCAGTCCATTCGACGCGGCGACCGTGCGGGCGTACCGGGCCGCCGGCTGGTGGGGCGCGGCGACCGTCGCGGACCACGTCCGGCGGCACGCGGCGGAGCGGCCCGGCGCCGCCGCCTACACGACCCCGGACGAGACGCTCACCTGGGCGCGGTACGAGGAGAACTCGACGGTCCTGGCCCGCCACCTCGCCGCGCTCGGCCTCGCACCGGGCGACCGGGTCGCGACGCTGCTGCCGGACGGCCCCGCGTGGCATGTCGCCGCCGTGGCGGCGGAGAAGGCCGGGCTGGTGCTGGTCGGCGTCGGCGCGCGGGCGGGCCGCCGCGAGCTGCGGTTCCTGCTGGGACGCACCGGCTCACGCGCCCTGGTCACGCTCGCCGAACACCGCGGCGCCCGGTCCGCCGCACTGGTGGACGAACTGCGCGCGGACGGCCTCGGCCTCGCCCACCATGTCGTCGTCGACCGCCTCGGCGTCCCCGGCGACCCGCGCGACGCCGACATCACCGGCCGCGCACTCGGCCCGGACGACTTCTCCATGCTGAACTCGACATCGGGCACGACCGGGCTGCCCAAGTGCGTGCCCCACACGCAGAACCGCTGGTTCTACTTCCACGAGCTGGCGTGCCGGGCGGGGGCGCTGAACCCGTCCGACGTGTTCATGGGGGCGGTCCCGTCCCCGTTCGGGTTCGGGCTGTGGACGGCGCACTTCTCCCCCGCGGCGCTCGGCGTCCCGACCGTGCTGATGGAGCGGTTCGACGCGCACGCCGCGCTCGACCTGATCGAACGGCACCGCGTGACCGTCCTGCACTGCGTGAGCACGCAGTTCATCATGCTGCTGAACGCGCAGGCGGAGCGGGAACGCGACCTGTCGTCGCTGCGCTGCATGTTCACCGGCGGCGAGGCCGTCCCCTACGACCGGGCGGCCCGGTTCGAGGAGACGACGGGCGCGAAGGTCCTCCAGTTCTACGGCTCGAACGAGACCGGCGCGCTCAGTTGCACCAGCCTCGACGACACCCGCGAGCACCGCCTGCGCACCGCCGGCCGGATCATCCCGGAGATGCGGGTGCGGCTGTTCGACCCGGCGGACGGATCCGACATCACGGGGAGCGGCCGTCCCG
This sequence comes from Actinomadura formosensis NBRC 14204, assembly GCF_001552155.1. Taxonomy (GTDB): domain Bacteria; phylum Actinomycetota; class Actinomycetes; order Streptosporangiales; family Streptosporangiaceae; genus Spirillospora; species Spirillospora formosensis. The sequence goes on along the minus strand of NZ_BCQQ01000037.1, from coordinate 29,060 downwards.
GCCAGCCCGGCTGCAAAGGCCCCGCGACCTGCTCCGGCTACTACGACGACCCGGAGGCCGACGAGAAGCTGTTCACCCCGGACGGCTGGATGCTCATGGCCGACATCGTGGAGATCGACGCCGACGGCTACCTCCGCGTCGTCGGGCGGCTCAGCGACCTGATCATCCGGGGCGGCAAGAACATCAGCGCCGCCGCCGTGGAGGAGGAGGTCGGCACGCATCCGGCGGTCGCGCTCGCCGCCGCCGTCGCGATGCCGGACGAGGTGTTCGGGGAACGCGTCTGCGTCTACGCCGAACTGCGTCCGGGCGCCGCGCTCACCCTGGACGACCTCACCGCGCACCTGACCGAGCGCGGCGTCTCCCGCGAGTGGCACCCCGAGCGGCTCATCGTCCTGGACGCCCTGCCCCGCTCCTCCGGCGGCAAGGTCGCCAAGGGCGAACTACGCGACGACATCCACCGCCGCCTCACCCCCTGACCCGGATCACGAGGCGGGCCGGGTCATCCGTCCTCCGTCAGCAGCGAGAGGGCACGCCGGACGGCGTCAGGGTCGGCGACGGTGAGCGACTCCAGCAGACCGTCCAGGTCGGACGCCGAGATCGGGATGCGGCCGATGGCCCGCCACACGCCCGCACCGTCCCGCATGATCGCCCACTCCAGGAACAGATGGTGGAGCACGGCCTCGTTCATGTGGCTACCGCGATCGGTCCTGAAGAAACCGGTCGATGACCTGCGCGGCGTACTTGGTGTCGCCTCCGCAGTGGCACAGGAACCCGCCACGTCCGCGCGGAGCCTCATGGAACGCCCACCGGCCTCCGGGCACTGCCATGACATTGAGCGTGATCACGACACCGCCGGCGCCGTAGACCCGCAGCAGCGGCGTACGGACCGGGACGACCTCGGGGCAGTACGTCTTCACACAGCGCCACCCGTGCCGCTCCAGCGCGAGAGCGAGCAGGTCCAAGTGGCGTACGACGGTGTCGCGGTTGCGGTCGGTGCGCCACTTCAGGAGGCGGAAGTGGAGCCTCCGGCGAACCTGGTAGCCCGTCAGTGAAACTTGGCCCACGTGACCTTCCCTCCCTCATTGAGGGGACGGACGCCCCAGTCGTGGACGAGTTCGGCCATGAGCAGCAGCCCCCGTCCGGAGACGTCCGCGCAGTTCTCCGGCTGGATCTCCGGCCGCCCCTCCCCGGCGTCCCACACCTCCACCACCGGCCGGCCGTCGCGCTCGTCGCGGAACACCCGGACGACGATCTGCCCCTCACCGTGCAGGTAGCTGTTGGTGACCAGTTCGCAGACCACGACCCGGCCCACGTAGTCGTCTTCGACCCCCCACTCGGCGAACCGCTCGGCGAGGAACCGCCGCGCGAGACCCGGCGCCTGGTCGGTGGGTTCGAGGACGAGCGGCGGCGGAACCTCTGGAGCAAGCACTGTTGCTGACATGAGTGCGACCTTCGGAATGAGTCCGGCTTGACAAGGGGACATTCAGCCACCAGCGATGTACGGTGCGTAACAAACCAGGTGAGTCCTGGCTACAAGTCGCACCGTCGAGTCCGAGCTCGGTTGTGTCCGGTTGAGTCGCGCTTGTGTGGTACGCACCCTCAGGGAGACCTTCCATGTCCACTCGCCGCAGACGAAGCACCACAAGCCCAACGCTCGTCGCGTTCGGAAGGCGCTTCCGACGCTTCCGAAACGCCAAGGGCTGGACTCAAGAGAGCCTCGCCTCACGGGCACACGGCGGTGCGGGCGTGAAGCCGCAGTACATCGGGGCAATCGAGAATGGCCGTGCCAGGTGTACTGAGAAATTCGCCGCAGAGATGGACGAGTTGCTGGAGGCTCATGGCGAATTACTCGCCCTATGGCATGATCTCGCGATGGACTCGGCGTTTCCCACCTGGTTCGACTGGGTGGCCGTCGAGGGGGATGCGATCATCCTCGTGTCCTACAGCCTGTCCGTGGTGCACGGTCTACTTCAGGTGCCCGCCTATGCCGAAGCAATCTTGCATGGGGACAAGGACGCGGTGACGGCGCGCATGTCACGGCAGGCGATCTTCACCCGCTCCGATCCACCTCCGCCTGACGTCTCATTTCTGCTGGACGCCCAGACGCTCACACGCCCCGTCGGAAGTCCCGACGTCATGGTCGAGCAACTCGAACACCTCGCAGCCAAGATCGAGGACGGGATGCAAATCCAGATCGTTTCCGCAGATGGCACGCATCTGGGCAACACCCACTCCTTCACGATCGCCACCTTGGAGGACATGCAACAGGTCGCTTACGTCGAGACGCTGGCGCGTGGGTTCACGATGGCCGAACCAGCCGACCTTGTAGCCTTCGGCAAAGCGCTAAGGCAGGTTCAGGGACTTGCGCTCCCCGTGGCGCAGTCGTTGGACGAGATCCGCAGGAAGGCAACGACGTGGAAGCAGGCAAGATCGTCTGGCGAAAGGCCACCCGTTCGACTTCGACCGGAGGCGAGTGCGTAGAACTAGCCGCCTTCCCGGAAGGGGTGGGTGTCCGCGACTCCAAAGACCCAGACGGCCCGAAACTGATCGTGCGGCGCAACGAGTTCGCAGCCCTGATGACAACCCTGAAGCACTGACACTCCCCAATCAGCACGGGAGCCCCGGCCCTCCCAAGGGCCCGGGGCTCTCGCGTGCTCAGCACCACCCAGGCATCGTTATCGTCTCCCCACCGCTGCTCGGCGACTACAGCAGTTGATCCATTCGATGCCATGCCTATGGTGAAGACAGGAGACGACCGCCGGGCGTTCCAAGGCGTTCGGGGCCTGGCCCTCCCGATAGATCAGTCGCTTGATGTCATCCGAAAGGTGCAGGCAGAACGATGGACCTGAACACGACGACCTGGCGCAAGAGCAGTCACAGTGGCGGCACCGGAGGCGAGTGCGTCGAACTGGCGTCAACTCTTGGAATCATCGCCGTCCGCGACTCCAAAGACCCGGACGGCCCGAAACTGCTGATAGCGCGCGACGAGTTCGCCGCCCTAATGGCAACCCTGAAGCACTAACCCCCTAATCCGCTAATCCGCGCAGAGCTCCGGCCTCTTTCGAGGGTCCGGGGTTCTTGTGCGCTGTCATACCGTTCAGGGCTTTCGGCTCGCCGGGGGTTCTGACGTTACGGAGGGGCCATGCGCCGGCCCCTATCGGCCGATGCGATGCTCCTCGGTGTCGAGCCAAACGTACTGGCCCTCGGGGGTGACGGTCAGGCCCCACCGGTCGGCGGTGGGACGGTCGAGCCCGTCCCACCAGCGGTAGGCGTCCTCCACCTCCCACCACTCCTGCAGGGCCGGAGCCCCGCGGCCAGCGCTCGCCGTGCCCGCTGCGCGCTGGACGACGGTGATGTGGTGGACACGATACGGGTTATGACATCTCAGACGAGCTGGTAGTCCGCGTGGTCGATACCGCGCTCCCACACCGCTTCGAACGCCGACGAGCAGAGCTTGACCACGGCCGGGTCCGTGGTGGTCTCCTTTTGCTATGGCCGCCCGTCGCCGTCGAAGTGATTCCACATGACCAGCCGTCCGTCGAACAGCCAGAAGTCGGTGCCTGGAAGGCAGAGGTCGGCTGCCTGTCGCCGCGGCAACCAGCGCACTTGCTCGCCCGCATGCACGTTGGTGAACGTGCCGTCGTACTCGAACCGGATGTACTCGCTCACCGGCTCGGAAACGATGCGCGCCCGGCGAAGCCGGACACCACGAGCGGTCACCTCCTGGACGAGGGTGAGCCACGGCCTCCACCACGAGGCCGGGTCGTCGGGATCCTCCCGGTACCCTGCCCTCCACGCCTTGAACTCCTCGTCCTCCCGGTCCACAGCGTAGACGTCGCGCATCTCCAGGTGGACAGCGCTGGACCGTGCCGATGCCAGGAGATCAGCAGGCGTTCGGGGCATTCATCAACTCCTTGAGCAGCGGCAGAAGGCGTCCCGGAATCCGGACCACTTCCTCATTTGACGGGACGTGGTCGCGGCCGGAGGTCTCCAGGAGTTCGGCCACCACAGCCGGGTCACCTTCCTTCCATCCCTGCACCACCACGCTGCCGTCAGCGTCGTCGTACCAGAGCGAAGGCGAGTCACCGTCCTTGCAGTCCGGGTCCTTGCCGAGGAAACGTAATGCCATGGCGCTCTCCTTGGTGGAGGGTGTGCCCGAACGTGGCATGCCGGATACCGGCATGAGGCCGTACGGACGGCATGAGCAAGGTATCCAGGCATGCACTCTTGGCTTGCCGGTCGCACGCGGACCGGGTCGACAGGCGCCCTGCGTCATCGAGTCGGCACGGCGCCGCCGTCCAGCAGGAGGCGGCGCATCGGGGGCGGTATCGGGACCGCCTTGGCCGGGGTGGCCGGGTCTACGCAGACGAGGGTGAGGGTGGCGGTGCTTGCGCGGGTGCCGTCCTCGCGGATGAAATCGCCGCGCATCTCGAACGAGGTGCGGCCGACGCGGGTCGCGTAGAGGCGGCATTCGATCTGGTCGAAGAGGGTGATGGTGCGTTCGTACTCGGCGGACGCGGCGCGGGTGACGACCGCTACGCCGAGGCGCGCCGGAAGCTCGTCGAAGCGCAGGCCGTGCAGGAACCACCATTCGGTGTGCACGCGTTCCATCCAGCGCTGGTAGTTGGCGTAGTACACGATCCCGGCGGGATCGCAGTCGCCGTACGACAGGCGGAACGTCACCCGGTGCAGTGGATCGTCCGGCACGGTCACTCCCCTTGCAGATGCTAAGATTTAGATGTTAAGGGCCGTCCGGCCCATCGCACTCACGACGGGGGACCGGTGGAGGGAACGCGCCCGGCGCGCATTCGCCAGCCCCGCCTCGCCGACATGGTCGCCTCCGTCCTGCGTGAGCGGATCGTCAGCGGCGAGCTGGCCGACGGCGAGGTCATCGGCCCGCAGGACGACCTGCTCGCCGAGTTCGGGGTCAGCAAGCCGTCCATGCGGGAGGCGCTGCGCATCCTGGAGTCCGAGGGGCTCATCACCGTGCTGCGCGGCAACAAGGGCGGCGCCGTCGTGCACGTCCCGCGCACGGAGACGGCGGCGCAGGCCATCGACCTGGTGCTGCGGTCGCGGCAGACGGCGCCCGCGGACATCGCCGTCGCCCTGGTGCGGCTCGAACCGGTCTGCGCCGGCCTGTGCGCCGAACGCCCCGACCGGGAGACCAGCGTCATCCCGGCCCTGGAGGCGGCGCAGCGCGACGTCGAGGCGAACCTGGACGACCTGATCGGCTTCGTCCGCGCCGCCCGCGGGTTCCACGCCCAGCTCGTGTTCGGCTGCGGGAACGCCGCGATGGCGGTGGCCGTCGGCGCGCTCGAACGGCTCTGGACCACCGCCGAGCAGGAATGGGCGGGCGGCGCCGCCGGGCGCGGCGAGTTCCCCGGCCTCGACCAGCGCTCCCAGGGCGTGCGGGCCCACCACCGGCTGATCAGGCTGATCGCGGCCGGTGACGCCGCGGGCGCCGAACGCGCCGCACGGCGTCACCTGACCGCGGCCCAGTGCCATGTGCTGAACTAGCTACACCGACCAGGCGATCGGCAGGGTCGCCGGGCCCCACATCATGAACGAGTCGACGCGGGTCGGCTCGCCGTCGAGGCGCAGGCCGGGCAGCCGTTCGCCGAGCAGCCGCAGCGAGATCCGCGCCTCCAGCCGGGCCAGCGCCGCGCCGGGGCACAGGTACCGGCCGAGGCCGAACGACAGGTGCCGGCGGCGCAGCTCGTTCAGGTCACGGTCCAGCCGGAAGGTGTCCGGGTCGTCCCATGCCTCCGGGTCCCGGTTCGCGGACGCGTACAGCCCGTGCACCTTCGCCCCCACCGGGATCTCCACCCCGTGCAGGACGACCGGACGGGTGCTGGTGCGGTACAGCCCGAGAACCGGCGGGTCGTAGCGGAGGCTCTCCTCCACGGCCGCGTCCGCCAGTTCCGGGCGCGCCCGGACCTCCTCCCACAGCCCGAGATCCAGGAGCCGCCACACCGCGTTCGCGATGAGCGAGGTCGTGGTCTCGTTGCCGCCGACCAGCAGGAGCAGGATCAGCGGCAGCAACTCCTCGTCGGTGAACGGCCGCCCGTCGTGCTCGGCGGTGAGCAGGGCGGTGAGCAGGTCGTCCGGCAGCGCCCGCGGGCCGTCGCCGGCCAGCACCTCGCGGCGCCGCCCCAGGACGCCGGTGAAATAGCCGTCGATCTTGGCGCGGGCGGCGCCCTGCACCGCCGGGTCGGCGGCGTTCTGCCCCGCCATGAACTGATCCGACCACTCCTTGAAGTCGGCCTGGTCGGACGCGGGCACCCCGAGGATCTCGGCGATCACCAGGACGGGCAGCGGGACCGCGAACGCCTCGCACAGGTCGGCGCGGCCGTCCCCGGCGAACCCGTCGACCAGCCCGGCGGCCGTCGCGGTGATCCACTCCTCCAGCGCGGCGGTGCGGCGGGCCGTGAACGCCGACGTCACCAGCCGCCGGTAGACGGTGTGCTCCGGCGGGTCGGAGCGCAGCCCGCCCTCCCGCGTGTAGATCGGGCCCTGCCCCCACTCCGACGACCAGAGGCCGACGTCACCGAACACCTCGGTGACGTCGGCGTGCCGCGACACGGTGTAGAAGCCCTTCTCCCCGAACCCCGCGTAATGGTGCACCGGGCATTTGTCCCGGAGGGCGCGGTGCGCCGGCGCCGGGTCCTCCAGCACCTCCGGGGCGAACGGGTCGTACTCCCCGGAGGTGCCGGCGCCCGAAGAGCGCATGATCGTCATCGTGGGTCTCCCGGTCAGTACGCGTTCGGGTCGGCCTGGACCTCGGCCGGGACGGGGTGCCGGTACAGCTCGGCGGCGTTCTGCCAGGTGAAGCGGCGCACGTCCGCGTCGGGCAGCCCGCCGATCTCCGACTCGATGACCCGCTGGGTGTCCGGCCACGTCGAGTCGCAGTGCGGGTAGTCGCTCTCCAGCAGGATGTTCTCCACGCCGATGCGGTCGCGCAGCGCGAACGACGACTGGTCCTCCACGGCACAGAACCAGAAGTTGCGCTTGAGGACCTCGGCCGGGGTGAGGCCGATGTCCTTCGTCCACGTCCCGTACATGTCGTGGTAGCTGAGCATGTGGTCGAGCCGGTCCATCAGCCCCGCGACCCAGCCGATGCCGCCCTCGCTCAGGCAGATCTTCAGGTCCGGGTAGCGGACGGGCAGCATCGAGTACAGCCAGTCCACGGCGGCGAACATCGCGTACCCGAAGAACAGGACGCCGACCGTGTCGGGCGGTGCGTCATCGGCGGTCGCCGGGGACGTCCCGGACGACCCGATGTGCAGGTTCACGACCGTGCCCGTCTCCGCGCACGCCCGCATGAGCGGGTCCCAGTACCCGGTGTGCAGGGACGGCAGCCCGAGCTTCTGCGGCGCCTCCGAGAACGTCACCGCCTTGAAGCCGCGCTCGGCGTTGCGGCGGATCTCCTCGGCGCCGAGCTCCGGGTCGAGCAGCCACGGGATCTGGCAGGGGATGATCCGGTCCGGGTAGGACCCGGCCCACTCCTCCAGGTGCCAGTCGTTCCAGGCCCGGACGGCCGCGAGCGACAGTTCGGTGTCGGACATGGTGAGCTGCAGCCGCTGCCCCGCGAAGCCTGGCAGGAACGACGGGAAGTTGAGCGACGCGTAGATCCCGGCGAGGTCCATGTCCTTGATCCGGTGGTGGATGTCCCAGGCGCCGCGCCGCATCTCGTCGAACCGGGACGGCTCGAAGCTGTACTCCGACACGGGACGCCCGACGACGGCGTTGAACCCGACGTTCGGGAACTCCTTGCCGTCGTACACCCACACCTCGGTGCCGCCGTCCTTCTCCACGATCTTCGGGGCGCGGTCGGCGAGCCTGGCCGGCAGCCGTCCCTCGAACGTGTCCGGCGGCTCCACGATGTGGTCGTCCACGGAGATCACGGTGTACTTGCGGTCGCGCCGTTCGGGCTCGGGCAGCCAGGTGGGCCCCTCGGCGCCCCTGCCTCCGGTGGTGAAACCGGTGTTGGCCGCGAGGTCGTCCAGGTTGATGCTCATGAGTCCACCACCTCCGGATGGTCGCGGAGCAGCGCGCGGACCGCGCCGTTCCAGAAGAATTCGGTTCCGCGTTCGAGCAGCGACGCCTTCATGCTCCGCCGCAGGCCGGGCGCCACAAGCGTATGGTCCCGCCCCGAGACCAGCACGTCGTGCATGAGCCGGCACTGCCGGTCGATGGTCGCGGCCCGGTAGGTCGCCTCCTCCACCGACGGGCCGGTCACGATCACGCCGTGGTTGGCGAGCAGCACCACCGACTTGTCGCCGATCCGGTCGGCGAGGTCGGCGCCGAGGTCGGCGGTGGCGACCTCGCCGGTGTACTCGTCCACGAAGACCAGGTCGCCGTCGAACATCGACCCGGTCTGGTGCAGGAACTCCGGCAGCACGCCGAGCGCCGCGAGCACGGTCGCGTGGTACGGGTGGTTGTGCACCACGGCCCGCACGTCGGGGCGGCGGCGGTGCAGCTCGGTGTGGATGTGGATGGCGGGGGTGACGTCCCACTTGCCGTCGAGGACCTCCGCGTCCGGCGACACCCGGCAGATGTCGGACGCGGTGATCTCCTCCCACCACAGGCCCCACGGGTTGATCAGCAGGTCCTCGCCGTCCTCCACCCGGACGGTGATGTGGCCCGCGATGTTCTCGCTGAAACCGGACCGCCCGAGGATCCGGAACGCGCACGCCAGCTTCTGCCGGTCGCCGAGTTCCCTGCCGATCGGCGGCATCACCCGGGGCGTCCATTCGGCGGCGCCCCCGGCGACCGGTGCCGGTGCGGGCCGAGGCCCGACCTCCAACGTCACGGTTCCTCCCATCTGTCAGCCGCAGGCCGGCTGGTACACCGGCCACTGCCGGCCCGGCTTGCTGTTCTCGAACTGCATGAGGATCAGGCCGCAGAGCCCGTCGGTGCCGCTGTGCTTGCCCGGCTTGAACGACAGGGTGTAGCCCTTCTGCCCGAAGGAGGACGGGTAACCCGACACCTGCTCAAGGCCCTTGTTGATGGCCTCGCCGTCCACCTTCGGCCCGGCCTTCTCGATCGCCTTGGCGAGCATCCCGATCGCGTCGTAGGCCTGCGCGTCGTAGGCGGTGACGCTGACCGTGCCGCCGCGCCTGCCCGCCAGGAACTTCTCCAGCGCGGCCGTCTTGTCGTTCTCCCGCGTGATGGACCCGACGAAGACCAGCTTGTCGAGCGCCCCCGGCTTAGCCTGGCCCCACAGGTCCGGCTGGTTGCCGATGGACGCGAGCGAGAACCGGTCCACGTCCGGGACGAGCTGGTGCGCGGTGTTGTGGACGAGCACCTCCATCTGCCCGCCGAGCGCCGTGACGAGCATCGCGTCCGGCTTCGCCTGCTTGATCCGGGTGACCTGCGCGGTGACGTCGCTGGCGTCCACCGGCGCCACCTCCGTCGCCACCACCTCGATGCCAGCGTCCTTGATCGGGGTCAGCAGCGCCTTCTCCATCCCGGCGATGGACGCGCTGTCGTCCTTGAACACGGCGAGCCGCTTGTATCCGGCCTTCTTGAACGCCTCCGCGTAGACCTTGCCGAAGTCCGCGGTCGGGTTCGCGAGCGAGTACGTGTACGCCGAGTTCGGGCCGTCCCCGATGCCGGGGGTGATGTTCACCGGCGCGACCGCGGGCACCTTCTGCTGCTTCAGCAGCGTCTGCACCTGCAGGACGGACTGCCCGCCGGAGTTCATGACGATGGCCTGCGCGCCCTGGCTGAGCAGCTGCCGGACGACGGTCGGCGCCTTTGTCGCGTCGTTGTCGTCGCTCTTGACGACCAGCTTGAGCTTCTTGCCGCCGATGCCGCCCCGCTCGTTGACCTCGGCGACCGCGTCCTTGATCGTCTTGCCGACGATCGAGGCGTACGCGGCGGCGCCGCCGGAGGTGTCCTGGTCCATGCCGATGACGATGGTGTTCGCGTCGGCCTCGACGGACCCGGAGCCGGACGCGCAGGCGGTGACCGCGAGGGCGGGCAGCGCCGCCGCGGCCAGCACGGCGGCCCGGCCCGCTCTGCCGCGCGACCTCGGAAAGATTCCTGCCATGGGGGTTCCTCCTAGGGGTGGGGTGGAGGCGGGGGGACGGAGTCGGGAGTGATCACGACGCTCACGGGGGCGGTCTCAGGGGAGGCCGGGCGGTTCCCGGCGAGCGTCTCGATGGCCTCGGCCGCGTCCGCGAGCGCGAAGGAGTGGGTGACGAGGCGGTGCAGCGGCCGGTCGCCCGCCGCGATCAGCGCGACGGCCCGGCGGAACGAGGTGTGCCCGACCGCCCGGACGCCCTGGACGCGCAGCCCCTTGAGGACCACGTCGTCGCTGACCCAGCCGGGCACGGGCCTGCCGCCCTTGAGCCCGGCGAGGACCACCGTCCCGCCGGGCCGGGCGATCCGCATCGCGTCCAGCACGGTCGTGGTGTCGTGGGACGCGACGTCGATCACCACGTCGGCCGGGACGCCGCCGGTCAGCGCGAGGACCTTCTCCGGGACGCCGCCCCCGTCGGCCTCCACCGCGCCCGTCGCGCCCAGCTCCAGCGCGAGGTCGAGCTTGTGCCGGTCGGCCGCCAGCCCGGTGACGATCACCGGGCCGGCGCCGGCCGCCCGCGCCGCCAGCACGCAGGTCAGCCCGCGCTGCCCGGCGCCGAGCACGACCACGCAGTCGCCCGCGCGGGTGCCGGGCACCTCCACGGCCCACTCGACGCCCGCGGCGAGCGCGTTGAACGTCGCGGCGATCCTCGGGTCCACGGTGTCCGGTACCCGGTGGACGACGCTGTTCGGGTGCAGGTACATGTGGTCGGCGAACCCGCCCCACAGCGCGGGCGGGATCCTGGCGGGGATGAACCCGTAGCTCATCGGATGGTGGTCCCATCCGGCGCACAGCGCGTACCGGCCCGTGCGGCAGTCGCGGCACGCGCCGCACGGCAGCGCCGGCTCCACCACGACCCGGTCGCCCTCGGCGAGCCCCCAGCGCCGCGCCGCCCCCGCCCCGATCGCCGCGATCCGCCCGACCGGCTCATGCCCGGGGACGAACGGCGAGGCGGGGCCGATGGAGTCCAGCAGCGCGCCGCTGTACTCCTCCACGTCCGTCCCGCAGATCCCGCATGCCTCGACGCTCAGCAGCGCATCGTCGGGTCCGACGTCCGGAAGCGGCAGCTCCACCAGGTCGAGATCGCGCGGAGCGCGCTGGAGCACGGCACGGGCCGTCCCCGCCCCGCTCATTTGGTGATGGTCCGGACGCCGCCGAACACGCGGCGGACGCGGGGCGCGAAATGCTCCAGCGGCGGCGTGTCGAACCCGGGGTCGAAGGCGACCTGGTCCCACTCGTCGGCGAACCGGATCGCGTCGGCGTACCAGGGCTCGTCCTTGAACGTCTCCCGCTCGGCCGGATCCCACCCGAAGTGGTGGCCGTAGTGCACGGCCTCGAACGTCTGGTGGGCGTGGATGATCCGGTAGACGTCCTCGCACACGTACGGCCGCAGGATCTCCGCCGCCACCGCCGCGTGGTTCGCCGTCGAGATCACCTTGCCCATGTCGTGGCACAGCGCCGCGACCACCATCTCGTCGTCCGCGCCCGCCGCCTCCGCGTGCGCCGCGGTCTGCAGCGAATGCTGGAGCTGGTCGACGGCGAACCCGTCGCGGAACGCCGACAGCGAGGCCAGCATCGGCAGCACCCGGTCGGGTGCGTCCTCCTGCGTCTTGAGGGTCTCGCCGCGGATGTACAGCCACTCCTCGCGGGTGCCCCGGTCCATTCGGGTGAACATGTGCCTCCTTACCGGTAGCGCGGCCGGAAGTCCGGATCCGCGGGGTCGAGCCCGTTCTCGTGCTCGGCGAACCAGCGCGTCCGCACCGCCCGGGTCAGCCGGGCGTCCACGAGCACCGGGCCGGACGGGTCGGCGATCAGTCCCTTGAGGTCGTCCAGCTCACCGGGCGTCCGGACGGTCACGGCCGTCGCGCCGAACGCGCGGGCCACCGCCGCGAAGTCGGGACGCGGGATGACCGACAGGCCGACGTCCATGCCCCGGTGCAGCATGTTGTGGTACTCGTAGCCGAACGCCCCGTCGTTCATGACGACGACCACGAGGCGCAGGCCCCGCCGCACCGCCGTGTCCAGTTCGGCGAGGTTCATCATCAGCGCGCCGTCCCCGGTGACGGCCAGGGTCACCCGCTCGGGCCGGGCGGTCGCCGCGCCGATCGCCGACGCGAGCCCCAGCCCGATCGACCCGAAGTTGACGGGGAACACCAGCCCGGACGGATCGGGCACCGACAGGCCCCGGCACGGCTCGGACAGCGCGGCGTGCCCGCCCTCGACCACCAGTGTCCGCTCCCGCGGGACGATCCGCTCCAGCGCCGCCACCACCGTGTGCGGGTCGAGGCCGGTCTCGTCGCTGCCGTCCGGGTGCTCGGTGTCGTAGCCGTTCTCGGTCAGGCGCCGCGCGGTCTCGGCGGTCCGCCGGCCGGTCTTCGGCTCGGCCACCTCGGTGAGCATCGCGGCGAGCGCCCCCGCGTCGCCGAGAACGCGCAGGTCGGCGGGTGTCCACGCGTCGAACGCCGCGGGCCGGACATCGTTGTGCACGATCACCGGGTTCCCGGCGAGCATCCGGCCGCCGTCCACGGTGAAGGAGTTGAGCCCGGCGCCCATCGCCAGCAGCAGGTCGGACTCCCTGATCAGCTCCCGCCCGATCGCGGTGGCGAAGCCCCCGCACACGCCGACGTCGAACGGCTCACCGGTGAAGAGGCCCTTGGCCTTCAGCGTCGTGGCCAGCAGCGCGCCCGTCCGCTCGGCGAGCGCGACCAGTTCGTCCCGCGCGTGGGCGGCACCGCGCCCCGCGACGATCACGGGCCGCTCCGCCCGCCCGAGCGCCTCCGCGACCCGCGCGACCTCCTCGGCCCGCGGCACCGGCACGGGCGTCCGATCCTCGCGGAACGTTCCAGGCCCGGCGCCGGCCGCCAGCGCCAGCAGCGGTGTCGGGACGTTCAGCACGATCGGCCGCCGCTCGGTGAACGCCCGCCGGATCGCGAGCACCACGTCCGCCACGGCCGACTCCGCCGAGTGCACCCACTGGACGCCCGCGCCGGTCGGCCGGACGACGTCCCCCTGGTCGATGGCCTGCGGATTGCGCCGGTCGCCCGGCGGCGTGTCGGCGGCGACGAGCAGCATCGGCGTCCCGGCCCGCGCCGCCTCGGTCAGCGCGGTCACCGCGTTGGTCAGGGCCGGCCCGTGCGTGACGGTCGCGACCCCGAGCCGCCCTCCGGCCCGCGCGTACCCGTCCGCCATGAGCACGGCGCCGTCCTCCCGGGCCGCCGCCACATAGTCCGCGCCGTGCTCGCGGACCAGCACGTCCAGGATCGGCAGGTTCCCGTCCCCGAGCACCCCGAACAGGCACGACACCCCATGCTCGGCGAGCGCTCCCGCCACCGCCTCGGCGACCCGCATCCGCGCCTCCCAGCTCATCCGGCACTGATAGGGACTATCTTATAAAAGAAAGCCACCAGTCAAGGGGTTGCTCTCACGCATCACCGCAGGACCGGCCCGGGACGACCGCCGAAGGCGATGCCGCACCCGGCCCGAAGTGCGCCGCGGGCGCCCGGGACAGAACGGCCGCCGACACGCGAACGGCCCGGCCGTCACGGACGGAGCCGCACAAGGTCACCGGTCACGGCGAGGGCGCGTTCCATCGGCGAGCGGATGCCGAGGCCGGTACGGACGGGCGCAACTCAGAGCCGCAGGAACGCGGAAGACCGGGAGAAGCAGGAGCACGAGAGGCGCGAGAGGACGCGAAGACACGGGAAGCCGGGAGCGACACGGACACACAAAGATGCGAGATGGCGCAGAAACGCGAGAGAACGCGGGAGACGCGAGAGGACGCGGGAACTCGGGAGGACGCGGGAAGCGTGGGAACCCGGGAGGACGCGGGGAACGCAGGAAAGCGCGGAAACCCGGGAGGACGCGGGAAGCGCGGGAACGCGGAAGGACGCGGAACGCGGAAGGACGCGGGAAGTGCGAGGGGTGTGGGAGAGGAGGTGCGGGCCGGTGGCCTGGTGGGGGAGCCGAGGGGCGGAGGCCCTCGCCGTTGAAGGCGTCCGTCCCAGAGAGGGGGTGTCCGGCCGGAGCCGGGGCTCGTTCAGGGTCAGATGAGGCCCTGGGCGAGCATCGCGTCGGCGACGCGCTCGAAGCCCGCGATGTTGGCGCCGACGACGTAGTCGCCGGGGGCGCCGTAGCGTTCGGCGGTCCCGTAGCAGGTCTCGTGGATGTCCGTCATGATCGTGGCCAGTTCCTCCTCCACGCGGGAGAACGACCAGGCGGCGCGGCTCGCGTTCTGCCGCATCTCCAGCGCGCTGACGGCGACACCGCCCGCGTTGGCCGCCTTGCCGGGGCCGAACGCGACACCCGCGTCCTGGAAGATGTGCACGGCTTCGGGCGTGGTCGGCATGTTCGCGCCCTCGGACACGGCCTTGACGCCGTTGCGGACGAGGATCCGCGCGGCCTCCGCGTCCAGCTCGTTCTGCGTCGCGGACGGCAGCGCGATGTCGCCCGGGACGTCCCAGACGCGGCCGCCGGGCACGTACCGGGCGGACGCGCCGCGCAGCTCGGCGTAGTCGGAGACGCGGCCCCGGTCGACCTCCTTGACGTGCTTGAGCAGGTCGAGGTCGATGCCCTTCTCGTCCACCACGTAGCCGCCGGAGTCGGACACGGTGATCACGTTGGCGCCGAGCTGCTGGGCCTTCTCCACCGTGTAGATCGCGACGTTCCCGGAGCCGGACACGACGATCTGCTGGCCGTCCAGGTCCTCGCCGCGGTGGCGCAGCATCTCGGCCGTGAACATGACGTTGCCGTAGCCGGTCGCCTCCGTCCGGCAGGCGGACCCGCCCCACAGCTGGCCCTTGCCGGTCAGCATCCCCGCCTCCCAGCGGTTCGTGACCCGGCGGTACTGGCCGAACAGGTAGCCGATCTCGCGGGCGCCGACGCCGATGTCCCCGGCCGGGACGTCGGTGTGCTCGCCGACGTGGCGGTACAGCTCGGTCATGAACGACTGGCAGAACCGCATGACCTCCTCGTCGGAGCGGCCGTGCGGGTCGAAGTCGCTGCCGCCCTTGCCGCCGCCGATGCCGAGCCCCGTCAGCGCGTTCTTGAAGATCTGCTCGAAGCCGAGGAACTTGACGATGCCGAGGTTCACGGTCGGATGAAAGCGGAGCCCGCCCTTGTACGGCCCGAGCGCGCCGCTGAACTCGACGCGGAAGCCGCGGTTGACGTGGATCTCGCCGTTGTCGTCCTGCCAGGGCACCCGGAACATGATCTGCCGTTCCGGCTCGATCATCCTTTCGACGAGCTTGGCGGCGGCCAGCCTGGGGCGGGCGGCCAGCACCGGGCCGAGGGATTCGAGTACCTCGTGCACGGCCTGGTGGAACTCCGGTTCACCGGGGTCACGGCGCAGAACCCTGTCGTAGGACTCTTCGAGGAGGGCCAGCGTCTCGGGTGGCGCCGGCAGACGGGGGGCCAATGGCATGGTGCGGTCCCTTCCTTGGGTCTCCTCCACTCTAAAACCTGCGTCTCCCCGCATGAGACGAACTCACCGCAGGTCGGAGCACATGCGTTGCCAATAACAACCCCTGCAACTCCCAAAGCGGAGAGCCGGGCCGCGCCCTCCCCCGGTGGGGACGCGACCCGGCTGGATGAGCGGGCTCAGACGCCCGGGCAGCGCTTCCACTCGAAGTGGTAGGTGGTCTTGACGCTGCCGTCGGTGGAGTCGAAGGCCATGAAGCTGGTCTCCGCCGGGTCGGAGGTGCCCTTGAGCACCCGCAGCTCGGTGTTGATATTGAAGTTGCGGTCGACGCCGCACGGCTTGAAGACGAGTTCGGAAACGGGCGTCCGGTCGGAGAACTGCCAGTTGTCCGAGTACACGCCCTGGACCGTGTGACTGACCGGCGTCGTCTGCGCCATGCCCTGGTGGTAGTAGCTCGCCCTCTCCATGCCGGACGCGCCGTCCGCCAGGTGCGCGAAGCCCCGGTAGTCGGCGCCCGCGATCGCGTAGGTGAACCCCTGCGGGACATGGACCTGCATGCTGATCTGGCAGTTCTTCCGGAACTCGGTCGGGCCGGAGGCCCCGCCGGCCTGGGCCAGGTAGTCGCTGTAGGTGACGGTGAACGCGGTGTTGTCGCTCGCCGTCGCCACCGCCGCCGTCCCGGCCCGGCAGCCCGACCCGTTCACGGTGAGGACGTCGATGGTGATCCGGTCGGCCGGCGGGGGGTCGGCGGGGGCGGCGGACGCGGCGGGGGCCGCTGACAGCGGCAGCGCCAGTGCGGCCACGGCCGCCGATACGGTCAGTGCTCTGCGCATCGGTGATTCTCCTTTACTCGAGGCGTCCTTCCACGGATCAGGGACATGCCTTCCAGGCGAAGTGGTAGACGGTCTTGATGCTGCCGTCGGTGGAGTCCATGGCGATGAAGCTCGTCTTCGCCGGGTCCGAGGTGCCCTTGAGCGCCCGCAACTCGGTGTTGATGTTGAAGTTGCGCTCCTCACCGCACGGCTTGTAGACGAGCTGCGCCACGTCGTTGGTGTCGGTGAACTGCCAGTTGTCGGCGTAGGGGCCGCTCAGGGTGTGCGAGATGGCGGAGGTCTGCGGCATGCCCTGGAAGTAGTAGCTCGCCTTCTCCACGGCGCTCGCGCCCTGCTCCAGCGACGCGAACCCGCGGTAGTCGGCGGCGGCGATCGCGTAGGTGAACCCCTGGGGGACGTGCACCTTGAGGTCGAGCTGGCAGTTCTTGCGGAAATCGGTCGCCGTCGAGGCACCGCCCGCCTGCGCCATGTAGTCGCTGTAGGTGACGGTGAACGCCTCCTTGTCGGGGGACACCGCGACGGCGGCCGTCCCGGCCGGGCACCCGGACCCGTTGACGGTGGCGACCTCGATCGTCACCCCGTTCGGGCCGGGCACCTGGAAGGTGTCGGCGGATGCCGGCGCGGCGGTCATGGCGCTCACGGCAATTGCCGCGGCAGCGGAAACTACGATCCCTTTACGCATGCAATTCCTCCTTGCTGGGGTTGCGTAAAGGGAGCGTAAACTTCCCATATCAGAGACGTCAATCGGCACTTTTCAACATCAAATAAACAGCGTTTCCACCCCCACGACGACCCGGAACAGCCGCCTTGGAACGTCCATGAAACTTTCCGTTGAAAGGGAGCGTTCCATAAAGTCATGAACGAATTTAAATGCCCGCGTACAGAACACATGGAAACCGGCCCGGGCCGGTCGGGGCGCGGGCCGGGGACGTCCGGGCGGTCAGCCGGTGCCGCGGAGCCGGGCGGCGAGGACGGCGGCCTGGCTGTGGTCGATGTCCCTGGTCGCGGTGAGGAGGGTGATGGTGCCGTCGCCGGCGAGTTCCCGCAGCCGGTCGAGGGCCGCCGCGCGGCCGGGCTCCCGCAGCTCGGCGTCGTAGCGGTCGGTGAACTCCTCGAACTTGGCCACGTCGTGGCCGTACCACTTGCGCAGCTCGGTCGAGGGGGCGACGTCCTTCTCCCACTCGTCCAGGCGCGCCTCGTCCTTGGACAGCCCGCGCGGCCACACCCGGTCGACCAGCACCCGCTTGCCGTCCTCGGACGAGGCGGGCTCGTACACCCTGCGCAGCCTTACCTCCATGCTTCCTCCCAGCACGACCTATACCCCGCCTGCCGACCCGATGCCCGGATTTCGCCGGTACCGGGCCGTGCGCCCGGGCCGGTCCGGACCGCTACGTCACTCCGCGGGGTGGCCGGAGGACGGGAGCTGCCAGCGTCCGGTGACGCGGAGGTCCTCGGCGGTGCGGCGGGCGAACTCGGCGGCGAGGGCGTGGCCGAGGACGTCGTCGTCGGGGCGGTGCCGCTCCAGGTATTCGAGCGCCTCGGCGAGTTCCCCCGCGGTCAGCCACCGCACCGGTTTCCCGGCCCAGTGCGGGAGCCACCGGTCCGCGGGCACGGCGGCGGGTACCGCGTTCACCGGTTCGAACAGGGGTTCGGCGCGCATGGGCGGAGCCGGCGGGTGGGCGACGCGGCCGCGGCGGCGCAGACCGCCGATCAGGGCGGCGCGGAGCGTCTCGATGGTCATGACCTTCCCCTACGCGTTCGTGAATGCATCGGGGCGACCTTTTCGCAGGCGGAACCGAAAGTCGACTTCCTCCGGGTCAAATTTTGCCAGGAGGTAGACGTGGAGCAGCCATTTCCGTTTCGCCGGAAACGTCTTATCCGCTTCGCGATCTCCGCTCCTTTGGGAGGCATTACTGTGCCGTTTGGACGAGCCGAAGGCTTCCTTTGCGAAGACTTTCTGTTCGGCCGTGGAACGTCTGGTGCGGGAAGATCTCTTCGCCGGCGGGGGGACGTCCGGCGGCGCGTCCGGCGCGGCGCGTCCGGGCCGCGTCCGGGGACCCGCGACACGCCGGGCAGGCGAGCGGCGACTGTCAGCGGGGTGACAAGCGCGGGCCGTCGAAACCTTCCGCGCCCGCCTAGCGCCGGGCCGCGCCGCGACCGAGTCCGGTGGCCACGAGCCGCAACAGGTCGTCCGCCGCCCGGACCTCCCGCTGTCCGGGGTCCCGGCGGCCCCGGCCGCGAGCGGATGCTCACCGCGCTCAAGGGGACGCGGGCGGCGATCGGCCCGGCCGTCCCGCCGGCGCGGGCCGCGCTGTCGCTGCGCTGGGCGCGGCGGGGCCTCGCGCTGGTCGAGCGCGGCGTGCTGCCGGACAAGGAGCCGCTGCGCTGCCTCGACCATCTGCCGGCCCTGGTGGCGGCGCAGAGCGAGGAACTGCTGGACGTGGCGCTCGGCAGCCGGCTCGCGCCGCTGCTGAAACTGCCGCCGCACCGGCGGGACGCGCTGTCGCGGACGCTGCTGACGTACCTGGAGTGCCGCGACAACGCGGTGGCGGCGGCGGAGCGGCTGCTGGTGCACGAGCAGACCGTCCGGTATCGCATCCGCCGGCTGGACGCGGCCCTCGGCGGCGCGCTGAGGGACCCGGACCGGCGCATCGAACCGCTGCTGCTCCTGCACCATCTCGTCCGGCTGGATCCGGGCGACCGGCGCCTCTCGCCCGCGAACCCGTCGCGCGGCCGCGTGCCCTGACCCTCCGGAAACAGACGGAGGGGCCACTTCCCCCCGAAGTGACCCCTCTCCCCCCGTTCCGCCGTGCCGGCCCCGGTGCGCTCACAGGACCGGCCGCTCCCCCCGAAGCGGCTCGCACCGGCCGTTCAGCGGATGTCTCGAACGTAGCGAGACCACCCCGGCCGGATCGAGGATTCAACCCTGCGCATCGACGAACGGGCGACTCTGTGCGACGAACGGAACACGCTGTGCATCCGACGCGTCATCGCCGTCCGGAAAAGCGTGTATTTTCTGCACGGTCGTGCGAGAACGGACACGGGAGGCGCGGGACCATGGCGGGACATGCGCGGCCGATCACGCTGGTGGGGACGCCGGTCCTGCATCAGCCGTGCCGGCCGGTCGAGGACTTCGACGCCGCGTTGCGGGAACTGGCCGACGACATGTTCGCCAGCATGTACGAGGCGGACGGTGTCGGCCTGGCCGCGAACCAGATCGGCGTGGACCTGTGCGTCTTCGTCTACGACTGCCCAGACGCGGACGGCGAGCGGCATAAGGGTGTCCTAGTGAATCCCGTCCTGGAACTGCCGGCGTTGGAGAACCGGCGGCTGGACGACAGCGACGAAGGATGCCTCTCTCTGCCGGGACCTTACGCTCGTCTGGCGCGGCCTGACCATGCGACCGTGCACGGCTTCGACGTCACCGGCAACGCGGTCACGGTAGAGGGCACGGGGTTGCTCGCCCGCTGCCTCCAGCACGAGACAGACCACCTTGAGGGCAAGGTCTACATCGACAGGCTCTCCGCCAGGACGCGCAAGAAGGTGCTCAAGGAGTACGAGGCCCTGCGCGCGGAGAGCCCGGCGGGCTGACCGTTCACGGAGTCAGAAGGCGTTCGTATTCATAGAGGACGCTGGCGAACTCGCCCGTCGGCATCTCGCAGGCGTGGCCGGGCAGCCACATGTGCTCCAGGCGGACGGTCCGGACGTCGAGTCTCAGGTGACACGCGTTCCCCGTGTGCTCCCAGCCGGGACGCGCCGCCCGGACGACCTCCAGATGGTGACGATGGCTCTGCACGTCGTGCAGCAGGAACGCCGTCAGGACGTGGCGCGGCCCGTCCACGGCCCGGGGGAAGTCGCTCGCGGTGGACGCGGCGGCGACCAGATCAACACCGGAATCGGCCAGTTCAGGGAAGAACACCCGAACGTGCCGGACGACACCGCCGATCTCGATCGGATCGCAGGGCAGCCGTAAGACGGCGGCAGGGTCGACGTAGCCGTGCACTGGGACACCGGCGACGAAACCCGCCCACGCCCCTGGGATGGTGTTGATGAAACGAGCATGTGTCAGGGTGTTGCCCAGTTCCGCCATCAGGCGCTCTGGGTCGATGCCACGTGGCATGAACGTTTTCGTGCCGCCGCGTAGGCGCGTTCCTGCCTCGTCCAGGACGGCGAGGTCGGCCCAGCAGGCGCCTGAGCCCGTCCCCAGGACGCCATGCGGGAGGCAGCCGTCAGGGTGCGGGATGAGCCCGGCCATGTCTTCCAGGACGGCGCGCGGGGTCTGGAACAGCCTCCAGCCCTGCGTCCGGTGAGAGACGGAGCCAAGGGCAAGGGAGGTCGCCACCGGTTCGCCTTCGCGCGCCTCGCCGAAGACGCGGTCGCGGCGGTCCCGCAGGGCCCCGACCTGCTGGAGGTACTCCTCCAGGCACTGCCGCAGGACGGCCGGGTCGAGATCGCAGGACGCCCAGCCGTCCACGTCCCGGACGTGGACGATCGTCCCGTCGAAGTCGAGGCGGTGGTAGCGGTAGTTCTCCTGCCAGGGCCCGGACGGGACGCCGTCCAGCCATCCCTGGGCGCGCGCGATCGCGGACACGTCCTCACCCAGGTCGTTGATGAGGAAGTCGCGCAACGGAGCGTGCAGGGGGTCGGTCTCCACCGCCACCCGCACGCCATCGCTGCGGAACCGTACCGGAAGCGACATCACCACCCGCGTGATTATGCCTACAAGCAAAGATCACTACTGGTATGGCGAAATGTTCTTTCCGCTCATGCGGGCTCGTCGGCCATGTACGGCGGCGCGGGCTCGTGCTGGATGTACCGGCGGACCGCACGTGCGTCGTCGCGGCCGTGGACGCGTCCGAGCTGGATGCGCGCCGGCCATGACATCGACAACGGGTACCCACAGAACACGCCGCCTTCCGAAGCCGGGGGTTGCCACGGAGAAATCCCGATGAAGCCTCCCGGCGATGTGTCTCCACTCGCCGCCGTCCGGGTTCGCGGCCGGCCGGGATTAATGGGTTGACATCGCCCGGAGGGCTATGGCTAACTCTTACGCATGGAGTTCTGATTCTTCTCCGGTTGAGCCGCCCCCGGCACCGCCGCGGGCCCGCTCCCGTTCCTTCACCGGCGCCCCTTCATCGCATACAGGCCATGTGACCTGCGTTGTTGCCGCGCGCCCGTCTTTTCTTTCTCCTCGGCCTTCCCGGCCGGATTCACACACGCCCGGAGGTGTTCTCTTCATGCGCGCCATTGACAACCCCGAATCCGCGCCCTTCACCAAGTCCAAGAAGAAGGGCAAACGGAATAACTCCGACTTCAGGTCGGCGAATTTCGCGAACCACCGCCGCAACGCCCGGCAACTGCCCACCCGGCAGCTCAACCGGGGCCGCTGACCGGCCGCCCCCCGGCCCCGGCCCGCCGCTTGGCGGCCGGGGCCGGGACATGCGGCGGCACGACTACTCTTGGCAATGGATCACTACCGAGGGTGTCGACCGGGGGCCGGCTGTGACGATGGAGAGGCGGGACCGCGTCCGCCGCCGGCTGCGGCGCCTGCTGCTCTCGGTGCGCGGACGCGCGACGGTCACCACCACGGCGGTGGCGGCGCTGATCCTCACCCTCGTGTTCGTCCTGCTGATGCTGCTCGCGCGGGACTGGGCGCAGAACCGGGTCGCGCGCAAGACCGAGCGGACCACCGAGCGCATCGCGTTCTCGATCACCTCGGGCAAGAACCGCGGGGACCTCACCACCCGGCCGGACGAGGCCCCCATGGTGCAGGTCGTGAGCCCGGACGGCCGGGTCCAGGCGGCCAACGCGGCGATCGCGGGGCGTCCGGCCCTCGCACGGGCGGACTTCGCCGCCGGCGTCCTGCTCGTCGACGCGAAGACCTGCCCGTCCTTCCTGGACCAATGCGTATGGGTCGCCGGGCTGCGCCTGCGCACATCACCGTGGGGCCCGAACGTGATGGTGATGACGGCCACCCCCCTACCCGACCTCCTGAACGTGTGGGTGCTGCCGCTGGGCATCGCCCTCCTCCTGTCCGCCTTCCTCGCCCTGATCGCCTGGTGGACGTGGCACACGATCGGGCGGGCCCTGGTCCCCGTCGACCAGCTCCGCGCCGAACTCGCCGACGTCGGCGCCCGCGGCCTGGACCAGCGGGTCGCCGTCCCCCGCACGGCCGGTGAGATCCAGACCCTCGCCGAGACGGTCAACGCCACGCTCACCCGCCTGGAGGAGGCGTCCAACCGGGAACGCCGGTTCGTCTCGGACGCCTCGCACGACCTGCGGAACCCCATCGCCGGGCTGCAGATGCGGCTGGAGGTCGTGCTGGACGAACCGGACGACTACCCGTGGAAACCGGTGGTCCGAAACGCCCTGGCCGACGCGCAACGCCTGAACGACATCGTCTCCGACCTGCTGGAACTGTCCCGGCTCGACGCCCGCGCCCCGCAACCCGTCGAACCGGTCGACCTCGCCGGGCTGGTCCGCCGCGAGCTGAGCCGGTACGCGGGCCGCGTCCCGGTCGACAGCCGGCTGGAGCCGGGCGTGGTCGTCACCGCGGACAAGGTGCGGCTGAGCCGCGTCCTCGGCAACCTCCTCCACAACGCCGAACGGCACGCCGAGTCGCGCATCCGGGTGACCGTCGCCCGCGACGGCGGCGACGCCGTCCTGGAGGTCCTGGACGACGGGTCCGGCATCCCCGACGAGTTCCGCGAACGCGTCTTCGAACGCTTCTCCCGCCTTCCCGAATCCCGCGCCCGCGACCCCCACGGCACCGGCCTGGGCCTCCCCATAGCCCGCGAGATAGCCGAGATCTACGGCGGCACCCTCCGGCTGGCCGGCAGTCCCCGCGGCGCCCGCTTCGTCCTCCGCCTCCCCCTCACCTGACGAACCGCCCGCCACCGGGCCGCCGGGGACGTGCCCGGACTCGCCGAACGCGTCCGTCAGGAGAGGTCCAGGCGGGCGAGTTCGGTGCGGGCCGTGACGCCCAGTTTCGGATACGCCTTGTACAGGTGGTAGCCGACGGTCCGGGGGCTGAGGAAGAGCTGCGCGCCGATCTCGCGGTTGCTGAGGCCCGTCGCCGCCAGCCGGACGACCTGGAGCTCCTGCGGGGTGAGGCGGGCGGCGAGATCGGCGGGCGGGGCGGCGCCGGGGCGGCTTTCGCCGGCGGCGCGCAGTTCGCCGCGGGCGCGTTCGGCCCACGGGGTCGCCTCCAGCCGCTCGAACGCCTCCAGGGCCGCGCGCAGCCGCGCACGGGCCCCGTTCCGGCGGTGCGACCTGCGGAGGAACTCGCCGTAGAGCAGCTCGGTGCGGGCCCGTTCGAACGGTGGCCCGCCCTCGCGGTGCAGGTCCAGGGCGCGTTCGTACGACGATTCGGACGGGTCGAGAAGCGCGGCACAGCGCAGCGCGACGGCCTCCGCCCAGGGTTGCCGCACCTGCGACGCCCACGCGCCGAACCAGTCGGCGGCGTCCCGCACGCGCTCTGGGACGCCCGACCGGACGGCCGCTTCGACCAGGTCGGGCAGCGCGGACATGACGCCCACCCTGCTCGGCCCGGCGACGACCTCCGCCAGGCGTTCGAGGGCGGCCTCGTGCCGTCCGAGCCCCAGGTCGAGCAGGCTCCGGGCCGCCGCGGCGTGCACGTTGCCCGGCGGGACGTTACGTGCCAGCGCCTCCTCCGTCAGCGCGAAGCAGCGCTCTTCGTCACCCTGGATCGCGGCGAGCTGCGCCAGCACGGTGTCCAGATGGACGCGGATGCGGTGCTGCCCGGTGTCGGCGGCGATCCGCAGGCCCTCCGTCGCGGCGGTGAGCGCGTCGCGATGGCGTCCGAGGAGGAGGTCGGTCCGGGAGCGGAGCATCAGCACGGGCGCGAGCAGCCCGATCGCGCCCTGCTCCCGCAACCGCCGCTCCAGTTCGGCGGCGACCTCCGCCGCGCCCGGAACGTCCCCGAGCACGAGGTGCCACGTTCCGGCGCGCACCCGGTCGCGCGGCCCGTAGCAGGCGCCCATCCCGTCCATCAGCTCGCGCAGCGCCGTGACGCCCGCCGCCAGATCACCGTCGTCCGCGAGCGCGTTCTGCCCGGCGAACACGCGGTTCAGCGCGCGCAGATGGTGCGCGTTCGGCACGCCGAGCCGGGCGCCTTCGGCGGCGATGCCGGCCACGGCGCCGAAGTCCCCGGCGTTGGCGGCGGCGGACGCGGCCTGGAAGTACAGGTAGCCGGACGTGCGCGGATCGAGCTCGGCGACCGACGCGGCCGTCTCGGCGAACAGCCGGTAGGCGTCGCGCGTCCGGTCCTGCTCGTCGGCGAGGGAGGCCCGGATCAGCGTCAGCCCGGCCCGCGCCACCGGGTCGGGCAGGTCGGCCTCCGCGCGGGCCGCCAGCTCGATCGCCCGCTCGGGCAGCCCGGCGTCGGCGGACGCCCGCGCCGCGGCGGCCAGCCGCCGGCCCCGGTCCGCCCGGTCCGGGCTGAGGCCGGCGGCCGTCTCGTACATCGCGGCGACGGAGGCATGCCCGCCCGTCTCCCGCTCGGCCTCGGCGGTCTTCTCCAGGACGGCCGCGACCCGCTCGTCCGGCCCCGGCACCGAGCGGGCCAGATGCCAGGCGTGATGGCAGGCGTCGCCGCGCTCCAGGTAGGCGCCGGCGAGCGCGTCGTGCACCGCCAGCCGGTCGCTGAGCGGCGCGTCCCCGACGGCGGCGGTGCGGATCAGCGGATGCCGCACCTCAAGCCGCCCGTCGCCCGTGCTGCGCAGCAGGCCCAGGCGTTCGGCGGGCGCGAGGTCGTCGACGGACGCGCCGAGCCGGGCCGCCGCCGCCATGATCACCCCGGTGCCGCCGAGATCGTCCGCCGCGACCAGCAGGACCAGCCGCCGGGCCGGCTCCGGCAGCTCGGCGATCTTCGCGGCGAACGACCGCCGGATGCGCTCGTACGCCGACGAGGTTCCCTGGCCGTCCTGTCCCGGCAGTTCGAGGAGCGCGAGCGGGTTGCCCATCGCGGCGGCCAGGACCTCCTGCCTGGCGTGCTCGGGCAGGCCGGGGGCGTGCTGGGCGAGGAGCGCGGCGGCCGTGTCGCGGTCGAGCCCGCGAAGGCGCAGCTCGGGAAGGCCGGGCGCGGCGAACTCGGGGGCGTCCCCGTCGCGGGCCGCGAAGATGATCGCGATGGGCTCGGCGTTCAGCCGGCGCGCGGCGAACAGCAGCGCCTCGGCGGACGGCCCGTCCACCCAGTGGGCGTCGTCCACGACGCACAGCAGCGGGCGCTCGTCCGCGAGGTCGGACAGCAGGGTCAGCACGGCGAGCCCCACCAGGAACCGGTCGCCGGCTCCCGGGGTTCCGCACCTGTTGAGGGCCGCGTACAACGCCTGCGCCTGCGGCGGCGGCAGGCTCTCGGCCCGGTCCAGATGCCGGCCGAGCAGCAGGTGGAGGCCCGCGTACGGCATGCCGCTCTCGTATTCGACGCCCGTCCCGCGCAGCACCCGCATGTCACCGGCCGCCGCCGCGGCATGGTCGAGCAGGGCCGACTTGCCGATCCCCGCCTCGCCGCGCACGACGAGGACGCCGCTGCGCCCGGCGCGGGCCCGGCCGAGAAGCCGGTCGAGTTCGGCCAGCTCCCCATCCCGCCCGTACAGCATGGCGTTCACCCTACTCGGGCCTCCCGGACGCCCCGGAGGGTTGAAGCCCGTCCCCCGGGTATCGCCTCGGTTCGAGCATTCATGAGGGGGATGACCATGCCCGAGACGGCAGAGAACGTTATCGACCTGCTGCTTTCGCAGCACGATGAGATCCGCCGGCTGGCGTCGAACGTCGAGGAGAACAGCGGTCAGGTCCGCAAGGACGCCTTCGACCGGCTGCGTGAGCTCCTCGCCGTGCACGAGACCGCCGAGGAGGAGATCGTCCACCCGTTCGCCCGCCGCGCCATGGGCGACCGCTCCCATGTGGTGGACGACCGGCTGGAGGAGGAGAACAAGGCCAAGAGCATCCTGTCGGATCTGGAGAAGATGGACCTCGACTCCGCGGATTTCCAGGAAACGTTCTCCGACTTCCACAAGGACCTGGAAGCGCACGCCACCAATGAGGAGAAGAAGGAGTTCCCCGACATCCGGAAGAACGCCACGCCCGAGCAGCTGCGCGGCATGGCCAAGGCGTTCCGGGCCGCGGAGGCGGTCGCCCCGACCCACCCGCATCCGGGGGTGGAGTCGCCGACCAAGAACGTCGTGCTCGGCCCGATGGCCGCCATCGCCGACCGTGTCCGCGACGCCATCGGCAAGGCGCGCGGCTGAAACGGCCCGCGGCTGAAACGACCACGGTGGGGCGGCCCCGCGCGGGGCCGCCCCACCCGTGAGGACGACGGCTCCAGCCCCCCGACCGGGGTTCCCGAGCGGCTCACTGGGTGTCGTCCCCCAGGTCGGAGCCGACCCTGACGCCGACGACGTCCTCCAGTTCGCTGAGGCGCGCGGTGAGGTCGTGGACCGAGCCCGCGCCCTCCAGCACCAGCGACACCACCGCGTTGCCGGGGCGCCGTCTTTCGGGCGGTTCGCGCCGGTCGCGCCGCTCGTCCCGGCCGCGGTCGGAGTCGTCCGGCAGGTAGTCGCGGTCGACGTGGACCTCCAGGATCACGAACCCGCGCTGCGTGCACTCCATCAGGACATGCCGCAGCGCCCCCCGCCCGTCCCGGTAGACGAGCCGCAACCGTGCCAGCTCCGGCGGGCCGAAGCGGTGCAGCGGCAACTGGTGCGACAGCGAACTGAGCCCGTACACGATGAAGAAGTGGACGGCGGTGACCGCGACCGCCAGGATCGGCAGCCCGGCGCCCGCCGCCATGCCGACCGCCGCGGTGACCCACACGACCGCGGCGGTCGTCAGCCCGCGCACCGCGTCCCGCCGGACGAAGATCACCCCGCCGCCGATGAACCCGATGCCGGACACGATCTGCGACGCCACCCGGGACGGATCGAGCGAGGTGGTCCCCGGAACGTCCTGGAACCCGTACTTGCCGACCATCATGAACAGGGCGGCGCCGACACCGACGAGGGTGTGCGTGCGCAGGCCCGCGCTCTTGTTGCGCAGCCCCCGCTCCAGGCCGATGAGGGCCGACAGCACCATCGCCAGGAGCAGTTCGCCGATCTGGACGAGCCCCTGACCTGTCGGCAGGTCGATCACCTTTTGTGTCTACCCGCCCGCTCCGCCCCACAAGCCGCGCACGCGAAGACCGCCCGGGGGCACCCATGGGCCGGTGCCGCCGCGGGCGGCGGAGGGCCGCTGTGCCAGACTCCTACCGGCAGGGTTGTGAGGCGAGGAGCATGGAGTCATGGAGCTGATCCACCGGGGGAAGGTCAGGGACGTCTACGCGGACGGGGACGAGCTGATCCTCGTGGCGTCCGACCGGGTGAGCGTCTACGACGTCGTCCTGCCGACGCCGGTCCCCGACAAGGGCAAGATCCTGACGCAGCTGTCCCTGTGGTGGTTCGAGCAGCTCGCCGGCATCATCCCGAACCACGTCGTGTCGGCGACGGACGTCCCGGACGAGTGGGCCGGGCGCGCCATCCGCTGCCGCCGTCTCACCATGCTCCCCGTCGAGTGGATCGCCCGCGGCTACCTCACCGGCCTCGGCCTCAAGGAGTACGAGAAGAACGGCACCGTGTCCGGGATCACGCTGCCGGGCGGGCTGGTCGACGCGTCCAGGCTCCCGGAGCCGATCTTCACCCCGACCACCAAGGCCACCGAGGGCCACGACGAGTTCATCACCTACGCCGACGTCGTGAACGAGATCGGCGCGGACACCGCGGCCCGGCTCAAGGACGTCACCCTGGAGATCTACGAGCGCGGCGCCGCCCTGGCCGCCGAGCGCGGCATCATCATCGCCGACACCAAGCTGGAGTTCGGCCGCGCCGCCGACGGCACCCTCGTCCTGGGCGACGAGGTCCTGACGCCCGACTCGTCCCGCTTCTGGCCCGCCGACGCGTGGGAGCCGGGCCGCCCCCAGCACTCTTTGGACAAGCAGTTCGTCCGCGACTGGAGCAGCACCCTCGACTGGGACCGCACCCCGCCCGGCCCCGCCGTCCCCCAGGACGTCGTGGACGCCACCCGCGCCCGCTACATCGAGGTCTACGAACGCCTCACCGGCCGCACCTGGACGTCCTGACCACGGCCGGGACGCATGTCCCGGCCCAGTTCAGAAGGCCCGGTTCAGAAGATCGAGGAGTCTCCTGCCGGGACGATCTCGTGGCCGAGCGGGGCCAGGGAGATCGGGATCAGCTTGAAGTTGGCGATGCCGAACGGGATACCGATGATCGTGAGGCAGAGCAGGACGCCGGTGACCAGGTGGCCGAGGGCCAGCCACCAGCCGGCGACGATGATCCAGATGATGTTCCCGATGAGCGAGCCCACGCCCGCGTTCCGTTTGGGGACGGCCATCCGGCCGAACGGCCACAGCGCGAACCCCGCGATGCGGAACGCGGCGATGCCGAACGGGATCGTGATGATGAGGACGCAGCAGATGATTCCGGCGACCACGTAGCTCAGCGCCATCCAGAACCCCGCCAGCACCAGCCAGATGACGTTCAACAACGTCCGCATGTGCAGCCTCCTGACGGCATCGTCACCACCATCGAGCATAGGCCTCCGGGCGCCCGGGCAACGCGCTGGTCCGGCCGTCTTCCGGGCCATGACGATCTCATAACGGGCTCGGACCCCGGTGGACCGGCGGGCGATACTCCTACCGAAGCTGATCATGAGC
>NZ_BCQQ01000036.1 GCF_001552155.1 Actinomadura formosensis NBRC 14204 | reverse complement strand
GTAAACAGAAGGTTAGGGGTTCAAGTCCCCTCGCCGGCTCCCAGCTCAAAGGCCCCTTGCGACCATCGCAAGGGGCCTTTTGCTAACGGGTTTGCTAACGATGCGACCGCTATGCGACCCGGCCAACCCGCTTAGCGAAGATCTCGGCCGCTTCGGCGAGCTGCTCGTTGACGACGTGCGCCTAGACCCGCAGCGTGACCACCGGATCAGCGTGCCCCAGCCGCACCGCCACCCCGTGGACGGGGACGCCCGCCAGGAGGAGCGTCGTCGCGTGGACGTGCCGGAGATCGTGAAGCCGAGCATGCGGCAGCGGCTCGACATCCTCACGGTCGTTGTGCTCTTTGATCAGCGCGACCATGAGGGAAGAAACGGTGCCCGGCTGGACAGGCTCTCCCCACCGGGTGGCGAACACGTAGCCGTCCACGTCCTTGTCCACGCCCTTCCAGGCTTCGCCGAGCTTGAACGTGTCGGCGAACTGGCGGGCACGCTGTGCCTTGAGGACGTCGGAGACAAGTTGCGCATGGTCGCCGAGCGAGGCGGGCTGAGGGTCGCGGCGAACTTCCAGACGCTATGGGGGCACGAGGAGCGGCAGCATGTACCCAGAGGCCCGCCGGGCGCGGCCTGTTCCGTCCGGTCCCGTCTCGCGCCGCCGTCCGCGGCCGCCCCACCCCACGCGCGCCCCAGAAACGTGAAGCAGCCCATGGAGCACCGGGCCGATGATGCTCAGCCCTTCCCTTGAGTTCGCACCCGGAGCACGACCCTTACGAAACTCCGCCCTCTTGTGGTTGGCCACGTCTTAGGATCTACTCTCATGCAGCATTCCTTGCGATTTGTCGCCAGCGCGACCGTATTGTGCGTCAGCGTGGTCAGCTGTGGAGGTCATGACAGCCCAAGGTTGCCTTCGAACGACCGCAACAAATCTGCAGCAACCTCTCATAGTCAGTCGTCGGCTTCCCCCAGCAAGACCGTTGACCCGCTGCAACTTCAAGCTGCGTTGATCCCAAAAGAGTCTGGCCAGCAGCCTGTGACAGGTCCAGCCAGCGGGACGTACGGCGAATTGCTCCAGAGCGACAGTCCACAGCCCGAGCCTGAATTGTCTGGAGTCGATGCGCGATGCCAGAGCGGGAGAGGAGTTCCAGGCGAATGGCCCGCAACGATCAGCGATTCACCCTCGGCCCAGGTCATCTACCGGTCTGGGGCGAGCTCAATCGGTGAGACGCTTGTCTGGGTCCCGGAGAACACGGACATGGCCCGTTTTCGTTTGAGCGTTCCCGCTATCTGCAGACACAAGGTGACCACCAAGATTCAAGGCCGAACAGTGATCGTCAGCACGCAACCGTTGAACAAGTCCCAGTTGCCTGCTATATCCGATGCCGAACTGACCGGCAGTCGACTCACGATGACGTTCCCCGACGTGGATATGTCTGCCTATACGACCTGGATCAACATCCGCTCTGGCCGGTTGGTGATGGCCATGGCGTTCATTGGGACGGACAGCCGCTCCGGCACCCAGAAACGCGTCACCGCCCGCGCTTGGTCCGCAGCCCAGGCGGCCGTGAAGTAACGGCTTTGCCCCAGCCCAACGCTATGGAACCCGAATCCGTTGCTGTACAGGTTCGGGACCAGAAGGTGGCGGCAAGCGGACAGGCCAATTGAGCGAGCTCGAACCAGGGGGCTGCGCGGCCCAATGCGGCTGCTTTAGGGAGGTGTCTGCGCTTGGGCGGGGCGTGGGGTGAACGCGCAGCCTGCTTCGCGGCGGGGCGGTCCAGTAGATCAGCCTGGGTGGCACGTCTCGGCGGCCGGGTTGGAAACACACCAGCCCGGTGCTGGAGACCCGGCCCGAACCCCTGCCCGAAACCGCCGCGACCGGGGTGGTGCCGCGGCGGAACCAGGTGCGTGCTTTGGGCGGTCTCAGGATCCGGCCGGCCTCGTCTTCGAAGCAGATCCACCCGTCCCGGGCCGCCGCGATCTTTCCCCGGCCATCAATGCCATGGCCACCCCTCAGGGTTCGTCATGGGCCATGGCCAGCTCTCCCACCAGGTGACGGCCGGGGCAGCCGTCCCAGGTATCCGACGTCATAGGGACGAGGAGGGTCGTCCTCCTGCCCCGTCCGCCTATATGCGACCATGGCGACATGACCGACACGTCTCGTGTGGTCTTCTCACGGCCGAAGCGAGCCCTGCGGGATTTGCTGCGTTCTTACCGCCTATTCGTGTATGGCGCTCCCTACGGAAAGATCAAACCGGGCGGCGAGGTCAGCGTCGATATTGCCCCAGGAACACATGAGGTACAGGCCCGTATCGACTGGTCAGGCAGTCCTCGACTCGCCTTCACCGCAGCCCCTGGGGAAGTCGTCCACATACGGGTTGAGCCAGCGGGCAACGCGTTCCAGATGTGGCAAAGCTGGACGGCCACGGGCTACATCAAGCTCACTCTTGTGCCGTCCATGGGCTGAGCGGGCTCGAACAGGGGGCTGCGCCACCCCTTGGACCCGCGAGCCGGGGCACTCGTCCGCGCGAGACCGTCTGTCACACCTTGCGCATCGTTCGCGTGAACGAGCACCCCGGGACCTATGCCGAATCTGCGACGTGTGCGCGGGCTGGGGCATTGTGTTCTTGGCTCCGTAGGCTTCCAGGCGTGTACCGTCCGAGCGCGTGCTTCAGACGCACCAGCGCCGAGCGACGGGATCAAATGCTCTCCTGGAATCGGGATGACGTGGCGTTCTTCGCCGCTGGCGCTTGCCACATCCTCGCGTACGCGTTCATGGAGACCTATCCCGGGCGCCGGGTTCCATCCCGTCGGGCTCTGGCCACGAGGGGCGAGGGACGCCGGCCACGTCTATGTCACGGACGGCACCTGGGCATTCGATCATGATGGATGGACCTTGCAGGCCGAACTCCTGAGGGTCGCACGCGCCGCCGAACCGCTGAGCGGCTTGCGGCCGCATCCGATCCATATGGACCTCGACACGTTCTGCATACGCCATCACCACCGGCCCCGGTCGCTCTTTGCCTTCGATCCCTGGGAGCGGGCTCTGCGATACATTGCCCAGTTTCCCGCGCCGGATGCTAACGCCAGTGCCGACAACGGGATTTGATGATCTTGGGCGGATGTGGCCCCTCGGGAGGGTGCGGCGCTGGTCAGGAGGCGTGTGGGGACGGTCCTGGACGTCGCTGATCTTGCTCGCAAACAGAAGGTCAGGGGTTCAAGTTCCCTCGCCGACTCCCACGTTAAAACCCCTCCCGATCAAGAAGGGCCGATTGCCAAAAGGAGTCTCACGCGGCCCCTATCGATCCTCCGCGCGAAGAAGTCGGTGAAACAGGATGTCCTCGTGGCTTCGGAAGCGTCTTGAGTTGGCGCACAGCCAGGTTAGGTCGGCGGGCGAGGCTCCATGAGGTGCCACAGTTTGGTCTCGAACTCCTCTCTGGGCATGTTCTCCGCCACGAGGTCCTTGAGGCATTGGCAGCTCGGAACAGCGTCCGTGATGACGCAGACGAAGACGCCGAGAACCCGGACAGCGTGGGCAGTGGCGGCGATCTTCTGTTCGATCGTCGTCGTGATGCCCAGTCCGGAAGCGAACCGTTCGGCCATCGCCTGGACGGCGGGTGGCGCACCGGCACGGCGTGCGGCGCCAGTAGCCGCCTCGCCCGGTAGCCGGCCGACAGTCGCCTTGATAGCGAGGAGTTCGCGTGCCGTCCGGGCGAGCGGGTGGCAGAGACCAGCGGTTCTCTGCCGCAGGAAGTCGCCCCACAACTCTCTGCCGACCAGCCGTACCGACTGTTCCGCGATCTTGCCTCGCCAGTCGACAGGGAGTTGCTGAACGATCGTGACCGCATCCAAAAGGGTGATGGAAGCCTTCTCGGCGGGAGCCGCCTCCATCTGCACCGTCTTGTGCGGCAGTGCTTCGGGGCGTAGGTTGCGTAACCGAACGGGCGCCCGATTACTTCTGCCGCTCTTTCGCGGCACAGGCCCGTTCACATGGTCCTTGCAGGTCGCGGCATTGACCCGGCGTCGGCAACCGCCGCCCTCCTGGGTTTCCACATCGCAGTAATGCGCCATGACACGACGATGCGAATGTCCGAGTTGAGCGCCAACTACCCCAAGAGTGAGTTCATTACCCCATGTCCTTATCTGGACGCACGCCGCCGGGTACGCGGGCGAGGCGCCCCTGGGAGGATGTCCTCTTCCTAGTCGTCAATCGACGTGGGCAGGGGGATGGGCGCTCATGGCTTTCGCAAGGCCCTGCCAGCGGAACGGCGCCTTTTAGTGGGCCCAGAGCAACCGGCGGCGGGCGAGTGCGAAGCGGGGTCACGCGGCCGCCAGGCCCCCGCGGGCCGGGGCGGGCTGCTGTTGGTCTTGGGAGCCCGAGGTCGGGGAATCGCTGTCGAGCCTAGGGCTCACTACGGTGGGTCTGTGGCTGGGGCTGTCGTGCGGGCGTTTTTGGGGAGCCAGGGGCTTGGCGCCCTCCTGGGGTGGATGGAAGGGCTTCCTCGCCGGCCACGGCGGGCTGTGGTGGTGCCCACGGCGGGCAACCCGTTGCCGTTGACGCCTTGGGTCGATGAGGTGGTGGGGCACTTGGCGGCCTGCGGGGTGCGGGTTGAGTACCTCGATCTGGAAGGTGCGCGGGCGGCGGACGTGGACGGTGCGGTGGAGCGCTGTGAGCTCGTCTTCGTCACCGGCGGTCATCCGATCCTTCTGCTGGAGCACGCGCAGCGCAGCGGGTTCGTTCGCATCGTCAAGCAAGCTGTTCTCGGCGGCGAGTTGGCCTACGCCGGTGTGTCCGCCGGGGCCGCCCTGGCGACCGCTGACCTCGCCTTCTACCGAGGGCCTGACGACCCGGGGTCGGTCGAGACCACCGAGGGTCTCGGGCTGGTCGGATTCTTTCCCCTCGTGCACGCCGACCGCGGTCGGCGGGAACGGTACGCGCGACTGATCGCCGCTTACGGGGACCGCTGCGAGTTCTTGCCGATCAACGACGACGAAGCCGTGGTCGGGGTGGGCGAAACGTGGTGGCGGCAGGCGTCGGCCGTCACCGTGCCGCGCCCGCCTTCGCGATCCTGATCCGGCGTTTTTCTGGGTGGGGTGTCGATTTGTGGGGGGTGCGTTCGTGTAGGGGGTGTGAGGTCGGTGGTGGGCCGGCCGGGAGCTTGGGGAGGCGTTGTGGGGAAGGTCGTTCTGGTCGAGCATGTGTCGCTTGACGGGGTGATGCAGGGGCCGGCGAGGGCTGATGAGGATACGCGGGACGGGTTCGTGCGCGGTGGGTGGGCTGTGGCGGGGAATGACGAGGTCATGGCTTCTGTGCTGGGGCAGAGGATGGGCTCGGACGGAGCGCAGCTGTTGGGGCGGCGGACGTACGAGCAGTTCTACGAGTACTGGCCTCGGCAGAGGGACGGGAACCCGTACACGGACGCGCTGAACCGAGTCACGAAGTACGTGGTTTCGGAGACGCTGCGGGAGCCGTTGCCGTGGCAGAACTCGGTGCTGCTCGGCGATGTGGCCGAGGTGGCGGAGGTCAAGAGGGGGGTGGCGAGGCTCACCGTGCTGGGGAGCGGGGTGCTTGCGCGGGAGCTCATGCGGCGGGGGCTGGTGGACGAGTGGCTGCTGATGGTCCATCCGCTCGTGCTGGGGACGGGTCGGCGGCTGTTCGAGGGGGTTGAGGCGTCGTTGCGGCTTGTGGAGTCGGTGACGACGACCACCGGGGTAGTGATCGCGACGTACGTGAAGGAGGGGGCATGAAGCTGTACTTGCTCAACATGATCCAGCCGGTGGGCGATCCGCCGCCGCCGGAGGTGCTGGAGAAGGTAATGGCGGACATCTTCGAGATTCGGCGTGACCTGGAGCTGGAGGAGTCGTGGGTGTTCGGGCACGGGCTGCACGGGCCCGAGGCGTCCACGATGGTGCGGCTTCGCGACGATGAGGTGATCGCGACGGACGGGCCGTGGGCGGAGGGCAAGGAGCACATCGGCGGCATCACGATCATCCAGGTGGAGGATCTGGACGCGGCGCTCAAGATCGCGGCCAGGTTCGTCAAGGCGACGGGGTTGCCGATGGAGGTGCGGCCGTTCCACGGCGAGGTGTGATCGAGGAGGTCTTCCGGGCGGAGCACGGGCGGGCGGTGGCCGTGCTGGTCCGTGCCTTCGGCGATATCGACGTCGCCGAGGACGCCGTCCAGGACGCGTTCGCCGAGGCGGTGCGCAGGTGGCCGGTGGAGGGGACGCCGCCCAGCCCGGCCGGGTGGGTCATCACGACGGCACGGAACAAGGCGATCGACCGGGTGCGCCGGGAGGCGGCGCGGGCGGGGAAGCAGGCGCAGGCCGCGATGGTGGACGAGGGCGGGCCGGTCGAGGTGGGGACCGTGCAGGACGAGCGGCTCCGGCTGATTTTCACGTGCTGCCATCCGGCTCTGGGATTGCAGGCGCGGGTGGCGTTGACGTTGCGGTTGCTGGGCGGGCTGACCACGGCGGAGATCGCGCGGGCGTTTCTGGTGCCGGAGAAGACGATGGCGCAGCGGCTGGTGCGGGCGAAGGGGAAGATACGGGACGCGCGGATTCCGTATCGGGTGCCGGAGGAGGGTGATCTGCCGGGGCGGCTTTCCGGGGTGCTGGCCGTTGTCTATCTCGTTTTCAATCAGGGGTATGGGGGTCGGGATGAGTTGGCGGCCGAGGCGATCAGGCTGGGGCGGGTTCTTCATGAGCTGATGCCGGACGAGCCCGAAGTGCTGGGGCTGCTGGCGTTGATGCTTCTCATCGAGTCCCGTAAGGCCGCCCGGATGGTGGACGGGGAACTGGTTCTGCTCGGTGAGCAGGATCGCGGGTTGTGGGATCGCGGGCTGGTGCGGGAGGGGCAGGCGCTCGTCCGGCGGTGTCTGGAGATCGGCCGGCCGGGGCCGTATCAGATCCAGGCGGCCGTCAATGCGGTGCACAGTGCCGCGGCGACCGCCGGGGATACGCGGTGGGGGCAGATTCTCCGGTTGTACGACCAGTTGATGGTCGTGGCGCCGAGTCCGGTGGTGGCGCTCAACCGGGCCGTGGCGGTGGCCGAGGTCGAGGGACCCGGGGCCGCGTTGGGCCTGGTGGACGGTCTCGACCTCGGCCGGTACCACCTGTTCCATGCGATCCGCGCCGATCTGCTGAGGCGGCTGGGACGCGACGAGGAGGCCGCCGAAGCGTACGGCCGAGCCCTGGAGCGGACGGATAATCCGGCCGAAATGACCTTCCTTGAAAAGCGGCTGCTCAGTTTGCGACCGTGAAACGGGTGCGGCCGGGAGGGGATTGGTCGCGCTGATGGCGATATCGCGTCGAGCACGGGGAGCGAGGTTCCTCACGGCCTCCGGTTGAGGGTCTGGCCGGCGACGAGAGCGCCGAGGGCGATGGTGAAGCCGACGATCTGCCACGCCGTGAGCGTCTGGCCGAGGATGACCAGGCCGGCGAGAGTGGCGACCATCGGGTTGGTCAGGCCGAGCAGGGACACCGACGTCGGGGGCAGCCGGTCGATGCCGCGGAACCACAGTGCGTACGCGATCGCGGTGCCGACGATGCCGAGGTAGGCGAAGCCCAGCACGTTCTCGCCGGTCATGGACGGCGGGACGCCCTCGGCGGCGAGGGTGACCGGCAGAAGGACCAGACCGCCGACGGTGAGCTGCCACCCGGCCATGACCAGCGGCGATTCGGGGCGGCCCCATTTTTTGGCCAGGACGATCGCGGCGGCCATGAGGGAGGTGGCCGTGAGCATGGCGAGGATGCCGAGCGGGTCCAGGCGGGCGTCGGCGGTCAGCGTCAGCAGCGCGACGCCGCCGGTGCCGGCGACCGCCGCGTACAGGACCGGGCGGGCCGGGCGGACGCGCAGGACGCCGAGCGACAGCAGCGCCACGACCAGCGGCTGGACGGAGCCGATCGTCGCGGCGACCCCGCCGGGCAGCCGGTAGGCGGCGAAGAAGATCAGCGGGAGGAACGCGCCGAAGTTCAGCATGCCGAGGACGATCGTCCTCCACCACCAGCCGCCGCGCGGGAGGCGCCGGGTGACGGCGAGCAGGACGAGGCCGGCGGGGAGGGCGCGCAGGGTGGCGGCCAGCAGCGGGCGGTCGGCGGGAAGGAGGGTGGTGGTGACGACGTAGGTGGTGCCCCAGCTCGCGGGGGCGAAGGCGGCGAGGGCGAGGTCGGACGCGTAGCGGGCGCGCACCGTGCGCGGTGCGGCGACGGCGGTCATCGAATTCACCTCATGGTCAATAATCTGAACGTTGAGATTATTTCCGTTGAGGCGAATCGGTGCTCAGGCGCGGAGCCGGCTGATCTCGTACAGGGCGATGCCCGCGGCGACCCCGGCGTTCAGCGACTCGGCCCTGCCCGGCATGGGGATCGTCACCAGCAGGTCGCAGGTGTCGGCGACCAGGCGTCCGAGCCCCCTCCCCTCCGAGCCCACGACCAGCACGAACGGCCCGGAGGCGATCTCCAGGTCGGCGACGGCCACGCCGCCCCGCGCGTCCAGCCCGGCGACGAAGCAGCCGGCCTTCTGGTACGCCTTGAGCTGCCGCGTCAGGTTCGTGGCCTGCGCGACGGGGACGGTCGCGAGCGTCCCCGCGGACGACTTCCACGCCCCCGCGGTGACCCCGGCGGCACGCCGCTCCGGCACGACGACACCGGTCGCGCCGAACGCGGCGGCGGACCGGACGATCGCCCCCAGGTTGCGCGGGTCGGTGACCCCGTCCACCGCGACGATCAGCGGCGACGTTCCCTTGAGCAGGTCGTCGGGGTGCGCGTACCGGTACGGCCTGACCTGCAGCGCGATGCCCTGGTGGACGGCGCCGTCCGTCAGCCGGTCCAGCTCGTTCTTGCCGGTCTCCAGCAGCGGGACGCCCCGGTCGGCGGCCAGCTGGATCGACTCGCGCACCCGCTCGTCCGTCCCGGACGTCACGTACAGCGCGGTGCCCGGGACGCCCGCGCGCAGCGCCTCGACGACCGGGTTGCGCCCCGTGACCAGCTCCGGCACCTCACCGGTCGCGCGCCGCGCGCCGGCGGGACGCCCGGCGGGACGGGCGTCCGGCGAGGGTCCCTTCGCGCGCCCGCCCGGACCGAGCGTCGGCGTTCCGGTGCGCTTGGCGTTCTTGACGGCACGGGCCTTCTGGCGCTTGCCGTGCCAGTGCCGGTCCTCGGCCTTGGGAGTGGGCCCCTTGCCCTTGTGCTTGGCCATTGTCGATCATGCCCCTCGCGACGATTGCGTGCGCGCCCTCGCGGCTGCCGGGCGGCTCAAGATCTCAGCGGGACGGCGAACGAACCCCCGCGAACGTCCGATTTTATCCGCAGTGCGGGACCCCTCAGCCGCGCTTGAGTTCCCAGCGCGGCCCCTGCGGCGTGTCCTCGACGAGGATGCCGGCCTCCGCCAGGCCGTCGCGGATCGCGTCGGCGGACGCGTAGTCCTTGCGCGCGCGCGCCGCCTGCCGCTGCTCCAGCGCGACGGCGACGAGCGCGTCCACGACGGGACGCAGGTCCTCCTCGCCCGCACGGGTCCACTGCGGCGACAGCGGATCGATGCCCAGCACCTCCGCCATCGCCCGCACGTCCGCGAGCCCCCGCCGCACCGCGTCGAGGTCGCCGGCCGCAAGGGCGCTGTTCCCGTCCCGGACGGTCTCGTGCAGCACCGCCAGCGCCTGCGGGACGCCCAGATCGTCGTCCATCGCCGCGGCGAACGCGGCCGGCACAGAGGAAGGCGGGACCGTGCCCACCACCTCCGAGGCCCGCGTTACGAAGCCCTCTATGCGCTGATAGGCGGAGACGGCCTCGGCCAAGGCGGCATCGGTGTAGTCCATGAGCGACCGGTAGTGCGCCGAGGCCAGGTAGTAGCGCACCTCTACGGGACGAGCCTTGCCCAGCAGATCCGGTAGCAGGACCACGTTGCCGACCGACTTGCTCATCTTCTCGCCGTCCACGGTGAGGAGCCCGTTGTGCAGCCAGTAGCGGGCGAAGCCGTCACCGGCGGCACGGGACTGGGCGATCTCGTTCTCGTGGTGCGGGAAGATCAGGTCGACGCCGCCGCCGTGGATGTCGAACGTCGCGCCGAGGTACTTCGTCGCCATCGCGGAGCATTCGAGATGCCAGCCGGGGCGCCCGTCCCCCCAAGGGGTCTCCCAGGCCGGCTCGCCCGGCTTGGCCCCCTTCCAGAGCGCGAAGTCGCGCGGGTCGCGCTTGGCGTCCTCGTTGGGGGTGTCGCCGGCGGACCGCATGTTGTCCAGCCGCTGGTTCGACAGCGCCCCGTACTCGTCCGCCCACGACTTCACGTCGAAGTACACGTCGCCGGCCGCCGCGTACGCGTGGCCCTTCTCGACCAGCCGGCGGATCAGCACGATCATCTCCGGGACGTGCCCGGTGGCGCGCGGCTCGACCGTCGGGGGCAGGCAGCCGAGCAGGTCGTAGCCCTGCGTGAACACCCGCTGGTTGCCCTCGGCGACCGCGAACCACGGGACGTCCCGCTCCGCCGCCACCGCGATGATCTTGTCGTCGACGTCGGTGACGTTGCGCGCGAACGTCACCTCGTAGCCGGACGCGCGCAGCCAGCGCAGCAGCACGTCGTAGATGACGCCGGAGCGCAGGTGCCCGATGTGGGGTGACGCCTGCGGGGTCGCACCGCACACGTACATCCCCACGCGGCCCTCTTCCAGGGGCTCGAACGTGCGGACGCTACGGGTGCCGGTGTCGTAAAAACGCAGACTCACGAACTCAGGTTATTGGATGACACGGGGCCGCGCGGCGCGCAATGCGGGCTCGCACCGGGAACCTCAGGCGTCTTCATCGTTTCCCCCATCGAGGCGGGCGGCGCGGGACTCCAGGTAGCGGCGCTCGGGAAGGCTGGTGGTGCGCCGGGCCGCCTCCCGGTACGCCTCCCGCGCGGCACCGGGCTCTCCGGCCATCTCCAGCAGATGCCCGCGGACGGCGGCGAGCCGGTGGTGTCCGGACATGCGGGCGTCGTCGTCCAGCGGCCGCAGCAGGTCGAGCCCGGCCGCCGGCCCGTCCACCATCGCCAGCGCCACGGCCTCGTTCAGCGTGACCATCGGGTTCGGGGCCAGATGCGCCAGCAGCCGGTACAGCGCGAGGATCTGCGGCCAGTCGGTGTCCTCGGGGCGGCGCGCCTCCGCGTGGACGGCGGCGATCGCGGCCTGCAACTGGTACGGGCCGGGCGGCGACCAGGTGAGCGCGCCGGTGATCAGCGCGGTGCCCTCGGCGATCGCGGAGGCGTTCCAGCGCGTCCTGTCCTGGTCGGCGAGCGGGATCAGCCGCCCGCCGGGCCCGGTGCGGGCGGCGCGGCGGGCGTCGGTCAGCAGCATCAGCGCGAGCAGGCCGGCGGCCTCGCCGTCCTCCGGCAGCAGCCGGTGCAGCGCCCGGGTCAGCCGGATCGCCTCCGCGGTGAGGTCGGCGCGCCGCAGCTCGGGCCCGCTCGACGCCGTGTACCCCTCGTTGAAGATCAGGTACAGGACGTGCAGGACGGCCCGCAGCCGCTCGGCCCGCTCGTCCGGCGGCGGCGTCCCGAACCGCGCCCCGGCCGACCTGATCTTCTGCTTGGCCCGGCTGACCCGCTGCGCCATCGTCGCCTCCGGGACCAGGAACGCTCGCGCGATCTGCGCCGTGCTCAGGCCGCCGACCGCCCGCAGCGTCAGCGCGACCTGCGAGGACGGCGACAGCACCGGATGGCAGCACAGGAACAGCAGCGTCAGCGTGTCGTCGCGGTCGCCCGGCCGGTCCTCGTCCGGGCGGGCCGGCTCGTCCCGCTCCCGGGCGAACACGGCGGCCTCACGGTCGCGGCGCGCCCGCTCGCTGCGCCACCGGTCGGTGAGCCGCCGCGTCGCGACGGTCAGCAGCCAGCCGCGCGGGTGCTCCGGAACGCCGTCCCCCGGCCACTGCACGGCGGCGGCGAGCAGCGCCTCCTGCACGGCGTCCTCGCAGGCGTCGAACGCGCCGTGCCGCCGCACGAGCGTGCCGAGGACCTGCGGCGCGAGGGTGCGCAGCAGGTCCTCGACGGCCGGGGGCGTCCTCACATCTCGGTCCCGGCCTCGTCCATGACCGCCCGGACCTCCAGGTGGCCGCCGAACCGGATGTCCGGCCAGCGCGAGGCGATCTCCACGGCCCGCTCCCGCGACTCGCAGTCGACGGTGAGGTAGCCGGCGAAGTGCTCCTTGGTCTCCAGGAACGGCCCGTCGGTCACGGCCGGCTGCCCGTCCACCCCCCGGACGGTCTTCGTCCCGGACGGGTCGGCCAGCGCGTTCCCGCCGACCATCTCCCCCGACTCGGTCAGCTCCCGCATGATCGCGTCGACCTCGCCGAACAGCGCCTCGCGCTCCGCCTCCGTCAGTTCCTCCACGAAGCCGGGACGGTTGTAGATCAGCAGCATGTACTTCACGGTGTGCTCCTCTTCACGCGGCCCCGTTGGCCGCTCGTCACAGCAGGATCGGAGTGGCGGGCGCGTCCTCGACATCCCCGGGAGAAAATCTTCAGGAGGATTCCGCCAGCCTTCTGAGCCGGTGGCACAGTGCCGTGAACGCCAGCGCGTCCGGCATCCGGGAGGCGAGTGCCATCAGGTCCATGCGGCCGGTGTGCGCGTGGACGATCACCATGCCGTTGTCGATCGCCACGTCCCGGACGGCCTTCCACGGCAGCCGCTCGCCGTCCTTCTCGACGCCGTCCAGGTCCAGGGTGAACGGGCCGAGCCGCACGGGCTCCCGCTTCCGCACCGCCGCCAGGTGCCGCGGGACGATCCGGGCCGTCACCTCTTCGGCGACCGCCACCCCGAGGGTCCGGACGTCCGGGATGTCGTCTTCGAGCCGCAGGACGCCGCCATCGTCCGCGACGATCGTGAAGCACCACCGGACGCGCGGGCCGGCGTGCCGGCCGGACACCGTCACCGAGACCAATTCGTCCCACGTGTGGGCGGCCTCGCCGCCCGGCCCGCTGACGGACAGGCCGCCCGTATGCAGGCGCGCGACCCGGTGGCGGAAGCGCGGACGGTCACGTCCCGCGATCCAGCCGGCGGCCGCCGCGTACCCCATCGCGAGCAGCAGCGCCGGGACGCCCGCCCACCACACGCGGTCGTGCAGGTAGACGACGGCCACCGGGATCATGGCCAGCGACGCCAGGCACAGCAGGCACAGCCATGCCCAGGTGCGGCGGCCCGCGGCCCGGCCGTCGAACGTCCGGATCGGCTCGCCCAGCCGATCGCTCGGCAGCGGCACGCCGCGCTACCCGGCCGTTCGGGCCCGCGTTCCGTCCCCGGACCACCCGTACGGCATCGCGGCCTCCCCTCGGATGTCGTCCTCCATACGGTACGTCTCCCCACTTATGGTGTGGAGCGACAAAGTGATCACCACAAAGTTGCAGTTCGCCGCCGTCCCGGCTGGTTAATCTCGGCTGAGGACCCTCATCGGCGCATCCTCGGAACGAGACTCCATGCCATCTGACCCCACCCGGCCGTCCTACACCCGGGCGCAGCGGCGGCTGCTCACCGCCCTCGCCGGCCTCGTCGTCGCCGCGCTCGCCGGCGGCGCGTACGTGCTGACCTACGACGCCCTCCGCGAA
Source organism: Actinomadura formosensis NBRC 14204 (assembly GCF_001552155.1). GTDB lineage: Bacteria > Actinomycetota > Actinomycetes > Streptosporangiales > Streptosporangiaceae > Spirillospora > Spirillospora formosensis. The sequence goes on along the minus strand of NZ_BCQQ01000036.1, from coordinate 41,173 downwards.
CTCGCCCTCACCGGCGGGGTGAGCCGCCGCTGGGCGCCGCTGTACCCGGCGATGGCCGACACCCTCGTCGCGATGACGATCCTGTCGCTGGCCGTCACCCGCAACGCCCGCTGGTGGACGCGGCTGCTCCGCTGGACGCTGCTGCTCGCTCTCGTCGCCGGGGGCGCCGCGATCTCCGTCCAGCGCTCGGTCCGGGGCTTGTCCTCGATGCCGGACGACCCGGTCCGCGTCGGTGTGGCGGTGGCGCCGCACGTCATGCTGGTGATCGCGATCTGGCTGTGGCTGACGATGTTCAAGCAGATCCGCGTGGCCCGGCCCGCCGCCGCGGAGGCGGCCCCGGCCGAAACGCAGCGCGGCCATGTGAAGGTCCTGGAGCGCGCCGCGCCCCCGCTGGCCCTGGAGCCGCCCGCCGAGCCCGAAGACCCGGAAGACCTGATCCCCTTCCCCTTCGACCCCAACGGCCCCGATACGCATGTGGGGGGCGCGCACCGGCCCGCTACGCAGGAGACCGCCGAGCACGAGGCAGGCGAAGAGGCGGACGAACAGGACACGGTCGAACACGAGCCCGCCGCGCGCGCGGCATCCCGGCCCGGGCCGGGCGGGTACGGGGGGAGCCTGTCGTCGGAGCCCGCGCCGCCGCTGGACACGTTGCCGGAGCCTCGTCCGCCGCTCGATTCCGCTCCGGCTCTGCTGCCGACGGACGTCGAACTCGTCCGGAGCCGTGACCGGGACGATGCGGAGCAGCGTCCGGTGGCGTCCACGACCCGTCCCGACATCGTGATGCCGGTACCCCCGGGCGGGGACGAGGATCTGCACGACGCACCGCCCGCCGACCGCGCCGAGGACCCCGACGCCGGCGACCCCACGGCCGAGGACTGGAATCCGCCGCCGTCCGGCAATTTCCGCAGCGGCCCCATGCCGCCCGCCGGCTAGCGGAACGGTCCGGGGCTTTCGTCCCGGCGTGAGCGCCCTGTTCCTTAGATGACGAGGGCGGTGGCCATGGCCGCCAGTCCTTCGCCCCGGCCGGTCAGGCCCAGGCCGTCCGTGGTGGTGGCGCTGATCGTCACCGGGGCGCCGGAAAGGGCCTCGGTGAGGGTCTTCTCGGCCTCGGTGCGGCGTTTGCCGATCTTGGGACGGTTGCCGATGATCTGGATGGCCACGTTGCCGATGGTGAAACCCGCCTCATCGACGAGGCGGGCCACCTCGCGGAGCAGGTCGACGCCGGACGCGCCGGACCAGCGCGGGTCGGCGGTGCCGAAGACGGCGCCGAGGTCACCGAGACCGCAGGCCGACAGGAGCGCGTCGCAGGCGGCGTGCGCGGCGACGTCGCCGTCGGAGTGGCCGGCGAGGCCGTGGCCTTCACCGGGCCATTCGAGGCCCGCGACCCAGAGGGGGCGCGGGGTGGACGAGAACGGGTGGACGTCGGTACCGACGCCCACCCGTGGAAGCCGTGTGCTCAACTCGGCCGGCCGCTCAGCTGGCCAGAACCTCGTCCAGCAGGGCCTCTGCCTTGTCCTCGTTGGTCTTCTCGGCGAGCGCGAGCTCGCTGACCAGGATCTGGCGCGCCTTGGCGAGCATCCGCTTCTCGCCGGCCGACAGACCGCGTTCCCTGTCGCGCCGCCAGAGGTCGCGAACGACCTCGGCGACCTTGTTGACGTCGCCGGACGCGAGCTTCTCAAGGTTCGCCTTGTACCGGCGCGACCAGTTGGTGGGCTCTTCGGTGTAGGGTGCGCGAAGCACCTCGAACACCTTTTCAAGTCCCTCCTGGCCGACGACGTCCCGGACGCCCACGTCCTCGACGTTCTCGACCGGGACCCGCACTGTCAGGTCGCCCTTGTCAACCTTCAGGACCAGATAGGTCCTGTCCTCACCCTTGATGGTGCGAGTCTCGATGGCCTCGATCCGAGCAGCCCCATGGTGGGGGTAGACGACGGTGTCGCCGACCTGGAAAGTCATGTGACAAGTACCCCTTCCGCTAAGACCAGGGTAGCACGGAAACGAGCGTGCCTGAACCGGCCTTCCAGACATATCCGCAGGTCAACCCGCATATTGGGGTATTGACAAAGCCCTTTATCGGTGCATCGACGCCCAGTTCTCCACACCCAGAGTAATCACTAGATCACCCGCCTCCCATCGAAACGCCATTACCGGTAAGGGGCACCCGGTTACAAGCATCCAGCCCGCCGGCCACGAGGATGGGTTCCATACTGGATGTGAACACGCCGGGCGGCGCGGGTACGAAGCGCCCGGAAGCGTCTGAATGGGACGGCCGGCCGCGGGGAACGTGAGCCGGGGGAGGTGACGCGTGAGGCCGGACGGCGGCGACCCGGAGCCCGACGACTACGGGCTTCCGCCCGTTGACGTCGTCGTGCCCGACGACGCCCGCGAACTCGAAGGCGACATGCTCGCCTACCTCCGCGAGGAGCGGCGCAGGCGGCACCGGGAGCGGGTCGGGCGGCTGGTCCGGCCGGTGGCCCGGTTCGGCGTCGCGATCCCGATCATCGCGGGGGCGCTGCTGGTCGCGCTGCTCAGCGGCGTGCTCATGACGGCGTTCGGGCCCCGTCCCACGCCCCGGCCGACGGGTGCGCAGCTCGCGGCCCGGCCGTCGGCGAGCCCCGGGGAGATCGGCGGCCTGCTGCCGGACGAGCGGGTCGAGATGGTGGCCCGCGACCGCACCCCCACGGCACTGCGCGACCTGCGTCCCGGCGTGATCGGCATCGTCCCGCCCGCGTACCGGTGCGAGGACGTGGTGGCCGACCTCGCGGGCCGCACCCAGCAGTCCAAGCTGAACTTCTGGCTCGTCGCCGACCCGCGTCCGGCCGGCGGCAAGAAGGCGATGTCGCTGAACGACCTGAGGGCGTGCGCGGGCACCGCCCATAACGGGACGCCGCTGATCCTCGAAGACCGGGACGGCGTCCTCGCCGGGACCTACGCCCCCGGGCCGGGCACGCCCGGCCCGGCGGGCACCGGGCTCACCGCCGTGTTCGTGCAGCCGGACGGCGTCGTCACCGAGGTCGTGCACGCGCCCAGGCCGGGTCCGGAGCTGACCGGGAAGGTGGAGTCGCTCCAGTCGGGGTGACGGCGTGTCGGCGACCCCGGGGAGGGGCTTGCGGCAGGGTCTCGCTACGCTTCCCCTGGCGTATCTCAACGCCACTCTCACAACTTTTCGATGTCACATCTTTGATGACACTTCGCGAGGAGACCGACGCCGTGATCCGAAACAGCCGTCGAGTGGTCGTGCTCGCCGTCGCGGGCGCCGTCGCGATCGCGCCGGTGATCTCCGGTTGCGGCGCCGGCAGGGAACCCCAGTCCGCCGCACCGAGCCGCCTGAGCGAGGGCGTCAACGTGTCGCTCCCGACGAAGAAGGCCGAGGCGGCGCAGATCAACCTGCGCAACATGTTCCTGCTGGGCGGGCAGTCCGGTGAGACGCTCAAGGCGGGCGCGTCCCTACCGCTCTACGGCGTGATGATCAACCAGGTGGAGGGCCGGCAGGACCGCCTGGTCTCGGTCAGCTCGCCCGTCTTCGGCCAGGCGAGGATCGAGGGTGGCGGGATCACGCTGCCGCCCGCCGCGGCGGACGGGACGGGCAGCGCGGTCAAGCTGCTCGGCAAGGCGCACCCGGCCCCCGCGACCACGCCGTCCGGGGAGAAGAAGACCAAGCAGCCCACGGGCACCCCGACGCAGGAGCCCACCGGGACCGGGGCGACGCCGAACACGTCCGGCACCCCGACGTCCGGCAACACGACCGGCCCGCAGGAGAGCGCCCTTCCGGCGACGCCGGCCGGTGAACAGCCGCTCGTGGTGCTGACCGGGCTCACCAGGGACCTGCTCGCCGGAACCGACGTCCCGGTGCGGATGCAGTTCGAGCACGCGGGCACGGTCGAGTTCCAGGCTCCCGTGGTGCCGCACCAGGGGGACTTCCTCACCTACCCGCTGGCCTCGCCGACCGGGCCGGCATCCGGCGGCCCCACCCCGAGCCCCTCGACGAGCCCGTCGCACAGCCCCTCGCACAACCCGTCGCACAGCCCGTCTCCCGGTGCGGCCGAGCCGACGACCGAGCCGACCCAGGGCGCCTGACCGGCAGGCGCCTGCCCCCGAGCGGAAAGGAACGGCCCGTCCGCCGCGGACGGGCCGTTCTCCGTACCGGTCAGGGCTCGAACTTGTAGCCCAGTCCGCGGACGGTGACGATGTGCCGCGGCGTGGACGGCGCCTCCTCGACCTTGGCCCGGAGCCGCTTGATGTGGACGTCCAGCGTCTTGGTGTCGCCCACGTAGTCGGCGCCCCACACGCGGTCGATCAGCTGCATCCGGGTCAGGACGCGGCCGGCGTTGCGCAGCAGCACCTCCAGCAGCTCGAACTCCTTCAGCGGCAACTGGACGGGCTCGCCGCCGACGCTGACCACGTGCCGTTCCACGTCCATCCGGACGGGCCCGGCCTCCAGCGCCACGGGCGCCGGCTCCTCGGCCTCGCCCTGGCGGCGCAGGACGGCCCGCATCCGGGCGACCAGCTCCCGGGTGGAGAACGGCTTGGTCACATAGTCGTCGGCGCCGAGTTCCAGCCCGACGACCTTGTCGACCTCGCTGTCCTTCGCGGTCAGCATGATCACCGGGACGCTGGACCTGGCGCGCAGCTCCCGGCACACCTCGGTGCCGGGCAGCCCCGGCAGCATCAGGTCGAGCAGCACGAGGTCGGCACCGCCCCGCTCGAAGATGTCCAGCGCGTCGGGGCCGGTGGCGGCGACCGCCACCTCGAAGCCCTCCTTGCGCAGGTTGTACGACAGTGCGTCGCTGAACGACTCCTCGTCTTCCACGACGAGCACACGGGTCACGGTGATGCCTCCCGGGCGGTGTTCTCTGGGTCTTTGCCTGCGGTCCCCGCGGCGGGACGGGACGGGCCGTCGAGCAGCGGGAGCCGGATCGTGAACGTCGACCCGTGCCCCTCCTTGCTCCACACCGTCACGTCGCCGCCGTGCTTGCCGGTGACGTGCTTGACGATGGCGAGGCCGAGCCCGGTCCCGCCGGTCTGCCGGGAGCGCGCCGGGTCGACCCGGTAGAAGCGCTCGAAGATCCGGCCGATCTCGCTCTCCGGGATGCCGATGCCCTGGTCGGACACGTTGATCTCGGCATGCCGGTCGTCGCACCGCCGGGTCGAGACCACGACCCGGGTGTTCTCGGGGCTGTAGGCGACGGCGTTGTCGACGAGGTTGCGCAGCGCGGTCACCAGCAGCTCGTGGTCGGCGCGGACCCGCAGGCCCTCCTCGCCGCCGGACGCCAGCTCGATCTCCTTGGCGGACGCCCTGGTCCGGCAGCGTTCGAGCGCCTCCGCCATGACCTCGTCCAGCACGACCGGCTCCAGGGCGGGCAGGGGCTCGTCCCCCTGGACCCGCGACAGCGTCATCAGGTCCTGGACGAGGTTGGTCAGCCGCACCGACTCGTACTGCATCCGCCCGGCGAACCGGCGGACGGCCTCCGGGTCGTCGGCGGCGCCCTCGACGGTCTCGGCCAGCAGCGACAGGGCACCGACCGGGGTCTTCAGCTCATGGCTGACGTTCGCGACGAAGTCGCGGCGGATGGCCTCGGTGCGGTGCATGTCGGTGAGGTCCTCGGCCAGGACGAGGACGAGACCGTGCGACCCGAGCGGCGCGACGCGGACCGCGAACCAGCGCCCGTCCGCCCGGCTCCGCACCCGCGTCGGCCCGACCTGGATCTCGCTCTCCCGGATCTCCCCGTCCCGGCGGACGAGCCGGGTCATGGCGAGGACCTCGTCCACCACCAGCCGGTCGCCGCTGACCAGGCCGAACGCGCGGGCCGCGGAGCTGGCGCGCAGCACCCGGTCCTCGCCGTCCACGACGACGGCGGACGACCGCAGGACGCTGAGCACCGACGCGACACCGGGGGGCAGGGCGCCCACCGGGGTCGCCGGGGCCGCCGTCCGATGGGCTCGTTCGCTCACGCGCACCGCCAATCCAGTCGTGAGCCCGATCGCGAGCCCGGCGAGCCCGGCGAGGCTCGCGACAATCTCGACCTCCACACCTCGGATCGTAGGCGGCCTTCCGACCTGCCCTTCCCAACGGCCCAGGTCGGGACTCGGCCGTTCCCCGAAAGTTCACCTTTCCATGGGGAGGTGTTCATACCGGCGGGGCAGGCTGTGGCGTGGGCGAGTCCGCCCCTCCCGCCCGTCCCCCGGCTCACCTCGAAGGACTTCAATTGCGCGACGCCTACCACGAGGAACTCGACTCCCTCACCGACAGCCTGGTGGAGATGACCCGGCTCGTCCGGTCCGCGATGTCCCGTGCGGTGACCGCCCTGCTGGACGCCGACCTGCGGCTGGCGGAGGAGGTCATCAGCGGTGACGAGCACGTCAACAAGATCGACGCGGACATCGAGGCGACGGTGTTCGACCTGATGGCCCGCCAGCAGCCCGTCGCGGGCGACCTGCGCACCCTGATCACCGCGCTGCGGATGAGCGGTGACCTGGAGCGCATGGGCGACCTCGCCGTCCACCTCGCCAAGACCGCCCGCCGCCGGCACCCCGAGTCGGCCGTCCCGCCGGAGCTGCAGGCCACCGTCCTGGAGATGGGGCAGATCGCCGAACGCATGATCGCCAAGACGGGCAGCGTCATCGCGGCCCAGGACGTGGAGAGGGGCCTCGAACTGGACGCCGACGACGACCAGATGGACCGTCTGCACCGGCGCCTGTTCGACATCCTGCTGTCCCCCAGGTGGAAGCACGGCGTCGAACCGGCCGTCGACATCACGCTGGCCGGACGGTATTTCGAACGCTTCGCCGACCACGCCGTCCACGTGGCGGAGAACGTCGTCTATCTGGTGACCGGCCGGCGCCCGGAAGAGATCAACGATTTTTCCTGACCAGAGCTTTCCCACCTGGGTCTGGACGGCATGATCCGCTTTCGTTAGCTTGGCGGTTCATGATGCTGATGAGGGCACTCGTACGGAAGTTGTCGTTCGCTGGAGTGTGCGGCGCCGTGGTCGCGGCGTCACTCACCGTACCGGCCACCGCGAACGCGGACACCGGCAAGCCGGGGTGGCGGCTGACCCCGACCGGCACCGAGGCGCGGCTGCGCGGGCTGGCGGCGGTCGGCCGCGACGTCGCCTGGCTCTCGGGCAGCGGCGGGACGGTGCTGCGGACCACCGACGGCGGCCGGACCTGGCAGAACGTCGCCCCGCCCGGCACCGCGGGCCTGGACTTCCGCGACATCGAGGCGTTCGACGCGCGGCGGGCCGTCGTGCTGGCGATCGGCAGCGGCGACGCGTCCCGCCTCTACCGGACCTCGGACGGCGGCCGCACCTGGACGCTCGGCTTCAAGAACGACGAGCCCACGGCGTTCTACGACTGCGTCACGTTCTTCGACTCCCGGCACGGGCTGGCCATGAGCGACCCCGTGGACGGCAAGTTCCGGATCATCGCCACCCGGGACGGCGGACGTAGCTGGCGCGTGCTGCCGTCCAAGGGCATGCCGCCGGCGCTGGAGGGCGAGATGGGGTTCGCGGCCAGCGGGCAATGCCTGGTCGGCCAGGGGTCCCGGGATGTGTGGCTCGCCACGGGCGGCGGGTCCCGGGCGCGCGTGTTCCACTCCGGGGACCGCGGCCTCACCTGGACGGTCGCCGACACGCCGCTGCCCAGCGGCCCGACCCAGGGCGCGTTCGCGGTCGCGTTCCGCGACTCCCGGCACGGCATCGTGGTCGGCGGCGACTACCGCCCCGGCGCCTCGTCCCCGCAGGCCGCGGCGACGACCAGCGACGGCGGCCGCACCTGGCGGCCCGCACGGACTCCCCCGGCCGAATTCCGGTCGGGAGTGACATGGCCGCGGTACTCGGGCCAGGCCGCGCTCACCGTCGGCCCGACGGGCAGTGACGTCACCTTCACCGGCGGCCGCACATGGACCCAGTTCGACGGCGGCAGCTTCGACACCGTGGACTGCGCGTCCGACGGCGGCTGCTGGGCCGCCGGCGAGAAGGGCCGCGCCGCCCGCCTCACCGTCCGGTTCCCCAGGTAGCCCTTCCGGTTCCCAGGTAGCAGCAGCCCCCGCGCCGCAGGGCGCGGGGGCTTTCCCCTTGGGGCACTTCTTGCGGCCCTCAGCGGGTCACTTCTTGCGGCCTCGCCTCGGCTTGTCCTTGGACTTGGCGTCCTTCGCGGGCGGGGCCGGGGCCTTGGGCTCGTCCTTCTTGGCGGCGCCCTGGTTCTTGACGGCCTCGATCGCGGCCTTGGCGGCTGCCGGGTCGAGGTACTCGCCGCCGCGCTTGAGGGGCGCGAAGTCGTCGTCCAGCTCGTAGACGAGCGGGATGCCGGTCGGGATGTTCAGGCCGACGATCTGCTCGTCGGAGACGTCGTCCAGGTGCTTGACCAGCGCGCGGAGCGAGTTGCCGTGCGCGGCGACCAGGACGGTCCTGCCGGCGGCCAGGTCCGGGACGATCGAGTCGTACCAGTAGGGCAGCAGGCGGTCCACGACGTCGGCGAGGCATTCCGAGCGCGGGATCAGCTCGGACGGCAGCTCGGCGTACCGGAGGTCGTTGACCTGGGACAGGGGGTCGTCGTCCTTGATGGGCGGCGGCGGGGTGTCGTAAGAGCGGCGCCAGACCATGAACTGCTCTTCGCCGAACTCCTCGCGCGTCTGCGCCTTGTTCTTGCCCTGGAGGGCGCCGTAGTGGCGCTCGTTCAGCCGCCAGGAGCGCTTGACGGGGATCCAGAGGAGGTCGGCGACGTCCAAGGCGATGTTGGCGGTGCGGATGGCCCGCTTCAGCAGGGAGGTGTGCACCACGTCGGGGGTGATGTCGGCGTCGAGCAGCAGGTCGCCGCCGCGGGTCGCCTCGCTTTCGCCCTTCGCGGACAGGTCGACGTCCACCCAGCCGGTGAACAGCCCTTCCGCGTTCCAGACGCTTTCGCCATGCCGGAGCAATACCAGGGTCGCCATGACACCAGAGCCTATCGGCCCGGCGCTGGTCACTCGCGGTTGGCCGGGTCCGCGAAGGAGGCGAACGCCTGCAGGTTGGCGAGGCTCTCGCCGCGCTTGACCCGCCAGTCCCACTCGCGCTGGATGGACGTCTTGAATCCGTGTTCGAGGGCCTTGTCGAAGTTCTCGTCGGAGTAGGTGAGGACGCAGCCGAGGATGCGGTCGATCTCGTCCGGGGAGATCGCCGCGAGCGGGAGCCTCCCGACGAGGTGAACGTCGCCGACGTCGTCCAGCGCGAACGCGACCCCGTACATCCCGCCGTTCTTCTCCAGGAGGAACCGGTAGAACTCGGCGTGGTTCTCATCGGGGCGGCGGCAGAAGAACGCCTCGACGTGCAGGGAGTGGTCGCCGACGATCAGCCACGTCATGGTGGCGAGCTTGTGCTGCCCGGGGAGCTTGACGAAGAACGCGTTCTCGCGCGGCTCGTCGAACTCCAGTTCGGCGGCCTTCAGCGTCTCCCTGATGGTCTCGACGGGGTTCACACCTGCTCCACGGTTCGCTTCGCTCATGCTGAGACCTCCGCGGCCACGGGAACGGGCATCATGGCACCGGTATACACGTCCAGGAGGCGGTCGACGGTGGCGTCCCAGCCGAAGCCGGCCGCGTGCCGGACGGCGCCGCGGGCGAGCCGCGCGTGCAGGCCGGGCTCGGCGTGCAGGCGGCGCAGGACGGCGGCGTAGTCGGCCGGGTCGTGGCCGGAGATCAGCACGCCGGACTCGCCGTCCGCGACCGCGGTGCACAGGCCGCCGACGCGGGACGCGACGACGGGCGTCCCGCACGCCTGCGACTCGACCGCGACCAGCCCGAACGACTCGCTGTGGGACGGGACGACGGTGACGTCCGCGGCCCGGTACCAGTCGGCCAGCTCCGCCTGCGGGCTCGGCGGCTCGAAGCGCATGACGTCGGAGATGCCGAGGTCGGCGGCGAGGGACTGCAGGCCCTCCGGGCGGCAGCGTCCGGAGCCGGACGGTCCGCCGACGACGGCGACGACGAGCTTCGAGCGCAGCGACGGGTCGTCGGCGAGCATGCGGGCGACGGCGCGCAGCAGGACGTCCGGTGCCTTGAGCGGCTGGATCCGGCCGACGAACAGCAGCACGTACGCGTCGCGCGGCAGGCCGAGACGGCGGCGGGCGGGGCCGGTGCGATGCGGGAGGAGTCCGGCGCCGCGGGCGAGGAGCGGCGACTCGGGACGGAACAGGGAGAGGTCGACGCCGGGGCTGACGGTCGCGACGCGCGCGGGGTCGGCGTCGTAGAGGCCGACGAGTTCGCGGGCCTCCTTGGCGGTGTTGGCGATGAGATGGTCGGCCGAGGCCGCGACCTGCTCCTCGCCGAGGACGCGCTCGGCCGGTTCGGGCTTGTCGTCGCCCGCGAGGGCCGCGTTCTTGACCTTCGCCATCGTGTGCATGGAGTGGACGAGCGGGACGCCCCAGCGCTGCTTCACCGCCCACCCGGCCTGCCCGGAAAGCCAGTAGTGCGTGTGCAGAAGGTCGTAGTGGCCGGGCTCGTGGGCCGCCTCGACCCGCAGGACCCCGGAGGTGAAGCCGCACAGATGGCGGGAGAGGTCGGTCTTGTCCAGTTCCTCGAACGGCCCGGCGACGATGTTCCGGACGAGGACGCCCGGCGCGAGTTCCACGACCGGGGGCAGGGCCCGCGAGGTCGCACGGGTGAAGATGTCGACTTCCACGCCCCGGGCGGCCAGCCGTTTGGCCACCTCGACGATGTAGACGTTCATGCCGCCCGCGTCGCCGGTACCAGGTTGGTCGAGGGGGGAAGTATGAATACTGACCGTCGCAACCCGGTTGATACGACGCGACACTGCACACCACCTCCGGTGTTGCAACCTATCGACCGTGTTAGGTGTTCCCTCAGCAAGGGCGGCATTCGTGACATCTCGCCACAGTGATCGGTCTCACCGGCGCCCCGCGCCCGCCGACCTGGGAGGCTGGGCGCATGCGTAAGACCGCGATAGTGACCGGAGCAAGCAGCGGGATCGGGGCCGCCACGGCGAGGCGCCTGGCGGCGGAGGGGTTCAACGTCGTGCTCGCCGCGCGGCGCCGCGACCGGATCGACGCACTGGCCAAGGAGATCACCGAGACCGTGCCGGGCGCGGGCAAGGTGGCGCCGTTCACCCTGGACGTGACGTCGCAGGAGTCGGTGGACGCGCTCGCGGCGGCGGTCGGCACCTGCCACGTCCTGGTCAACAACGCCGGCGGCGCGCTCGGCCTCGACCCGGTCGCGAGCGCCGACCTCGCCGAGTGGCAGGTGATGTACGACACGAACGTCCTCGGGCTCGCCCGGGTCACCAAGGCGGTGCTGCCGAAGCTGATCGAGAGCGGCGTCGGGCATGTGGTCAACATCACTTCGCTCGCCGCGCACGTCGCGTACGAGGGCGGCGGCGGGTACAACGCGGCCAAGTTCGCGGCCCACGCGGTCAACGAGGTGATGCGGCTGGAACTGGTGGCCGAGCCGGTCCGGATCACCGAGATCGCGCCGGGGCTGGTGAAGACGGAGGAGTTCTCGCTGGTCCGGTTCCGCGGGGACGCGGAGAAGGCCGCCAAGCCGTACGAGGGCGTCCCGGAACCGCTGGTCGCCGAGGACATCGCCGACTGCGTGGCCTGGGCCGTCACCCGTCCGCCGCACGTCAACATCGACCGCATCGACGTCCAGCCGCGCGTGCAGGCCGCCCCCCACAAGCTTCATCGCGAGTAGGGCTTCACCGGCGGCGGGGCGCGACCGCCGTCCAGGGGAGGGTCACCTCACCGAGGCGCCAGCGGTTCCGTCCACCGTACGGAGGACGGGTCAGGACGGGGTGGGTTCGCGCCAGCAGCGACACGGCCTCGACCCAGCGCGCACGTGGGCCGAACGCAGAGTGCGGCGCGGCCATGGCCCAGCACCGGTCGAACGCGGTCAGCAGCGCGTGGACGGGTTCGCCGGGGAGGTTCCGGTGGATCAGCGTCTTCGGCAGCCGTTCCGCCAGCACGGACGGGCGCTCCAGCGAGCCCAGATGAGCCGCGAACGTGATGGTCTGGGGGCCGTCCTTGGTGAGGGTGACCCAGACCGCGCGGCGCCCGATCTCGTCGCACGTCCCCTCGACGAGTACGCCCGAGGGCGCCAGGCGCGCGCGCAGATCGTCCCAGGCGCGCCAGGCCGCCGGCTCCTCGTACTGCCGTAGGACGTTGAACGCTCTGACCAGCACGGGCGGACGTGGAACCGGCAGCTCGAACCCGCCGCGCCGGAACGACAGCCCCTCGTACGGCCGCCCGGCGGACGCTCCGGGGCCCCCGGCGGCCACGTTCAGCGAGGCCAGGAAGGCATGGCCGGCGGCGACCCTCGCGGGCTCTATCTCGATGCCGACGATCTCCAGGCCGGGCGAGACGGGACGGAGCCGGGTGTAGAGCTCGACGGTGGTGATCGGGGACGCGCCATAGCCGAGGTCGACGGCCAGCGGACGCGGGTCCGAGCGCAGCGGGACGGCCTGGGTGGCGGCGATCCAGCGGTCGATGCGGCGCAGCCGGTTGGGAGCGGTGGTGCCGCGGGTGACCTCCCCCCGCGGCTTGTGGGCTGGGGGCACGCGGTAATTGTTCCTTGTCGCCCGCTATGCCCCGTACGTCTTCCGGCTCCATCCGAGCCACCCAGAACCAGATTCGGTAAGTTCTCGGTTACGGTGCTGCCGACGCCGTCTCCCGAGGAGTGCCGATGCTCGATCTGGCGACCCTGCACGAGGCCATCGCCGCCGCCGTCCCCGACCGCGAGTGCCTGGTGTGGCGCGACCGCCGGATGACCTGGCGCGAGATCACCGACCGGACGCGGCGGCTGGCGAACGTCCTGCACGGGCACGGCCTCGGCCTGCACGGCGCGGCGTGCGAGCCATGGGAGTCACCGCACGACCACCTCGCCCTCTACCTGCACAACGGCCCGGAATACCTGGAGGGCCTGGTAGGCGCGCACAAGGCGCGGGTCGCCCCGTTCAACGTCAACTACCGGTACGTGGACGGCGAACTCGCCCACCTGTTCGGCGACGCCCGCCCGGCCGCCGTGCTCTACCACGCGCGTTTCGCGGACGCGATCGGACGCGTCGTCGAGCGGCTCCCCCGGCCGCCCCTGCTCCTCCAGGTGGCGGACGGGTCCGGCGCCGCCCTCCTGCCCGGCGCTCTCGACTACGAGGACGCCCTCGCCAAGGCGTCGCCCGATCCCCTGCCGCTGCGCCCCGACGCCCGCGACCTGCACATCCTCTACACCGGCGGCACCACGGGCATGCCGAAGGGCGTGCTGTGGCGGATCGGCGACCTGATGCTCGGCCCGCTCGGGCTCCGGCGCCGCGACGGCGCGCCGATCATCGATCTCGGCGAGGCCGTGGAGCGGGCGGTGCGCGGCGATGTCCGGGTCCTCGTCGGCCCGCCGCTCATGCACGGCGCGGGCACATGGTCGGCGCTCGGCGGCTGGTGCGGCGGCGGCTGCGTGGTGTTCCCCGACCGGGTGGACGGCCTGGACGCCGCCGACCTGATGGCCACCGCCGAGCGCGCGCGCATCACCCGGATGCCGCTGGTCGGGGACGCGTTCGCCCGGCCGATCGTCGCGGCGCTGGAGGCCCGTCCCCACGACCTCGGCTCGCTCCGCACGTTCGTGAACTCCGCCGCCGCGATCAGCCCCGGCGTGCAGGCGCGGATGCTGGAACTCCTGCCGCACGCGCGGATCGTGGACGTTCTCGGCTCCTCCGAGTCCGGGTTCCAGGTGACCCGGAGCGGCTCGTCCGCGACGGCGTTCGCCGCCGTGCCCGGCACGGCCGTCCTGTCCGCCGACCGGTCCCGGCGGCTCACGCCCGGCGAGGACGAACTGGGCTGGCTGGCCAAGGGCGGCGGCTCGATCCCGCTCGGCTACCTCGGCGACCCGGTGAAGACCGCGTCCACGTTCCGCACCGTGGACGGCGAACGGCTGGTCGTGGCGGGCGACCGGGCGCGGCTGCTCGCGGACGGCACCGTCGAGGTGCACGGACGCGAGGCCACGACGATCAACACGGGCGGCGAGAAGGTGTTCGCGGAGGAGGTCGAGACCGTGCTGCGCGGGCTGCCGGGCGTCGCGGACGCGCTGGTCGTCGGCCGGCCGAGCCGGCGCTGGGGCACCGAGATCGTCGCGGTGATCACCCCCGCCGGCGCCCCGCCCGACGACGAGCTGCGCGCGGGCTGCGCCGCCCACCTGGCCCGCTACAAGATCCCGAAGGCGTTCGTGCGCACCGGCGCGTCCCTCCGCCTCCCCAACGGCAAGGCCGACTACGCGGCCGCCCGCGCACTGCTGACCTGAACGAAATTCGGTTCGGCTCTGTACGGCGGCACCCGCCGCGCGAGATCCTTGCGGCATGCCCGACCTGCACAGCCTGCTCGCCGACCTCGCCGCCGAGGGCGACTCCGTCGACGCCCTGGTCGCCCCGCTGCCCGCCGCGCGCTGGGCGGATCCCACCCCGGCCGAAGGCTGGACGATCGCCCACCAGATCGCCCATCTCGCCTGGACGGACCACCAGGCCGTCGTCGCGGCCACCGATGCCGCCGCATTCGCGAAACTCGTCGAGCGGGCGCTGGCCGATCCCGGCGGCTACGTCGAGGCGGGCGCGCGGGAAGGCGCCGAGGAGGACCCGGCCGGCCTTCTCGCGCGCTGGCGCGACGGACGCCGCCGCATGGCGGGCGCCCTCGCCGCCGTCCCGCCGGGCACCCGCCTCCCCTGGTTCGGCCCGCCGATGAGCCCCGCGTCCATGACCACCGCGCGCCTGATGGAAACATGGGCGCACGGCGAGGACATCGCCGACGCGGTCGGCGAAACCCGCGAGCCCACGCACCGGCTCCGCCACGTCGCGCACATCGGCGTCCGCACCCGCGACTTCGCGTTCCGCACCCGGGGCCTGGAGCCGCCGGCCGAGGAGTTCCGCGTCGTCCTGCGCGGTCCCGGCGGCGAGGAGTGGACGTGGGGCCCGCCGGAGGCGCGCCAGTCCGTGACCGGCCCCGCGCGCGACTTCTGCCACGCCGTCACCCAGCGCCGCCACCGCGCCGACCTCGGCCTCGTCGCCACCGGCCCGGACGCCGGCCGCTGGCTGGACATCGCCCAGGCCTTCGCCGGCCCGCCCGGCACCGGCCGCGCCCCCGCGTCCGCCTGAGAGATCGGCCACTGATCAGCGGATTCGGATTCGGCCGGGACGATCTTGGAGAGGTCTTCGATATGACGATTCTGATTGCCTTCGACGGTTCTGACGACGCGCGGAGCGCGGTGGAGTACGCGGCACGGCACCTCAGGCCCGAGCCGACCGTGATCATGACGGTGTGGGAGCCGCTGCTGACGCAGATCACCTGGGCGCCGCTGGCCACCGCGACCCCGGTCACCGCGGAGGCGCCCGGTGACAAGTACGAGGAGGAGAAGCAGGCCGAGCAGCTCGCGGGCAGGGGCGCGGAGATCGCGCTGGCCGCCGGGTCGACCGAGGTGACGACGCGGGCCGAGCGCGGCGGCGGGCCGGTGTGGGCCGCCATCGTGGACGTCGCGGACGAGTTGAACGCGTCCTTGGTCGTCACCGGTTCCCGCGGTCTGGCGGGTGCCCGGTCGGTGATCCTGGGCAGCGTCTCGACCCGCGTCCTGCACCATGCGCACCGTCCGGTCCTGGTGGTGCCGCCGCCCAAGGAGGATTGACCGGTGCCCCTTGCGGGGGGCGTGCGGGGCGCCCCCCTGACACGATCAGGCCATGCCCAGGGCGCGTGCGAAGGCGCCGTAGCCGTCCTCGGTGAAGAGCACGAAGCGAGCGTCGGCGACCTGGGTCGCGGTGGAGCGGACGGTGCCGACGGCGATGCGGGCGGCGTCGTCCATGGGCCAGCCGTAGATGCCCGCCGACACCGCCGGGAAGGCGATCGAGCCGGCGCCCAGTTCGTCCGCCACCCGCAGGGACTCGCGGTAGCAGGAGCTCAACTGGCCGGAGCGGTCCTCGGCCGAGGAGTACACCGGCCCGACGGTGTGGATGACCCAGCGGGCGGCCAGCCGCCCGGCCGCCGTCGCGACCGCCTGGCCGGCCGGCAGGCCGCCACCGTAGTGGGAGGCGCGCAGCCTGCGGCACTCGGCCAGGATCTCGGGGCCGCCGCGGCGGTGGATCGCGCCGTCCACCCCGCCCCCGCCCAGCAGCGACGAGTTGGCCGCGTTCACGACCGCGTCGACCTCCTGCTCGGTGATGTCGCCCCGGACGAGAGTGATCTTCATGTGCGCGCCCTCCACGATGGCCGGACCCCGTCAGATGACAAGAATTCTCACCCGCGCCGGACGTGAAACGCGTTCGACCGATTCCCGACGGTACGCTCATGGGCGGACGAGGCCCGGGGGGACGGCGCGGCTCGTCCGACTTCGTCCGGCCGGGCACAGGGGGGTTACCATGCCGAAACGCCAGGCGCAGTCCAGACAGACGATCTCACAAGGCGTGACAGTCGCGGAGGTACTCCCTTGAAGATTCTCCTCGCCGGAGCGACCGGAGTCGTCGGTCGCCGGCTGATCCCGCTGCTCGTCCAGGCGGGCCATGAGGTCGCGGGGACGACGCGCCGGACCGAACGCACCGGGCTGCTCGGCGACCTCGGCGCCACGCCCGTCGTCGTGGACATGCTCCACGGCCCGGCGGTGCGCAAGGCCGTCGCGCAGGTACGTCCGGACATCGTGATCCACCAGCTCACCGACCTCAGCGAAGAGGACTTCGCCGCCAACTCGCGGCTGCGGATCGCCGGCACCCGCAACCTGGTGGACGCCGCCAAGGCCGCGGGCGTCGAGACGATGATCGCGCAGAGCATCGCGTGGCTGTACGTGCCGGGCGACACGGCGGCCGTCGAGACCGACCCGCTCGACTCCTCGCTGCTCCCGTACGAGGGCGTCGCGGCGCTGGAGGAGGCCGTCGGCGAGATGCCGCACGGCGTGGTGCTGCGCTACGGGGCGCTCTACGGCCCCGGGACGTGGTACGCGCCGGACGGCGCCATCGCCGAGCGGGTGCGCGCGGGCAGCCTGCGCCCCACGCCGTCGTGGACGTCGTTCGTGCACGCCGACGACGCCGCGTCGGCGGCGCTCGCGGCGCTGGACTGGCCCGCCGGGGCCGTCAACATCGTCGACGACGAGCCGGCGACCACGGCGGACTGGCTGCCGGTCTACAGCGCGGCCCTCGGCGCGCCCACGCCGGGCAGCGCCGGCAGGCACGCCGCGGCGACGGGCCGCCCGGTGTCCAACGCGAAGGCGCTGGGCCTCGGGTGGAAGCCGCAGGTCGCGTCGTGGCGTGCCGGCTTCGCGCAGATGGAGGCGGGGGTGGACGGCCCCGTCCCCTCCAACTGACCCTCGAACCACCCGGATCCGGACGGAACTCGACAATCATCCGGCCGGGCTAGCGGAACTCGACGACGTGTGACCCGGCCCCGGGGTGGGCCGCCGCGAGGAGGCGCACGCCCTCCTCTTCCAGGGCGGCGCGCTCCCGCTTCGGGATCGGGCCGAAGGAGTCGATGCGCAGCCTCGCCTCGCCGCGCTTCTTCTCGATCTTCCACATGCCGTGGACGAAGCCGTCCACGAGGAACGTCGCGCGGATGATGCCGTTGACGGTGAAGATGCGCTTGCGGTGCTCCTCGGTGATGATCCGGGCCCGGTCGGCGTGCGAGAGCAGCAGGTTGTCGAAGTCCGGGACGAACCGGACGGGCGCCGGGGCGCCGGGGTCGGGGCGCGGCGCGTCCGGCACGTCGTAGAGGGTGCGGCCGTTCTCGTCGCGGAACTCCAGCAGCCCGGGGCGAAGCCGCTCCACGACCTCGCCGAGGCGCGTGAGACCCGACCATTGCTGGACGTCCTGGACGCTCGCCGGCCCGAACGCGCGCAGGTAACGCAGCACCACCTCGTCCAGCGACAGCGCGGGCGCCGCCCGGCCGTCCAGCCATGTGTCGAGCGTCGTGTGCCTGGCCACCCCCGAGGCGCCCCACACACCGCGCGGCGGCACCTGCACCAGCGGCAGGCGACAGCGGACCGCCCAGTTGAGGAGTTCGGCGTCCTCATCCGGCCACCGTTCGGCCAGCAGCGCCCGGAGTTCCCTGTCGGAGCGCGGTTCGTCCGCCAGCAGGGCGCGGGCGTCGGCGGTGACGGCGTCGAGGTCGACGCCGCCGAGTTCCCGCGCCCGCCCCTTCAGGTGGTTGTCGAGGACCACCTGGGTGAGCGGACGCAGCGCGCGGGCGTCACGCGCGCTGACCAGGTGGAGCGTCCCGCGCATCAGCACGATCCGGATCGCACGGCGATCGGTCAGCAGCGCGCCGACGTCGGCGAACGCGAAGTCCGCGAGCCGGCTCCACAGCCCGATGTGCGGCGGGTTCGGGGCCTGCGCCTGCATCCCGACGAGATGCTCGATCGCGTCCAGCACCGGCATCGCGTGCCGCTCCAGCAGCATCTGCCGCGCGAGCAGCGCCCGGTTCAGCGCCCGGCGCCCCAATTCAGCCGTCATACCGGCCCCGCAACTCCTCCCCGGCGGGCGCGGGCCCCGGAAGCTCTTCCCCGGCTGGGGGGTGCGGGGCGTTCAGCATCAGGGGGAGATATCGGTACTGCGGCCGGTTCATCGGATTGCGGCGTTTCCTCTCCGCCTTCAGGAGGGAGGAACGCCGCTCCCTCCTTCATTCACAGAGAACCCGTTAGGGTGCAGGCGCGGCAGGTGAAGCGGGCGTTTCGGTACCGTTTCTATCCCATCCCCGTGCGGGAATGGGAATGCGGCGGGTGCGGCGCCCGGCATGACCGGGACGTCAACACCGCGAAGAACGTTCTGGCCGCCGGGCCGGCGGCATCGGCCTGTGGAGCCGGCGTAAGACCCGAACGGCGCGAGCCCGGCGGGCAGACGGCGACGAAGCGGGAAACCCGGCCGGCGACGGCCGGAATCCCCTGCCCTTAGGCAGGCAACCTCGATCCCGGACCGCAGCACGCCGACCTCCCGCATACGCTCATCACGGCCTTGACGGGCGACCCTGCATGAACGTACGTTCATGAACGTGCGTTCACATCAAGGAGAAGACATGGCGGACATCGTCAACACCCATCAGGCCGAGGCATGGAACGGCTATGAGGGCGAGCACTGGGCCGGGCACTACGACCGCTACGACGCCGTCAACGGGGGATACAACGAGTCCCTGCTGGACGCGGCGGCGATCGGGCCGCGTGACCGCGTCCTCGACCTCGGCTGCGGCAACGGCCAGGTCACCCGGCTCGCGGCACTCCGGGCACGGCTCGGCGGCGCGACGGGCGTTGACCTGTCCGCGCCGATGCTCGACCGCGCCCGGACCCTCGCCAAGGAGGAGGACGTCACGAACGTGACGTTCGAGCGGGGCGACGTGCAGATCCACCCCTTCCCCGAGGGCGCCTTCGACGCGGCGATGAGCCGGTTCGGGGTCATGTTCTTCGCCGATCCGGTCGCCGCGTTCGGCAACGTCCGGCGGGCGCTGCGCGACGGCGGGCGGCTGGCGTTCCTCGCGATGACACCGCCGGCGCAGTCCGACCTCGGCACGGTGATCTCGGCGCTGCCACCGCTCGCGGAGCCCCCGATCGGGCACCGGGGGCCGCTGTCGCTGGCCGACCCCGGCCGCGTCCAGGAGATCCTGGAGGCGGCCGGGTTCCGGGACGTCCACACGAACCTGGTGGAGACCGAGCAGATCTGGGGACGGGACGCACGGGACGCGGCGGAGTTCTTCGCCGGCTGGGGCCCCATCCGCCACAACTACGGCGCGAGCGGCGAGCTGCTCGACACGCTGACCGAGGCGATGGGCCGGTTCGAGCGGGACGGCGCCGTCCGCCTGCACAGCGTCGCCCGGCTGGTGCGGGCACGGAGATGAACCGGGCCGGCGGACACGGAGCCGCCGGTTCCGGGTTCCCGCCGGAGTTCGCCGCCCGCGGATTCGAGCCGGGCGAATACGATTCGAGGTGATGTCACCTCGAAAAGCGGCAGCGGTGCGCACCGGCGACCGGACCCTGCGCGAGCACCTGATCGCCACGGCCGAGCGGATGATGGCCGAGCGCGGGACGGCCGGCCTGACCGTCCGGGCGATCGCGCGGGAGGCCGGCGTCGCCGACGGCGTCCTCTACAACCACTTCGCCGACAAGGAGGACCTGCTCGCGCACGCGCTGCGGGCCCGCGCCGAGTCGGTGGCGAGCACGCTCGGCCCGCTGCCCGAACCCGGCACCGCGACGATCGAGGAGAACCTGCGGGCGTATGTCGCCTACGGCCTGACCCTGCACAACGGGCTGCTGCCCGCGCTCGCCGGCCTGATCGCGCGGCCCGAGGTCCTCGCCCGGTTCGCGGCGCTGAGCGGCGGCGAGGAGGACTGGCGCACCCGGCTCGCCCGCTACCTGCGGGCCGAACGCGACCTCGGCCGCCTCGCCCCGGACGCGCCGGTGGACGCCGCCACCTCCATGATCGTCGGTGCCTGCCACGAGCCGGTGCTGTCGGTGCTGTTCCAGGGCGAGAACCTCGCGCACCGCGTGCCCCTGGACGCCGTGGACGAGCTGGTGGCGGTCGTCCTGCGCGGCATCGGCCCGCGTTAGGACTCCATCGCCGACCTGACCTCGTCCAGCGTGCGGTCCGCGACGGCGTTGGCGCGGGCGTTGCCCTCGGCGAGGACCCGGCGCAGGTACGTCCGGTCGGCGATGAGTTCGGCGCGGCGGGCGCGGAGCGGGCGGAGGAATTCGTTGACCGAGTCCGTCACGACCTTCTTCAGCGCGGCGGCGCCGCCGTCCCCGACCTCCGCGGCGACGGAGTGCGGGTCACGCTCCTGGCAGAGCGCGGCGAGCAGCACCAGGTTGGACACCTGCGGACGGGTCTCGGGCTCGTAGGTGATGTGCCGGTCCGGGTCGGTCACCGCCCGCCTGATCAGCCGGGCGGTCTCGTCCGGCCCGGCGGACAGGGTGATGGCGTTGCCACGGCTCTTGCTCATCTTGAGGCCGTCGACGCCGAGGAGGCTCGGCGCGGCGGACAGCAGCGCGTCCGGCACCGGGAAGACCGGGCCGTAGCGTTCGTTGAAGCGGCGCGCGATCGTGCGGGTGATCTCCTGGTGCGGGAGCTGGTCCTTGCCGACGGGGACGAGGTTCGCCTTGCAGAACAGGATGTCGGCGGCCTGATGGACGGGATAGGTGAACATCAGCCCGCTGACCGACGCCTGCCGGGATGTCGCGATCTCGTCCTTCACGGTCGGGTTGCGGCTCAGCTCCGCGACCGACACCAGCGACAGGAACGGCAGCATCAGCTGGTTCAGCGCGGGGACGGCGCTGTGCCGGAAGATCGTCGCCGCGGACGGATCGACCCCGACGGCCAGATAGTCGGCGACCAGCCCTTCGACGTGCTCGGACAGGTGGTCGGCGACGTCCCGGTCGGTGAGCACCTGGTAGTCGGCGACCAGGACGAAGAGTTCGACCCCGGCCTTCTGCAGCCGCACGCGGTTGGCGAGGGTGCCGAAGTAGTGGCCGAGATGCAGCGGCCCGGTGGGCCGGTCGCCGGTCAGGATCCGGAACGCGCCGGGATCGGCGGCGATGCGTTCCTCCAGCTCACGGCTGCGGGTGTCGGGTGTGGTCTGCATGGGGTCTCTCCTCGGCTCGGTCCGGCCGGCCCGCCGGGCGCCCTCGTTGCCGAGAAGGAGAAAGGGCCGTCCAGCGGACGGCCCGATGCATGCGCGATTGCCGGCCGTCCTAGGACGGCCACCAGTTCGGACATGCGATACGGCTCACGCTCCAAGGATAGACGACGGAACGCGAAGGCTTCTAGATAATCCAGAACGGAACCAAACGGATAGGCTGGACGCATGACCTCGATGGCCCCCGGACGCAGGCAACCCGACCTGTCGTTCCTGCTCGACCGCACCGGCTACGTGCTGCGGACCCGCATGACGGCGGCGCTCGCCGAGATCGGGCTGACGCCGCGCATGCACTGCGTCCTCGTCCACGCCCTGGAGGAGGAGCGCACCCAGATCCAGCTCGCCGAGATCGGCGACATGGACAAGACGACGATGGTCGTCACGGTCGACGCGCTGGAGAAGGCCGGTCTCGCCGAGCGCCGCCCGTCGTCGCGGGACCGGCGGGCCCGGATCATCGCGGTCACCGAGGAGGGCGCACGGGTCGCAGCCCGCAGCCAGGAGATCGTGGACGGCGTCCACGCGGCGGCGCTCGGCTCGCTGCCTCCCGACGAGCGCGAGACGCTGCTGCGCGCCCTGAACACCCTGGTCAACGGCCATCTGGGGACCCCGGTGGTGAGCGGGCAGCCGGCCCGCCGCGTCCGGCAGCGCACAAAATAAGTCCGTCAAGGATCGTCTCCAACAAAACTATCTGTTACGGTCTCTCCTATGACACAGGAGATGACCTCACCCTCCCCACTGCGATCCCGCTGGGCGGCACTCGGCGTGCTGTCCACGGCGATGCTGATGACGATCCTGGACGGCAGCATCGTGACCGTCGCGGCCCCCGCCATCCAGGACGACCTCGGCTTCTCCCCCGCCGCCCTCAGCTGGGTGATGAACGCCTACCTGGTCCCGTTCGGCGGCCTGCTGCTCCTCGCCGGACGGCTCGGCGACCTCGTCGGCCGCAAAGCCCTGTTCCTCACCGGGAACGCGGTGTTCACGGCCGCGTCCCTGCTGGCGGGCGCGGCCACCACGTCCGGCGTGCTGATCGCCGCCCGCCTCCTGCAGGGCGTCGGCAGCGCGCTGACCGCGGCGGTCGTGCTCGGCATCCTCGTGACGCTGTTCACCGACGCCCGCGAGCGGACGACGGCCCTCGGGATCTTCAGCTTCACCGGCGCGGCGGGCGCGTCCATCGGCCAGGTGCTCGGCGGCGTGCTCACCGACGCGCTGAGCTGGCACTGGATCTTCCTCATCAACGTGCCGATCGGCCTCGCCACGGTCGTGCTGGCCCTCCCGGCGCTGCCCCGCGACCGCGGCCTCGGCCTGGCCGCCGGCGCGGACGTCGCGGGCGCCCTGCTCGTCACCTCCGGGCTGATGCTCGGCATCTACACGATCGTCAAGGTCGAGGCCCACGGCTGGCTCTCGCCGCACACCCTGGGCCTCGGCGGGGTGTCGGCACTGCTGCTCGCCGGGTTCGCCGTCCGGCAGGCGCGGGCCGCGACACCGCTGATGCCGCTGCGGATCCTGCGCTCCCGCAACGTGGCCGGCGCCTACGCCGTCCAGCTCCTCACCCTGGCGGCGATGTTCGCGTTCCAGGTGATCGTCGCCCTCTACATGCAGCAGGTCCTCGGGTACGGCGCGCTGGACACCGGCCTTGCGATGCTCCCGGCGGCCGTGGCGATCGGCGCGGTGTCGCTGCTGGTGTCGGCGCGGCTGTCGAACCGGCTGGGTGAGCGGTCCGTGCTGATGATCGGGCTGGTGCTCCTGATCGCCGGGATGGGGTGGCTCACGACCATCCCGGTGGACGCCGACTACGTCACCGACCTGCTGCCGGTGTTCGTGCTGGCCGCCGGGGGCGGGCTGGTGCTGCCGTCGCTGACCGGGCTCGGCATGTCGAGCGCCCGGCCGCAGGACGCGGGGCTCGCGTCCGGGCTGTTCAACACCGTCCAGCAGGTGGGGATGGCCCTGGGCGTCGCGGTCCTGACCACGCTGGCCGCATCCCGCACCGAAGCCCTCCGCGCGGACGGACGGGACACGGCGGCCGCCCTCGCCGGCGGCTACCACCTGGCGTTCGGCGTGTCGGCGGGCCTGCTGATCGCCGCGTTCGCGGTGTCGCTGCTCGTGCTGCGCCGCCCGGCCCCGGCCGCTCCGGCTCCGGCTCCGGCTAGTGCGGCAGGACGAGAAGAAGCAGCGGAAGCCCGGCGATGACCGGGATGGCGACGGCCGCGGCGAAGCGGAGCCTGCGGGACAGCGGCTGCGGCTCCAGCAGCCGGTTCACCCGCGCCATCACCGGAATGTCGCCGTGCGTCGCGACACCGAGCGTCCCGGACGGGGCGGCGGCCGGGCGGGCGGCGGCGAACCGCAGCAGCGCGGTCGCCAGCTCACGCGGCGGGCGGCCGTGCCTGGCCCGGTCGTCGGCGGCCATCTCGATCAGCAGCTCGACCGCGTCCAGGCACCGCCCGACCAGGTGGAACTGCGGGAACACCTGGCGCAGCGACGCGAACGGCAGCAGCACCAGGTCATGGCGCTCGCGGGCGTGGGCGCGCTCATGCGCGAGGACCGCGGCCAGTTCACCGCGGTCGAGCAGTTCCAGCGTCCCGGCGCTGACGACGACCTTGGAGGAGCGGACGCCCGGCACGCAGTACGCGGCGGCGCCGGGATGGTCGAGGACGAGCGTGCCGGGCATGGAGGAGTCGCTGCGCGACACCAGCGCGAGCAGCGCCCGGTGCCGCCGCCGGGCCCGGACGACCCGGACGATCGCGAACATCAGCATGACCAGCAGCACGGCCGCGAGGCCGATGGCGCCGAGCAGCGCCGTCACCTGCATGGCGTTGAGCCGGGCGCCCTGGTCGCCGTACAGGCCGGGCAGCCCGCCGAGGACGCCCTTGCGGTACGGGAGGAGAGCGAGCCCGAGCAGGGCGCCGATCGTGGCGACGCCCCAGCACAGGCCGATCGCCTGCCAGAGGGCGATCCCGATGCGCGGCATCCGCCACGTCCACCGGGCACGGGACAGGAGGTGCGCCCCGCCGACGGACCCGAGAGAGATCAATGCGAGCAGGGCGGTGCCGGTCATGCGGGTGGTTCCTTGCTCGTGAGGGCCGCGAGGGTTTCCCGGATCACGTCGATCTCGTCCCGCGAGACGGACCGGACGAAGTGCGCGAGCGCCGCGTCACGGTCGCCCGTCTCGTTCAGGGCGCCCAGCATCAGCTCGGTCACGTACATCTCGCGGCTCGCGACCGGGTGGTAGCGCCAGGCGCGGCCGTCGCGCTCGCGTGCGAGGAAGTCCTTCTTGGCGAGCCTGTCCAGCACGGTCATGACCGTGGTGTGCGCGAGGTCCCGGTCGCCGGCGAGCGCGCGGCTCACCTCACGAGCGGTCGCCGCCGGGTGACCGGCGTCCTCCCGCGCCCACAGAACCTCCATGACCGTGCGTTCAAGCTCTCCCAGACCCTTCACGCCCTCAAGGTTAACCGACCGAAATGGAGGTCACCACGTCAGGTAGTACTACCTCCTGTAGGGGGCGTGACCAGACCCAGTTCGTAGGCGAGGATGACGAGCTGGACGCGGTCGCGGGCGCCGAGCTTGGTGAGCAGCCGGGCCACGTGCGCCTTGGCGGTGGCGACGCTGATGTAAAGCTCTTCGGCGATCTCCCGGTTGTTCAGGCCGCGCCCCACCAGGGTCAGGACCTCGCGTTCACGGTCGGTGACGCCGCCCACCGGTCTGGCTTCGGGCCGTGGTGCCGGGCGGGCGGCGAACTCCTCGATCAGCCGTCTGGTGACGCCGGGCGCGATCAGGGCGTCTCCGCCCGCGACGACGCGGATCGCCGCGAGGATCTCCTCCAGCGCCATGTCCTTGACGAGGAATCCGCTGGCGCCCGCCCTGAGCGAGCCGTAGACGTAGTCGTCATCGTCGAACGTGGTCAGCATGATGACGCGGGCGGTGGTGATGCGCCGGGTGGCCTCTATACCGTCCATGTCGGGCATGCGGATGTCCATCACGACCACGTCGGGCCGGACGTCCTCGACCAGCGCGACCGCTTCGGCGCCCGTCCCGGCCTCGCCGACGATCTCCAGGTCGGGGGTGTCGGCGATGAGGACGCGCAGCCCGGCGCGGATCAGCGGCTGGTCGTCGGCGAGGACGACGCGGACCGTCATCGTCCCGCCAGCGGGATGCGCGCCGCCACCCCGAACCCGCCGCCGGGACGCGGCCCGGCGGTGAACTCGCCGCCGAGCAGCTCGACCCGCTCCCGCATCCCGACGATGCCGTACCCGGTACCGACCACGCCGCCATGCCCGTCGTCCGCGACCTCTAGGAGGAGTTCCCGGTCCCGGTAGTCGACGGTCACCTGGCAGTGGTCGATGTCCGCGTGCCGGACGACGTTCGTGACCGCCTCTTGCACGATCCGGTATGCGGACAGGTCGATGTCCGGCGGCAGGGGCCTCGGCTCACCTTCGATACGGACGTCCACGCGAACCCCGGCGTCGTTCGTCGCCTCGGCGAGCCGGTCCAGATCGTCCAGGCCGGGCATGGGCCCCAGGGGCGCCTTGCCCGGGTCGTCCTTGCGGAGCGCGGTGACCATCCTGCGCAACCCGGACAGGGTGTCGCGGCTGGTGGCCTCGATCGCGGCCAGCGCGTTACGGGCCTCCGCCGGCTGGGTCTCGATCACCCGTCCGCCCACCCCGGCCTGGATGGCGATGATCCCGATGCTGTGGGCGACCATGTCGTGCAGTTCCCGCGCTATCCGGAGCCGCTCCTCGGCGATCGCCTGCTCGTGCAGCGCCCGGGCGTGCAGGCGGCGCACCCGGACGCTGTTCCCCACCATCCACGAGACGGCCAACGCCAGGACGATCGTGATGAAGAAGGACACGTCCGGGATGTACATCCAGGTGAGGAAGACCAGCACCGCGGCCGCCTGCACCAGGCCGGCGATAACGGCGACGGTGATCGAGACCCGGCGCGGATACCCGGCCGCGATGCGGCCGACGGCGAGATCGGTGAAGACCAGTTGCAGGCCGCCGATCGCCAGGTTGGGCATCACGGCCAAGGGAGCGGTCCACGTGAGGAGCAGGACCGCGAAGGCCGGCAGCGGATTGCGCCGCAGCAGCGTCATGACGAGCACCGTCAGCACGACCACCGCAAGGAATTCCACGTCGAGGAGCCCGTTCGGCAACCCGACGTAGACGACGACCGGGTAGAGGGCGGCCCCGCCCCAGGTGAGGACCCTCCACGAGACGTGGCGTACCCGGCTCAGCGGTTGCGCGACCATGCGGCGAGCGTAACCGCCCTCCCCCGCCGGCACATTGGCCCAGAGGCGTAATTCTCCGGGCTACAAGCGGCCGTCAGGAATGTGGCCGGCGGTCCGATGACCGTTGAGCGTGGCGCCCGACACCGTTATCCGCATGAAGCGCTGGGTGTCATTGGTTCTGGCTCTCGAAATCCTTGGAATCGTTCTTTTCTCCATTATCTACGACTCGCTGGATTTCCATATCTACTGGCTGGGCGGGCACGCCGTAACAGATGACGCGAGGCTCTACGAGGAGCAGCTCGCCGACCACTGGTTCACCAACACGCCTTTCATGGCCGCGTTGTTCACTCCGCTGTCCGCGTTGCCGCTCCGACCGGCCCGGATGCTGTGGCAACTGGCCTCGCTGGCGGCCTTCGCATGGGCCTGCCGGACGACGCTGAAACTCACGGGCCGCCGCGCTTCCCTGGCCGCCGTCGTGGCGGCGGGGCTGCTCCTCGAACCGATCTGGCACTCGTTCTTCCTCGGCCAGGTCAACCTGTTCCTGCTCGCCCTCGTCCTCGCGGACATGCACCGCGTCGCCCTCGGCCGTCCCGCCGGAATCGGCATCGGCATCGCGACCGCGATCAAGCTGACCCCGGCCGTCTTCGTCGTCCTGCTCCTGGTGACGCGGCGGACGAGGGACGCTTTCACGGCGACCGCGACCTTCGCCGTCTGCACCCTGCTCGCCTGCTTCATCGCCCCGGACGCGTCCCGCCTCTATTGGCTGCGCACGTTCTACGACACGTCACGCGTGGGCGTCCCGTACATCAGCAACCAATCCCCGTACGGCGCGCTGACCCGCATATTGCGGGGGACGGGCGAGGTGGGCGACTGGTACACCGCCATTCCGCTGACCATCGGCGTCTTCGGCCTCACGGTCGCCGCCCTATGGGCAAGGCGAGGCGACTGGCTGAGCGCGACAGCCGTCACAGGCGCGACCGGCCTGCTGGTCTCCCCCATCTCCTGGGCGCACCACTGGGCATGGATCGTCCCGGCACTGGCGGTCCTGATCCGCAACAACAACCGGAAGACCGCCCTGGCCGGCTACATCCTGTTCGCACTGTCTCCGCTGTGGTGGACGCCCCATAACGGCCACCCGCTCGAATACGGCTTCCACATCCTGCTGACCCCCGTCGCGAACTGCTACCTGCTGGCCGGCGTGTTCTTCCTCGTCCACATGGCCGTCCGCCTTCGGAACACCCCGTACGTTCTCACCAGCGGTCGTGGTGGACGGCTGCGTCCAGCGGACGGCGCCGGCGCCAGCCGTGCCGTTCGAGATCCGGAGCGGATTGGAGACGGGTGACCGGGCCGAGGCAGAGCCAGGCGACCGGACGGATGGCCTCGGGAATGCCGAGCAGGTCGCGCAGGTACGGTTCCCGATAGAACGACACCCACCCGACGCCGAGGTTCTCCACGGTGGCGGCGAGCCACAGATTCTGGATGGCCAGGCAGACCGAGTACAGCCCCGCGTCGGCGATCGCGTGCCTGCCCAGGACCGCCGGGCCGCCGCGTTCGGGATCGTAGGTGACCACGATCGACAGGCTGGACTCCAGAATCCCGTCGATCTTGATCCGCGCGAAGCGTTCGGCGGCGGCGCCCGTCAGGGTGGCGGCGAAGGCGGCGCGTTCCGACTGGACGTGGTCGTAGAACGCGCGCCGGGCGGCGGAGTCGCCCACGAGGATGAAATCCCATGGCTGCGACAGCCCGACACTGGGCGCGGCGTGCGCGGCCTCCAGGACCCGGTCGAGGACGTCCGGCGGGATCGGCGCGCCGGTGAATTCGGCGCGCACGTCACGGCGGCGGTGGATGGCGTCATAGACGTTCACGGCAGGCTCCCGCTGCATCGGGCCGCCGTGAACGGCGGCCGTTCGGAGCGAGGCCGGTCTTCGGACTTCCGGATCGACGCTCGACCACCCGCCTTCCCGGCCGGACGGCCAGTGGCTGCGCGAACGCGCCTGGGTGGCAGCTCCCCGGTCACCGCGGCGGGCCCGTGCCGGAATTCCACCGGCTTCCCGATTCTCCCCACATGGGGCACCCCGCGTCAGTTCATGCCACCCGCGACTCTACCGCCCCGCTGATCTTCGAACACCACGGCGGTCACCGTCCCCGACGACCACGAGCGAGCCGAGCATCCGCCGGCATACGTGATCGGCCGTTCGGGCGCGTGGGCTCGTCATCGGTGGCGGGTGTCCTTACCGCCGGCCGGCGCCCGGGACGTCCACTTCGGTGGCGAGGATCCGGCCGGAGCCGGGTGCGACCGGTTCGGTCTCGGTCATGCCGCGCCATTCGGCGGCGGTGATGAACAGCGTCCTGCCGTCCGGGCCGCCCAGCGCGCAGGCGAAGCCGCCGCGGTCCAGGTGGACGGTTTGCAGGATCTCGCCGCCCTCCGCGACGCGCACGCAGCGCCGGTTGGGGACGTCGGCGTACCAGACCGCGTCCTCCGCGTCCACGCAGATGCCGTCCGGGGCGGCGGCCTCCCCCAGATCGGCCCAGACCCGGCGGCCCGACAGCCCGCCGTCCGCGTCGATGTCGAAGGCCACGAGATTGTGGCGGTAGGAGTCCGCGACGATCAGTGTGGACTTGTCGGGCGTCACCGCCATTCCGTTGGGGAACGCGATGTCGTCCGCCACCTGGCGTACCGAGCCGTCCGCGACCAGAGAGACGGACCCGGGCTTGGACACTTCACCGGACATCGGGTCGAAGCCGACGGCGTTGACGTAGAGGCCGCCGCGGCCGTCGGCGACGACGTCGTTCCAGCCGGATGGGCCGAGTTCGGCGTGGGCGACCAGGGTTCCATCGGGGTCACGGCGCAGCAGCCGCCCGTCCGCCGACGAGACGATCATGAGCCGGTCGTCGAGCCATGCCGTGCACAGCGGCAGCGACCTCACCCGCGCGACCACTTCGGCGGCACCGTCCAGGCCGACGGCGACGACCTCGCCCGCGGACCAGTCGGAGAAGTACAGCCGGTCCCCGTGCCAGCGCGGCGACTCGACCAGTCCCCGGCCGTCCAGCAGCGTTCTGACCTCGCCCATCGTCATCACCACCCGTCTCGGACGCCGGCCCGGTGCCGGCCGTCCCATCCTCCATACGAACGGCGACCGGCTGGATCGACGGAAACCGGGCCGCAAAGCGGAGTGCCGCTTTCTGAGTACCTCGAATCGGGGAGGTACGGGCCATACTCGAACTCGCGATCCTCGGCTTCCTGGCCGAACGTGACATGCACGCCTACGAGCTGCGGCGGCTCACCGCGCCGGACGACCTGGAGATCTCCGACCGCAACCGGCACTTCGTCCTGCTGGCCTTCCCGCATCTGCTGCCGTCGGCCGAGGGCCGGTCCGCGGTCCTCCAGCGGCGCCTCGACTTCCTCGACGACCCGCAACGCGGATTCTTCGCCGGAGACGGCCGGGCGCTCCGCCATGACGAGCTCGCATCGCCGTTCCAGGCGGGCATCCAGCACATCGCCCGGGTGACGTCCACCGCCGAGCGGGACTGGCCGGCCCGGACGCTCGCGACCCTCCGTCCCGGAGCCTCCCCCACCTGAATACACACTGGAGGGCGGTCGAGTGTGTATCGTGTGGCCCATGGCGAGACTCAACATCACGCTCCCTGACGAGCTTGCCGCCACGTTGCAGGGGCTCGCCGAGGACAAGAAGATCGCCTCGGTGTCCGGGTTCCTCGCGGACGGGGCGCGCCTCAAGCTGGCCTACCTGCGGGACGCCTCCACGATCGACGACCTGTTCGGCCCGCCGAGCCCCGACGAGCAGGCGATGGTGAACCGTCTCGTCGAACGCGGCACGCCGGACCGCAGGGACGTCGCGTGATCACCGGTCACGTCTTCGACGCGACCGCCCTCCTGGACCTCGCCACCGGCAAGACCATCTATGTCCGTGCCCGGCTCCGCGCGTCCATCGCGCAGCACGCGACCATCGTCATCCCCGCCACCGCGCTCGCCCGCGCGTGGCAGATCGTCCCGGACCACGGCCGCACCGTCCTGGAGCGGCTGCCCGGCATGCAGGTCGTGCACGTGGACGACCTCGACCACGTGATCGCGCAGCAGACCGGCCTCCTCGTCACCACGATCCCCAACCTGGGGATCGACGCGGCGCAGGCCGCGTGGTCCGCCCGCTGGCGGCGCTGGCCGCTGATCACCGCCGATCCCGACGTCTACGAGGCCGTCCCCGGCGTCCGGGTCGAGCAGATCCCGTAAAAGCGCCGTTTACGCGGCCGGCTCGGGGTACCAGAGACAGATGCCGACAAGTGACGACCGCGGATTGCTGCGCATCTATCTGAACGACCATCTGACCGGGGCGGCCGGCGGGGTGGAACTGGCCCGCCGGGTCGCGCGGGCGCACCGCGACTCCGGCGACGCCGAGCGCCTGAGACGGCTGGCGGACGACATCGCCGCCGACCGCGGGGCCCTGCTGGCGATCATGCGGTCGCTGGAGCTGCCGGTCAACCGGGCCAAGAGCCTGGTGGCATGGGGAGCCGAGAAGGCGGGCCGGCTGAAGCTCAACGGCCGGCTGCTCAGCCGCTCGCCCCTGAGCGATCTCGTGGAAGTGGAAATGCTGCGCCTGGCCGTCGAGGGCAAGGCCGCCGGGTGGCGCACCCTGCTCGCCCTCGCCGACCAGGAACCGGGGCTGGACGCCGGCCGGCTGCGCACTCTGCTGGAGCGCGCGGATGCGCAGGTCGCGGTCCTGGAAGAAATACGCATGAAGACCGTCGACACGGTGTTCCGCGAGACGGCGACCGGCCGGTCCGCCACGGTCCGGCGCGAGCACGCCGAGGCTCACGACGTCGACCGGTGAGCCCTCTCGCGGTCAGCTCGTCAGCTCCAGTTCCAGTTGTTCGCTGACCGGTTCCGGAGGCGGCGGGGGCGCGACCGGGCGGCCGCGGCCCGGCCACCACCAGTTGGCGTGGCCCAGCAGGCTCATCAGGGCCGGGACGAGGACGAGCCGGACGATCGTGGCGTCCATCGCGACGGCGACCGCGAGGCCGAGCGCCATCATCTTCACCGTCGGGTCCGGCTGCGGGACGAAGCTCGCGAACACGAAGATCATGATGAGCGCGGCGGAGGTGATGAGCCGCGCGGTGGCCCCGATACCGGTCACCACGGACTCGTGCGGGTCCCCCGTCCGCTCGTACTCCTCCTTGATCCGGGAGAGCAGGAAGACCTCGTAGTCCATGGACAGCCCGAAGATCAGGGCGAACATGAACAGCGGGATGAACGACATGATCGGGATGGCCTGGTCGACGCCGAACAGCTCGACGCCCCAGCCCCACTGGAAGACGGCGGTGACGACGCCGAACGAGGCGCCGATCGACAGCAGGTTCATCAGCGCGGCCTTCACCGGGACGACCACCGACCGGAACGCGATCACGAGCAGCAGCAGGGCGACGCCCACGACCGCCACGACGACGGTGAGCATCCGGTCGCCGACCGTGGTGGCCAGGTCGATGATCGCGGGGTTCTCGCCGCCCAGGTAGATCTCGGTGCCCGGGTGCGCGTCGCGGACCGCGCGGATCTCCACGTCCCGCAGGTGGTGGACGAGGTCGGTGGTCGACTGCGCGTGCGGGGCGTCGCGGGGGACGACCTGCAGGACCGCCGTCTTCCCGGTCACCACCGGTTCGCCGACGAAAACGACGCCGGGCGCCTCGGACAGGCGCTGCTGCAATTGCCGGCCGATGAGGAGCGCGTCCTTGTCGGGCTTCTTGTCCGGATCCGGTGCGCCTTTGGGGCGGGCGGGCCGGGGAGACGGGCTGGGCGCGGCCACGGCGGCGGGCCCCGTCAGGCCCGACAGCCCTTCCTGGCCGTCCACCGTCGGCACCACCCGCTTCGGCTTGACGCGCTTCTCCTCGCCGGGCACTTTCGCGACGACGACGAACGGGCTGTAGTGACCGGCGCCGAACTCGCGGGCGACGATGTCGTAGGCCTGCCGCGCCTCCATCTTCGGGGACGACATGCTGTCCGCCATCACGCCGAACCGCAGGCTGAGCGTCGGAACGGACAGCGCCAGCAGGACGAGCGTGGCGACGATCGCGTAAGGCCAGGCGTGCCGGTCCACATGGCGCCCCCACGCCGTCCAGCGATGCGAACTCCGGTCGGGGCGGACGCGCGGCAGCCGGTACCGGTCGATGCGGTGCCCGAGCGCGCCGAGAACGGCGGGCAGCAGCGTCAGCGCGGCCACGACCATGATCGCGACGGCCAGCGCGGTGGCGATTCCGATGCGTCCGATGAACTCGATCCCGGACAGGAACAGCCCGCAGATCGCGAACACGACGGTGCCGCCCGCGAAGACCACGGCGTGCCCCGAATGCGCCATGGCCCGGCCGACCGCGGTCTCGACGTCGTCGCCCTCGGCGAGCTGCTGCCGGTAGCGGGTGACGATGAACAGCGCGTAGTCGATTCCGGCGCCGATGCCGAGCATGGCGGCGACCATCGGCGCGGTCGGCGCGATCTGGAACAGCGACGCCGAGAAATGGATCAGCGAATAGGCGACGGCCATCCCGCACAGCGACACCAGGATCGGGATGCCCGCCGCGAGGAACGACCCGAACGCCAGCAGCAGCACCACCAGCGCCAGGATGATCCCGACGCCCTCCTGCGGCCCGCCCTTCGGCTGGTTGAGGATCATTGCGACGATGCCGCCGAACTTCACCTCCAGCCCGGCCATCCGGGCCGGCTCGACGGCCCGGTTCAGCGCGTCGAGGTCGGCGGGGCCGACATCGCTCATCGTCCCGGTGAAGTTGAGCCGGACGACGACCGCGTTGTCGTCCTTCAACCCGCCCATGCCCGGGACATAGGGGTTCTCGACGAACGCGACCCGCTTCAGCTTGGCGATGTTCTCGATCGACTGGCCGATCGTGAGCGCGACCCGCCAGTCCGCCGGGCCGGCCTGCGGCGTCTCGTGGAAGACCACGGTCGCGGTGGGCCCGGTCATCGCCGGGAAGTCCTGGCCGAGCGCGTCGATGGCGCGCTGCGTCTCGGTGCCGGGCAGCGTGCTCTGCTGGACGAACATGCCCCCGTGCATGATGCCGAGGACCCCCGCGCCCAGTATGACGGCGACCCACAGTTCGAAGACCGTGCGCCGCCTCCGCACGCAGAGACGCCCCAGTGCGTCCAGAAATCGCGCCATGGTCGCAGAGAACACCTATCGCTGCATATTTGCAATAGATGCAACTTTGCAGACATGGTAACGTCCGTCACATGGACGACGAGGCGGAGCGGCCGGAGGTGCCGACGGGCCTGCGGGAACGCAAGAAGCGGCGCACCCGGCAGGCCATCGCGACCGCCGCGCTCCGCCTGTTCGCCGAGCGCGGCTACGAGGAGACGACGATCGCCGACATCGCCGCCGCCGCGGACGTGTCGCCCCGCACGTTCTTCAGCTACTTCCCGTCCAAGGAGGACGTGGTCTTCGCCGAGATCGACGACCGGCTCGCCGAGGTCGCCGAGCGGCTGCGCCGCACCCCCGGCGAGACGCCGATGGAGACGATCCGGCGCAGCATCGTGGACGTCCTCAACGCGGTCGTGGCGGAGCACCGCGAGTACGGGGCCGTGCAGGTCGCGCTCGTCCTGGAACGTCCCGGCCTGCGGGCCCGCGCGCTCC
Organism: Actinomadura formosensis NBRC 14204; assembly: GCF_001552155.1. Taxonomy (GTDB): domain Bacteria; phylum Actinomycetota; class Actinomycetes; order Streptosporangiales; family Streptosporangiaceae; genus Spirillospora; species Spirillospora formosensis. Next base: position 6,706 of record NZ_BCQQ01000036.1, on the reverse strand, counting down.
AGCGGATGACGGGCGCCCAGGAAGCGATCGAAGCGCTGCTACGCGACCTCTGCCCCGACATTTCGGAGATCGACGCCGTGGCCGCGTCCGGCATAGCGATCGGCGGCATGCAGGCGGTCGTCGCGCACTGCCGCCGCGAGGGCTACGACCCTCTCTCGATGCGGACGGCCCTCGACCGCGCCGTGGACATCGTCGAACACGGCCTCGTCTCCGTGGACGCCCTGTCCCGCCCGTCCCCCTAGACCGCCCGTCCCTGGACCGCCGGGCACCGGCACGGCGGAGGCGCCCGCCGCGCCGGTGCCCGGTCCGCTAGTCGCTGATCTTGATGCGGAGGCGGCGGAAGCCGCGGCCCTTGTTCTCGACCTTGGCGACCGTGATGCGGCCGATCTGCTTGGTGGAGCCCACGTGGGTGCCGCCGTCGGCCTGGGTGTCGAGGCCGACGATGTCGACGATGCGGACGTCCTGCACCTCGGGCGGCACCAGGTTCGTCGCGGTCCGGATGATGTCGGGGATCTCGAACGCCTCGGCGCGCGGCAGGGTCTTGACGTCGATGCGGCGGTCGGCCTCGACCTCGGCGTTGCAGGCGTCCTCGACGGCCTGCTTGAAGCCGGGCGGGACCTCGCGCAGGTCGAAGTCCATGCGGGCGGTCAGCGGCTCCATGTTCCCGCCGGTGACGAGGCAGCCGTAGTCGCGGAACACCACCCCGCACAGCAGGTGCAGGCCGGAATGGGTGCGCATGAGGGCGGTGCGGCGCTCGTCCTCCACCGCGCCCCGCACGACGGTGCCGGCGGGCGGCAGCGGGTCGCCCTCAACGGGGATGAGCGCCAGGTCGTCGCCCTTGCGAACGCCGCCGATGCGGGTCTGCACACCCTGCCAGAGCAGGACGCCGTGGTCCGGGGGCTGGCCGCCGCCGCCCGGGTAGAAGGCCGACCGGTCGAGGACGATGCCGTCCGGTCCGGCGTCGAGGACGACGGCCTCCCATTCCCGCAGTGCCTGGTCGCCCAGTTCCAGCCGGGTGGTGCGTCCGAGGGTCTCCGTGCTCATGACCTCACACTAGGGGTCACCAGGGGCCGTAGGGTCCCGATCGGGAGCCGCCGCGCCCGCCGTTGTTCTTCTTGTACGGACCGACGGCCGGACGGACGTCCGCCAGATAGACGGCCGCGGCGATGAACGCGGCGACCGGGAGGATGCCGAGCAGCAGCGCGATGGGGCTGGCGCCGAGCGCGGCCGGCGCGACCGCGTAGGCGCCGCCGACGACGGTGGCGACGATCAAGATGATCATCCAGAGCTTCTTGCTCTGCTTGCCGGCGGCCGAGTACGCGCCGACGGGCACGGTCAGCGAGTCGATCAGCGCCCACGCCTCCATCGCGAACGCGATGATCAGCAGCAGCCAGAAGAAGTAGTCCAGCACGTTGAAGCCCGACATCGGCGATCAGCGCTCCTGCTCGTCTCGGACGGCGACCCCTTGTCGCTCACACGGCGTCTTGCTGCCCCAACCCTATGCGCACCGTCCGCCTGGGCAGCCTGTTGGAACAGACGAAGGAGCCCGGCCGGGTGTTCCCGGCCGAGCTCCTTCGGCGGCCCACGGCGTCACTTCTTGGCGGTGGTCCGGGTCTGCCGCCGCGCGGTCGCGGTCGCGGTCGTGGACGTGGTCCTCTTACGCGGCTGCGGGGTGCGGGTCCTCGTGGCCGGCTTGGACTCGGTGTCGGTGATCTCGGCGATCTCGACGGCCTGCCGGTTGACGACCTTCTTGCCGCGCTCGGCGAGCTCGTCGATGAACTCGACGGCACGGGTGCCGAAGTGCGTGGCGTAGGCGACGGCCGCGCCCGGCAGGTCCTTGGCGTCCACGCGCTCCTGGTACCGGGTGACCTCGCCCCGGTAGCGCTGCACGGTCTCGCGGACCTGCTCGCGGTAGCGGTCCACCTGCCCGGGGACCTCACGGAGCTTCTCCACCGCGAAGTCGCCCGCGCCGGCCACGGCGTAGACGGCCTTGTTCTCTCGGAGGTTGTTGGCCAGCGTCATCCGACCTCATCCTTTCCGTTCTGTTCGTGTGGCGCTTGCGGTTCTGCGCCGGCTGCGCCGGCGGGCTCGGTGGCGAGCACGCCGGTGGCCTCGTTCTCCTTGAGGAACGACGCGTAGATGTCGAGCAGGACCTGCTTCTGCCGTTCGGTGAGCAGGAGGTCGGCCCGGACCGCGGCCTGGACGTCGGTGTCGGCCTCGCGATCCTCAAGGATGCCCGCCTGCACGTACAGCGCCTCGGCGGAGATCCGCAGCCCCTTGGCGATCTGCTGCAGGATCTCGGCGCTCGGCTTGCGCAGGCCGCGCTCGATCTGGCTCAGGTACGGATTGGAGATCCCCGAGACGTCCGCGAGCTGGCGCAGCGAGATCTTCGCGCGCGTCCGCTGTTCCCGGATGTACTCCCCGATGGAGCCGACCTTCGAACTTGCCATACCTCCACACTGCGTCATGATGCTTGCAATTGCAAGCAGGCCAGCTAGCACTTCGCGGTGAGTCGCCTCACATGCTGGAAAGGTCGAAAAAGCCCGGCACCGTCCGGGTGGACGGCGCCGGGCCGCAGGTCACGAAGACGGGTGCTCAGCCGCGAGTTCGCGCAGCGCTCAGCTCACCTTGGCAGGCGGCGCGATCCAGGTGTTGCAGACGGTGAGGTCGCGTCCGTCGAAGCCGGCGACCACCCAGCCCGCGTAGTGGTTGCCCGAGCCGTGGTCGCGCTCGTCCGGCGGCTTGCGGTCCTCGCCGCGGCCCCGGACGTCCACGATCATCGCGACGTACTGCTCGCGCGTCATCGGCAGCGTGGCGCGTTCCGAGCCGAGGAACGCGCCGGCGAAGCACTGCGCCTGCAGTTCGATGCGGCGGCTCGCGGCGTTGCGCGTCGCGGTGTCGCCGGTCTCGATCTGCCGGTCCCCGTAGAGGAGGATTCCGGCGCGGTCCTGGACGTGGTGCCCGTACTCGTGCGCGATCACCCGTGCGTACACGGCGTAGTGGGACAGCGGCTCGCCGCCCGAGGTCTCCACGACGTGCCGGAGCCCGACGTACATCGTGTTGTTCGCCGGGCAGTAGAACGCGGAGGCGCCGGGCGCCGGGTAGCTGCCGCACGGGCTGCGTCCGGGCTCGGTCCAGAACACCCGGTCGGGCTTGTCGAACGCGATCCCGGCCTTCCTGAACTGCTGCGTCCACGCCTGGTCGAGGCAGTCGCTCAGCGTGTCCATGAAGCCGCGCATCGACTCGGTGGACGGCAGGATGCCCGGCAGCCGGCAGCTCACCGAGGTCAGCGGGCCCGTCTTGTACAGCCTGTTGTTGGTGGCCTTCTCCTTCGGCGACACCGCGGCGCCGCCGGACGAGGTGGGCGTCCGCGTGCCGCCGGCCGCGGTCTGCATCCCGCCGAGCGCGGAGAACCCCAGGATGGCGAGGACGACGAGCGCGGTCAGCCCGCCGAAGATGCCCGCGATCGTCCCGCCGGCGCTGCGCCTCGGCGGTGGCCGCATCGGGACATACCGGTACTGCGGCTGCCCGTAGGCAGGGGGCCCGTAACCCGCCCCGCGCGGGGGCGGGGCCCCGTAGGGCGGCCCTCCGTACGGGGGACCACCGTGGGGAGGCCCGCCGTAGGGCGGTGCCGGAGGCCGCGGCGGAGGAGGCGGCGGGGGGTAATGACCTGCCATAGCGCAGAATCATCGCACGCGTTGCCGATACTATTTGCGGCCATGTCTGCTCTTGCGGCGTTGTTCCGGTTCCGGCCGGTTGCCCTGACGATGTCGGCCGCGGTGTCGGCCGTGGCCCTGCTGCCGGTGACGGCCACCCCTTCCGCGGCGTCGGCGGGGACCGCCGCGGCGGAGCGGGTTCTCAAGGACGAGGTCGTCCTCACCGCGGGTCAAGGCGGTACGACCAAGGTGAAGGAGACGATCGTCTACCGGTTCGCCGGGCACAGGGGCTTCGAGCGGACGTTCCCCACCCGCAGCCACGAGAGCCTGTCCGAGGACCGCGTCTACAAGCTCACGGACCTGCGCGCGTCCAGCCCGGACGGCGGGCCGACACAGGTCGCCGCGTCCAGCGGGGGCACCAGGACGACCGTGAAGGTGACCGGCGCCAAGAACCTGACCGGTGACCGCACGGTCGTGCTGCAGTACGACCTGCGCGGCGCGATCACCCAGATGGGGGCGTCGGAGGAGCTGCGCTGGCCGGTGGTCGGCGGCTGGAAGGTCCCGGTGGACGAGGCGAAGGCGACCGTGGACGCCGGTGCGATGATCCGCAGCGTCAACTGCTTCACCGGCCCGATCGGCAGCATGATCGGCTGCACCCAGTACTACACGAACCACACGCACACGCAGGGCGTCTACGCCCAGCAGGGGATGCTGCCGGGCGAGTACCTGACCGTCGTCGCGGGCCTGCCCGCCGGCACGACCGGGGGCCGCGCGATCTACGAGCGCCGCCACACGGTCGCGACCGCGTTCTCCGTCAACGCCGTCACCGGGGCCGCGCTCGCCGGCCTGCTGGTGCTGCTGGTCGGCGGCGTCGCCGTCCTCTACCTGCTGCGCGGGCGGGACGCCCGGGTCGTCGGCAAGAAGGCAGCCGAGGGCGACCAGGCGCCGATCGCCGGGGCGGAGTTCGAGCCGCCGGACGGGGTGCGGCCCGGCCAGATCGGCACGCTGATCGACGAGCAGGCCGACGTGATCGACGTGACCGCGACGATCGTCGACCTCGCCGTGCGCGGCTACCTGCTGATCGAGGAGGAGGACAGGGCCGTCACCGGCCGCCTGGACTGGACGCTGCGCCGCCTCGACCGCCCGCAGACCGACCTGCTCCCCTACGAGCGGATCCTGCTGGACGCGCTGCTCACCGCCCCGGACGGCACCGGCCGCGACGCGGTCAAGCTGTCGGAGCTCGGCGGAACGTTCGCGACGAAGCTGGCGCAGGTCAGGTCCGCGATGTACGACGACGTGGTGAAGCAGGGCTGGTTCGCGCGGCGTCCCGACACCGTCCGGTCCCGCTGGACGGTCACGGGCATCCTGGTGACGGTGCTCGGCATCGCGGCGACAGTCGCGCTCGCCCTCACCACCGAGTGGGCGCTCGCCGGCCTCGCATTGATCATCGCGGGCGCGGCGCTGGCCTACGGCGGGCAGTACATGCCGGCGAAGACCGCGCGCGGCGCCACCGTCCTCGCGCACACGATCGGTTTCCGCGCGTTCCTGGAGCGCGGCGCCATCCCGGACGGCGACACCATCGCCTCCCGCCAGCGGATCGCGCTGTTCTCCCGTTTCCTGCCGTACGCGGTCATATTCGACACCGTCCCGAAGTGGGCGGAGACGGTGAAGGACGCGGGCGAGCGGGCCGAGGGCGCCGACAACCTCTACTGGTACGAGGGCCCGGCCGAATGGGACCTGTCCAAGTTCGCTGAGTCGATGCGGACGTTCACGCTAGCCACGTCGGGGTCCATCTCCCAGTCGCGCGGCATGTGACCGGCGCCGCGCGGTCGCCGGGCGGTTAACGGCGCGGCACCGGGTAGGGCTGGGGCGAGGAGGTGTCGCCTCATGCTCGCCAGCTCCACCCGCCTCGGGGACGCCTATTTCATGGCCATCGGCCCGGCCCTCATCTTCCTGGCCGTCGTCTTCTGGGTCGTGGTCACGTTGACGGCGTCCCGCAGGCGCCCGCGCGGCCGGATGCCGAGGGGCGGCCTCCCGAACCGCGGGCCCGTCCAGGGCGGCATCATCAAGGGCAGCCCGTCCCAGCGGTCGCGCCGCGACCCGGCGCCCTCGGTGACGCATCGCGAGGTCACGGCACGCGTGGAGTACGGACGCGCCGGTGAGCAGGCCGTCCGCGAGAAGGAGCGCGAGGAGGAGGCCGAGGCGCGCAGGGCGGCCGAGGTGGCCGCGGGAGCGACCGGGAGACCGCGGAGACGCCTGTTCGGCCTCCGTAAGCCCCGCTGACGCATCTGACACGGCGGTGCGGGAGACGAACCGGGCGCTGTCGCACGCCGGGGTGCTGAGGATGCGGCTCGCCTACGATGTCCGGGTGGCCCGCCTCGCGGCGCGGCGGCGCACGGACACAGGCCCGGCGCGGCCGGAGGAGGCGCCCGGTGAGGAGGACGCGCGGTGACCGCACGGCGTGCCGGGGTGGCCGGCTCGCTGCTGATGATCGTCCTGGTGGCGGTCAACCTGCGGCCGGCGGTCGCGGCGGTCGGGCCGCTGCTGACCGAGATCAGCGACGCGTTCGACCTGTCCGGGACGGCGGCGGGCGCGCTGACCACGCTTCCGCTCGCCTTCTTCGGCTCCTACGGGCTCGTCGCGGCGTTCCTGCCGCGCGCCCCCCGCGGCGAGACACTGCTGGTCGGCGCGATGGCGCTGCTCGTGGCCGGGCTGGCGCTGCGGCTGCTGGACGGCCCGGTCACGCTGTTCGCCGGGTCGCTGGTCGCCGGCATCGCGATCAGCATCGGCAACATCGCGATGCCCTCGATCATCAAGCGGGACCATCCGGCCAGGATCACCACGGTGACGGCCGTCTACACGGTCGCGGTGACGGGCGGGGCGGCCCTGTCGTCCGGGGTCGCCGTGCCGGTCGAGCACCTCTTCGGCGCGACGTGGCGGCTGCCGCTCGGCCTGCTCACGATTCCGGCGGCGCTCGCCGGGCTGCTGTGGGTGCCGCGGGCTCGGCGCGCGGCGCACGCGGCCCGGTCGGCGCCGCCCCCGGCGGCCCC